>CAYSZJ010000022.1:0-37328 GCA_964435435.1 uncultured archaeon
TATCGCTGGGATGCAGATTTTGACACTGATTTTGTAAAGCTTAAAGAAAAATCCTATATACCATTAAGTTCAAAATTGGGGGGAGGGGGCAAAGAGCAATTCAGTTTCTTATCTCTCAAGCACGGGAAAACTACAATAACTATGCAATATAAAAGATCTTGGGAAAAAAAAGTAATTAAAAGAGAAAAATTTGTAATAGAAATAATATAACTTCACTACGTCGTCTTTTTTAACGCAAGAGGAAAATTGCCGCTGAAGCTAATGTTATCCCCTCTACTGTTAAGTAATTTATTTATATAAAATAAGTCTTTGTTTTTCTATTGGTAATTTTTCACTAGCATATCTGATAATTAGGCGTGGTAACCTTTCTTTATTGCTCATTAAATAATTGATGATTGAATCAGGTTTAAATCTTGAACAAGTTTTCAGGAGCCATCCAATTCCTTTTTGAATATAATCTTCTGTGAATTTAAGCATTGTTTCTACAAATTCAAATATATAATTCTCGTCGAATTCTTTTTTGATCATTATGATCTTAAGTAAAATAACAAGAGATGCTCGTCTAACCCATAGATTATCAGAATTCGACCATTTCTCGAGAGTTTGTTTAGTTAGTTTTTGATTGTTTTTTTTTCCGAGAAATGGACTAATAACTCTGATACAACTACTATCACAGAAAGCCCATGTATCACAGTGTTTAGAAAACTGCTGTTCAAGCATATATATGGTATCTTGATTAAAACTGTTTTTAAATCGATTAAGAAAAAAAATTCCAGCAAATTTCTCTTCATGAACATTGGAGCTAACCAAATTCATAAAAACAACAGTGGCATCTTCATAGCTGCAAGGGTGGTTTTTATAAATTAGCTTTACAATTTTTTCTATTTCAGAGAGTTTATGACCATATCCTATAAAATTAGGATTATCTGAATTTAAAATCTTATTCCTTCGTTTAATTTGGTCCTTAGTTAAGCGGGGCGCTGTGTTTTTTAGGTTTTCTTTTATAATACTCGTGATATTCTTGGAAATCGTCATAAAAATTTATCTAAATTTGTTTTTTTATCTAATTTTTCTAAATATGGTTTAATAATATCGATTTCTTTTTTATAAAAACCTTCTAATTGGTAAATTTTATCATTTTTATATATATTAAGTATCGACTCTTTCAGATTATTCAACTTTAAACCAGCCCATTTCATAGTTGTGTTTGATTTCCCCATTTTTATGAGATCTAGGTATTCCTTATTCAACAAAATCTCAGATATTTTAAAATTCCATTTTCTATAATCTTTTGGAATCCATCTTTTCACACGAAGAGGCAAATTATATTTTTGAGATAAATTAAATAATTTCAAATGCATCTTTAGGACATAAGCCTCTGGGGGATGTATTTGTCCTTTATATAAGTTTAAAAGTGGTTTAACAACATGTTGGCATCTGCTATTTTTTAGCTTTTTAATAAAATATTTTGCTTGTAAATCTCTTAAAGTTAACCCTGGACTATATAATATAAAATCTGCTCCAGCTTGTTTTGTCTTTTTCATTACCTCTTCTAAATTCTTATCATCATCTTCCAAAAATGGAATGATCGGGATAAAGTAGGTGCCTACTTGGATTTGAGGTGCTTCTTTTTTTATCTTTTTTATTGCTTCAAGTCGCTCCGAAGGTGGAGAAGAATAGGGCTCTAAAAATTTCGCTAATTCTTCATTCGTAGTTGATATAGAGAAGCCTATAGTACACCAAGTATCAGCCGCGATTTTTTTAAGAATATCAATATCTCGAGTAACTAATTTTGATTTAGTAGCAATGTTAATTGGAAATTTATACTTTGCTATAACCTGCAAAACTTTTCTTGTTTGATTAACTTTTTTTTCAATGGGTTGATATGCATCATTTACACCGCCTGGAGCTATTACATCAGGTAATAATGTTCGAGCTCTTTTAAGTCTGAGATCTAATTTTTTATCAAAATCAGTTTTAATAATAACTTCATTTTCAAAATCTTCTAAATAATATCGTTGGCTTCGGGCATCACAATATATGCATGCGTGGGCACATCCAGAATATGCATTTAAGGTATAACGCGCCCAAAACCAAGAATCTGGATATTTTAATTTGTTTAATACACTTTTGAATTCTTTATAAATATATTTAACCATTTTAAAAAGAATTGAATTTGTAAACTCAATAATTATGATAAAAATGTAAGATTATTGAAATATGCTATTAAAAAATGGAAAAAGATGAAAAAACGCCATTTATAATGAATAAAAAAGTGATCTAATTTTCAATATGGAAATGGTAGATATTCATATGGCGTTTTTTCTATTAAAACATACAAGTTTGTAAATTTAACTTTATGCCTTTTGAAATATAAACCAGCTTATTGCTTTATTAAAAAATCATCAAATTTTTAATATAAATAAAAATAGAGATTCGATATAGTAAGCGTTGGGAATAGTTCCACTTTTGAGAATAAGAGAAAAAATAGATAATCATAAAAAAAGACTTAAAGATGATTAAAAAAAGAAAAATTAACAGATAAATTTGAAATCAGAATATGCGCCGCCCGGGAATCGAACCCGGGTCACTGGCTTGGAAGGCCAGAATCATAACCCCTAGACTAGCGGCGCTTATAATTATAAAAATCACCATTTCTTATAACTTTAGTGATTTTATTGAATTTTATGACTTAACTCATAGTATGTAATAATCTTATTAGTAACAATCCATGCGTCTAATGAATACTTTGATATGGAAATTAAATTAGTAGATAGTTTTAAAAGTTTTTGTGAGAATGTGTTCTTCTGAAATGCGCCAATAATAGCTACCACATTTTTCGATAAATCTTCTAAAAATAAGTTCTTATAGTCATAAATTAATTTACCTTTACTTGAAAATAGAATAATTTCTGGATTTTTAAATGAACCAATTAAATTTTGTAAATCTCCTTCAACCTCAGAAATCAATTGTATACCATCTGCATTTATATTGCCATCAATCAATAGTTTTGCCATTAATCCTTTAAATCGATTAAAATTTCTCGCGATTCTAATTTCAGGGTTAAATCTAAAGATTTTATTGTGTATAGTATGGATAAATAGACTTAAATTACCTGTTTTATTTAATGGAGAGCCTAAAGCATTGAGTAAACACAAATGAGCGATGTCAGGTCGCCCTCTTTTTTTTAGATTTTCTAAATCTTTCATAGCACTATGATGTAAAGCATTATCTAATAGTTGTGAAGAATAGATATTTGATGAGATATTTTTTCTGACAGCAGAATGATTTCTTATTTTTTTAGGGATTAATTCCAGTCCACATTCCACAAGAATAATAATTAAAGGCATATATTACTTCAATCTCTTTTTTTATTAATTCTTATTATCAGAATTATTTTTTAATTTAATGAAGTACCGAGTAGTTTTATCGCAATCAAGACAAGTTAAAGAAACGTGAGAACCTTTTCCTCTATGTGAATGCAGTCTTACCCTACAATTCAATCCAGGATATAAGAAATCTTTACATTTATTGCATATACGTTTTTTCCAATCAGCAGGGATCTTAATTTTTGCTCTTTGAGCATATCGTCTAGCTAAATAGACATATCTATTTGCTAATTCCTTTTTATCAGGAAATATTTCATGAGCTCTTTGAAATAAATAGAGCATACGAGAATTTGCTATTCTTTTTATAAGATATTTAGACTTTTTGTTTTTTTTTGGCATTTAATAGCTCAAGGGGTCAATACTAATCAATTAAATTTTATTTATCTTGTGTAAAGAAAGAATAAATATTTTTCCTCTGATATCTACCAAATAAGATTGTGTTAATTGAGAAATTTGGTTTGCCAATTCTTTTATATTCGATTTTGTTGCAACTGACTTTAATGCTTTGATTTTAATTATTTTATATCTTTTTAATAATTTAGTTACATGATTGATAAAGTCATTAGTAATTCCTTTTTTACCTAAAATGCAATGTGGTTGTGATAATACCACTTTTTTAAATTCTTTTTGATAATCCATCGTCCTAGAACTCATAAAATACAAAAATTTTTAATTTATTCTAACTTATAAAACGTATTATAAATAATAAAGAATAGTATAGAAATGTCTATATATGTCATTGAACCTACGAAACTCATTAAATCAATTGCTGATAAGTTAAAAGAATTTCCTGAGATTAAACCCCCTAAAGGTTCTGAATTTTGGAAGACAGCGTTTTTTAAAGAATTAGCTCCTGCTGACTCAGAAAACTTCTGGTATATTCGATGTGCATCGTTGCTTAGAAAAGTTAAGAAATATGAACCTATAGGAGTAAATAAACTTAGAAAATTCTATGGTGGAAAAAATAAAAAAGGTAAGGGATTAAAGCATTCTGCTAAAGCAGGTGGTAAAATAATAAGAGTTGCCTTACAACAGTTAGAAAAAGCAAATTTAATCGAAAATAAAGAAAAATTGGGAAGAATTGTATCTCCTGAAGGGACAAGTTTGTTAGAAAGGATGGCATATACAATTCTAAGGCATAAAAGTTAAAAATATTGGATTAATGGTTTTTAGTGAGCTGCTATGAGTGACGATGAAGAATTAGAGAGTATAAGAAGGAGAAAGTTAGAAGAATTAAAACAACAAGCGGTCCAACAACAAATTGCTGAAGCTCAGCAAAAAGAATATAAAGAGCAAAAATATCAACTAATGAGAAAGATATTAAGCGTAGAGGGAAGACAAAGGTTAGAAAATATTCGAATGGTAAAGCCACAATTTGCTGATCAGATAGAATTACAATTAATACAGCTTCTTCAATCAGGAAGATTAAGTGGTTCTATTCCATTATCAGATAAAGCATTTAAAAAGTTGCTTGAGCAAATATCCTCTATGGGAAAAAAAAAAGAATTTAATATAAAAAAGTAAAAAGAAGGAAAACAGAATGGCTCGTAATAAAGATTTGCCTTCTAAATTAAGAAGAGCAAAAAATATGAAACAAAGTAAATCAATACCTAGTTGGGTGACAATGAGGACAGGTGGAAAGTTTAGAACTAGTCCATATACTCGAAGATCCTGGAGGAATACAAGATTAAAGAGAGATTAAATATAATTTATAAAATTAAGTATTCTGAGTAAAAATGGCAAAGAAAGAAAAGGAAATTAGTTTAGATGATTTGGAAGAAGAACTAGAAGAATCCGAACAAGAAGAAATAGAAGAAATTGAAGAGTTTAGTCTGGATGAGATTACTGAAGAGGAAGAAATAAGTGAAGTTTTTGAAGAAGAAGCTGAAATTCTAAAAGAAATTGAGGAAGAAGAGGTTCCTAAAGAAGAAATTATTGATGAAAGAATATATATAATCCCTCTTGCTAAAGCAAGAAAAGGCCCAAGAAACAAATGGGCTAAAAAATCAATTAAATATCTTAGAGATTTCATGACTCGCCACTTTAAACCAGAATCTTTGATTATTTCTCAAGAAGTAAACGAACGAATCTGGAAACACGGAATTAAAAAACCTCCAAGAAAGTTAAAAGTGAGAGTTACTAAGAATATTGATGGACTTTGTGTGGTATATTTAGCTTAGGAACTGAAAATGGCAATTTTAAGATCTCAAATATTTGGTAAAAGTCTAATTGGTGTATATTTATCTGCTAATAATTCATACATTCTTTATCCTCCTACGTTATTAACACAACAACTAAAAAAATTTAAAACTATTTTTCAGGAATCTTTTTATCCTCTTACTATTAACGGTTCCATTTTATTAGGTGTGTATACAGCATCAAATAAATATGGTATAATTGTCCCACACATTATTAAAGATGATGAGCTAAATAAATTAAAAGATATTTTGAAAGAAGTAAATAATTCTCCGCAAATTGCTATGTTGAAATCCATTGATAACGCTTTTGGAAATTTAATACTCTGCAATGATAAGGGTGCTATAATTAGTTCATTTTTAGAAGATTATAAAACACAAATCGAAGATGTCTTAAATGTTGAGACCGTTGTTTATGAATTTGCCGATAATTATCTTCCAGGTTCTATTTCGTTAGCTAATAATAATGGATGTTTAGTGCATCCACTTACTACTGATGGGGAAATTAAATATATTTGTTCAATTTTAAAAGTTAAAGAGATTGATGTTTCAACAATTAATCGCGGGATACCATATCTTAGTTCAGGAGCAATTGTAAATGATAAAAGCGGAATATTTGGGAGTAATTCAACCGGTCCTGAGCTCATGAGACTTACCTCTATTCTTAATTTATGAAACCATAGACTTGATTCAGCAAGAGATAAAAAGAAAAATTTAATATTTTTTAAAGTATTATCTTTTTCTATAAACTAGGATACAAAGATTTATAATAACTATGTCAGAGATAAAAATATATAGAATTATTGGGAACTACAAAAAGAATCATAAAAAATATTTATTCCGTAAAGAAGTGCGTGCTTTGAGAGAAGAAGATGCTATTGAAAAGGTATTATCTCAAATTACATCGATAGGTATTTATAGACGTCAGATTACAATACAAGAAATTAAAGAAATAACTTTAGATGAATCTCAGGATTATCTTATAAGGGAATTATCAGATTAATTAATAATTTAAACGGGTTTGATAAAATTGGAATCTTCTAAAAATTATCAGGAACAATTGTTGAAATTCAGATATTTAAAAGAGCAACGAGATATGTACCAAGGACAGTTAGAGATTATTAATGCTTCCCTTGGAAATATATTGAACACTAAAACTACGGTAGAAAATTTGAAGGAGGATGTAAAAGATGGAGATGAGATATTAGTTCCAATCGGTGGTTTGGCTAGTATCAGGGCATCTATTAAAGACCCTGAGAAAATATTACTTTCTGTAACTCAAGATGTTATAATTGAAAAAGATTTAAATGGTAGTATTGAATTTCTTGATAAACTGATTGAACAACATAATAAGCAGATTCAATTCTTAAGAACTCAATTACAAAATTTAGATATAACTTTACAAGAGGCCTCAAATCTTATTCAAAGAGGTATTAGTCAAAGGTAATCTTGTTATATTTATTATTGTTATAACCATTATATTATTTCTAATTCTTGTGAAAAAGTAAATGCTTGAAAAATTAAAGAATGTATTTTCGACTTTTGTTAAAAAAAGTTTAACAGAGGAGAAGATGGATAACTCTATTAACGACTTAAAGCTATTACTCATTACTAATGATGTTGCTATTGATACAGCTGATGAAATTTGTAACCAAATTATCGAATCGTTTAAAGGACAACAAATTAGTCGATTAACCTCTACTAAAAATCTATTATTTGAGACTTTAAAAGAAATTATTACAAATATCTTAACTCCTGATAAAGAAATAAACCTATTAGAAGAAATAAAGAAAAAAATATCTCAAAATTCACCGTATATTATCGTCTTTCTCGGCGTAAATGGAACTGGTAAAACAACCACTATGGCAAAGATTGCACATTATTTAAAGAGAAATAAATTGTCACTTGTAGCCGCAGCTGCAGACACATTTCGAGCTGCAGCTATAGAACAATTGACGTATCACATGAATAATGTTGGGATAAATACTATTAAACATGAATATAAATCTGATCCCGCTTCTGTTGCTTACGATGCTATTGAACATGCTAAAGCAAGAAAAATAGATGTCGTTTTGGTTGACACAAGTGGAAGACAAACAACAGATAAAAACCTAATGAGAGAAATGCAAAAAATAGTTAGAATATCTGAACCTGACCTCGTTGTTTTTGTGGGGGACTCATTAGCAGGTAACGATGCACTATACCAAGCACGAGAATTCGACAAACATGTCGGAATTGATGCTAATATTTTAACTAAGCTTGATGCTGACGCGAAAGGTGGTGCTGCGCTGTCGATCTCATTTGAAACAAAAAAGCCAATAATCTTTGTCGGTGTCGGACAAGGTTATGATGATTTAGAACAATTTAATAGAGAGGAGTTTATATCAAATATACTTGATATTTTTTAATAGTGGATTTGAATATTATTCATAGCGATAAATTAAAAAAGTTCCTTAATTTTATTCATATATATATAAAGATTATATTGTTAGTGAGAATTCAAAAGGATGTCAAGCTATCCAAAATATGAAAAATATCAAAAAAAAGGAAAAAGTAAGAAGCTAACTCTTTATGAAAGATTAAGTCTGTTTTACCAAAATTCAAAAAGAATTCTAAAAATTGCGAATAAACCTGATAAAAAGGAATATTTTTTGGTTTTTAAGATCTGTGGAATCGGAATCCTACTCTTGGGCGCTCTTTCTTATGTAATACAACTTATATTTTCTGTTCTCTCAGATGCTCTCTTTTGAGAGCTTTTTAGCCCTGAAGAGATTATTTGTATTTAGAATAAATAAACAACTATATTTTCAGGAACAGTTAACTCATCTTCTTTATTTTTACATGCTATAAACTTTATTTTCAAATTCATAGAAAGTGAAAGAAGACGTTTAGTTAATATTCCATCTATTATTAGAAACTTTACATCTTTATAATTTCTTATTTTTTCGAAAATTTCACCAACAGGGATATCAAACAATTTTTCAAGATTTTTATTTAATCCAATGCCATGTCCTGTTTCGATACTATTAATTATTTCAATTATTACAGATTCATTCTTTATTTTAAACTTCTTTAAAGTTTTTTGTAGTTTATCCTCCATTTTATCATATCTCTTTTCATCTACGTATTCTCCTTCCGATTCTTTATATGTTTTTGTTGGTCTCTTATTTTGTAATGCTTTAATCATTTGTTTTCTTGTTAATGCTTCTACTTCATACCCATTGGGAGCCCTTGCAACATAGTCAATTTTTGCAACTTGTATGAGTTCTTTTAGAATAATTGTACCTCCTCTATCACCATCTAAAAAGGCAGTAACCGTGTCTTTATTCTTAGTTAATTTAATAACTGACTTAGGAATTTGAGTTCCTTGAACTGCTATAGTATTTTTAATACCTATCCGTAATAAGTTTAACACATCAGCGCGTCCTTCAACAATGATAAGATTTTGATCACTTTCTACTTCGGGACCTGCTGGGAGTTTTTCAGAACCCCATGAAATTATTTCACCTAGTTTAATATCTGTATCTATTTTTTCTTCTATTTCACTCTGTTCTAAGGATTTTTGATCCCATTCTTTTAAAAGCTCAGCTGCTCTTTCTATTATCTTCTTTCGTTTTCTTTCACGAACATCACGAATTTCAATAAGAGTAAGCTCAGCTTCACATGGACCGACTCGGGAAACAGTTTCTACAGTCGCAGCCAATAATGCTGTTTCACGTCGTGTGAGGCTAGAAGGGATTTTAATAACACCTGTAGAGATTCCTTCCTGTGCTTCATTTTCTACTTCTATTCTTCCTATTCGTCCTGACTTCTGCAGGTCTCTCAAATCAAGGTCTAAGAGGAGCCCCTCAGTTTGCCCAAAAATGGCTCCAACTATATCTGATTTCTCAACGACACCTTTAATGTTGAACTTAACTTCTATAATATATTTCGTAGTAAAATCTGATTGATCCTTAATCTTTATCACTTCCTTTTTTATTATATTATACTTTTTTGATTTGTACAATAAATCAAAATCTAAAGAAGACCTATATAGTAGAAGTAGTAAATAGCCATTGAAGTAGAAATAACGTTAAATTAATTATTTCTAATTACCATCTTAAAAATTTAATCTATTGAGGTAAGATTATGAATTTTTATTAAGCTTGAATTATGAACCTACTTCTTATTTCTTTTATAAGTCTGAACAATAATTTTAATTTATTGAATTGATTAAAATTTTAATTATTTGTGTGTTTAATTTATTATATTATTTAATTTATTTAATTGATAAAATTCTTTAATAAATTTATTTGTAAGTTTAATATTTTTGATGTGTTAATATGATTGATTAATTTGATTGATAATTTAATGAATGATATTAATATAATATCTTCATGAAATTGTTCAAAATATTTATTAATTAATTTAATTAATTTTTCAATTTATTTTTTTCTAATTTTCGAATTTCATGACAAAAAGACAAATTCATACGAAACAATATTAAATATTTGATTAGTTTTTTATTTCATATTTATCTTTGATATATAAATTTTAATTTTATGATTTGATTAATTGTGATAGAAGCTATACTAGTCCTTGGTGGAAAAGGAGGAGTAGGAAAGAGCACAATAAGTGCAGCAACAGCTATATTATTATCAGATCTCCTTCCAGATAAAAAATTTCTTCTTATTTCATTTGATATGGCACATAATCTTAGTGATCTATTTGAACGGGAGATTGGAAACAAATTAACACCTCTCACAAATAATCTTTGGGGTATTGAACCAGATGCTAATATCTATGCCGAAGAATATACAACTGATTTAATAGAGAAAATGAAAACTTTAATGAAGAAAATGCCAATTGTAGGTTTAATTCCTCAAGTTGAGAAATTTATAGATACAACGTTTACAGCAGATTCTATTCCATTAGCACTTAAGAATGCGATGTTTTTTCAAAAAATTTTAGATGCAGAAGATTTAAATACTCAAAATGTACAATTTGATATTATAATAGCTGATTTTCCTCCTACTGCTAATATGATTACACTTTTTGAAATTCCAGAAGATCAAGTTAAGGTTGTTTTGAAATATTCCTTAAATTTTTATAACTCCATTAAAGGAGCTATTAAAAATGTTTCAAAGATGTGGAGACATATTATAAAACCTTTTGATGATCATAAAGAGAGAAGGGAATTAGGAAAAGAAATTTTCAATATGATAGTAGATCTTGAAAAGCGAGGAGAACGAATTTCTGAATTAATTCATAATGTAGGGTCACTTAGACTTGTAACTATAGCTGAAAAACCTAGTTTTGAAGAGATCAAAAGAGCTAGAGATTTAACACAACGATATATTAAATTAGAGGGAGTTCATATAAATATGATTATACCTGAACCTAAAGAATGTGATTTTTGTAAAAAAATTAGATCACTTCAACTTAATTATACCGAAGAAATTAAAAAAGAATTTAGAAAATTAAAAATTTGGCAATCAGAGAAGCTTGAAGAAGAACCTATTGGTTTGGATGGTTTAATAACTCTTGCCTACGAGGTTTATGGAGATAATGTATATGCAAATGACATATTAAATCCTAAGGTATAGAAAAAAAAAATAAAAATAATTAAATTCTCTAATTGAATTAAGTACCCTCAAGAAATCCATGAATATAATTGTATTGTTCTTCAGTTAATTTGTCAATTTCAATACCCATTGATTGTAATTTGAGAAAACCGACCCTATCATCGATATCTATAGGAACGTCAACCATGCCTGATTTTAGGGAATCCTTATTTTTAACTATATATTCAGACATTAATGATTGTAAAGCGAAGGACATATCCATTACAAAGTTAATTTAAATACTTTACAATTTGGACTCCTACTGTAGAATTTTTACGAGTCCCGTCGAGCCATTCAATTCGACGATTTGTCCATCCTGGAGAATTTTAGTTACGTGATTAACACCAACAATGCATGGTTTTCCGGACTCACGCGCAACAGAAACTCCATGTTGCAATATACCACCAGACTCAAGGAGTATGCCCGCAGCGTTTAAGTAAAGCATTGTCCAACCAGGATCAGTAGCTTTGGTTACCATTATATCCCCTGGAAGGATTTCCTTTTCATTCGGACGACTCAGAACTTTCACTGGACCTTTAACGATGCCGGGGGAGACGCCCGTACCCGAAAGCTCGTTTTTGTCCATTGGTTCTTCAAGTAAAGTCAAGATTCGGCCGCGCGAATCAATCAAAACGGGAGGATCTAGTTTGGTATTAAACTGCGCATTATACGCACGATTAGCCTTTGCTAAGTTACGGATGTCTAAAGTCTCATCTCTCTCTGCTTTATTTACTTCAGAATTATACAAATCAAAAATTTGCTCAGCATTATCCAATCGGCCCACATTTACCCATTTTTCACCTAACGTAAGAGCTGCTAATCTGATATAATAGTCGGCCATAACTAGATAATATTTAGGGATTTCTCTATGAGCAGCAAAAGTTTTCATTATATTATATTTTTTTTTGAATTGTTTAACCTTTCTAGTACTTTTCTTTTCTAAGATTACCTCTAATTTTTTAACAGCATCTTCGCGTCTCTTTACACCATTTTCAAAATTTTGAACGGGGTTAAATCCCAAGTCTGCCGTCGAAGCCATTGTTTTCATCATAGTAAAAACTTCCTCAGGTCTTTCGTTATACCTAGGGGTTGCCACATCAATTTCTTTTGGATGACGAAAACCAAATCGATCCATGAAGGTTTTCCATTTTTTTAAGAATTCGGACGAAACTTTATTCTGTTCAAGATTTTGTATAAATTTAGTCGGGGTATCCGTATTTAAAATCTCAGGGAACTGCGATAATTCGTAAAATAACAACCCCATTTCAATGGTAACATTATGGGGGAGAGAATTTTCAATGTATACTAACTGAACTTGAACAGATTGTGGCTCGTTTTTAAACATCTTTTTTATTTTAGAACGAGCAAGCATTGTAGCATAAAGGGCGGGCATTAAAACTTGATACATGTGATTAACAGTCATGCTCATCAGAGTTCTACTTAAGTTTTCAAAATTACAGTCTTCAAAGGAACATTTCTCTTGGTAGAATTGCTTCAATTCTACTTCTAACTTCTTATTTTCTTCGAGAAAGAATTCGAGATACCTCGCTGGTTTTCTGATTGTGCGCAAAATACGAGAGGGTTTTTTAAACATTGCAAAAGCCATTTTTATATAACTCTTAAATAATCCTTTAGGACGTTTTTTGGGCGTATATTGCTTGAGATCGAGATCATTCAAAATTCTCCAACCACGATTTTCCACTAAGTTAATACTGTTGATTATCGTGTTTTTCCCTGGAAGTTTAAAGACATTTGAGAAATTTATGTAAGCTCTACCTCCTGCCGCACAATACATTCCATTTTCGATATCCGTGATTTTCTTGACATCTTTTTCTTTCATCGAAGCAAACGCCATCAAATCCCATATTCCAACACCTAACGGGCTAATATTTTCAACCAAACCTTGTTCGGTTAGGAGAACATCAAAGTAAAGCCTTCTAGGTTCGCCGGGCTTGGTAATTATCTCTCGGGGGATCTTATAATAACCAGTAATGGGACGAGCTTGGAGCAGATAAAGAGTGTCCCCTTCGTATGCCCATTCAATATCCATTGGCATATTATATTCAGTTTCGATCTTGGTTACTAAGGAGGTTATGGCTACAATTTGTTCATCAGAAAGGCAAATTTTTGCAGGGTTGATGATATTTTTGGGTTCAGTACCGCCGTCAGCTTTCAAATAAACGGCAACATCCTTTTTTCCAGCGGTTTTTTCAATAATCGTGCTGGAGACTTTATCCACGATAAATTGATCTGGTGTCACCGTCCCGTTCACCACGGTAACCCCTAATCCGAAATTTGCATTAATAACGACTTCGTCATAATCATTCGTGACAGGATTCAAGGAAAAGGCCACCCCTGAGATTTCTGAAGCAACCTGTTTTTGAATAATAACGGCAATTTTAGGGTCTAAGAGATCGAATCCGTTCTTGAGTTTGTATGCAAATACTCTCTCGTCTAAACAGGAGGCGAAGCAAGTCCGTATCGCTGTATCCAATAATGCTTCTGTAACGCCCATTACAGATTCATATATCCCCGCAAAACTAGCACCTTCGAGGTCTTCTTCGGGAGAAGATGACCTAACCGCAACTAATTTTATTTCTTCTTTTGCTAGGAAATCTTTTACAGAATTAATTGTTTTCGATTGAGTTTCGTTATATTCCAAATTAGAGCAAGTTTCCTTAAGTTTTTTTGAGATTTCTTCAATAGGCATCTCTTTTTTCATTAATAAATTCCAAGCCGAAGTATTTTTTATTTGCTCTAACCATATTTCAAAGAATTTAGCAGAAATTATTACTCCCGGCGGGACACTATAACCCTTTCTAGTGGTAAACATGAGAGAATGCCCCTTTCCACCTACAATTTTAATTGAAGGAGCTTCTTTATCAAATATATTATAAAATAATTCCATTTGTCATCAGATTTGAATATACTTAAATTCCATATTAATTTAGTTATTAAAGATTTTAAGTTTATCTTTTAATGGATTCTTCCTTACCATTGTATTTAACTGTTTGATTTGGTGTTTCAGTTATGTTTTCTCCAGTTCCGTGGTTCTTAGTAACCCATACTAAATTAAATGTTTTAAAAATTAAAAGAAAAAGAATAATAAAAAATCTAAATAATTAAGTTCCCTCTTCGTAGCCGTGAATATAATTATATTGCTCTTTATTTAGTTTATCAATCTCAACTCCCATAGATTGAAGCTTTAGGGAGCCTACTCTGTTATCAATCTCAACAGGCACATCAACCATTCCAGGCTTTAGTTGTTCTTTATTTTTGACGATGAACTCAGACATTAGAGATTGTAGAGCAAAGGACATGTCCATTACTTCTGCTGGATGACCTTCTGACAAAAGTTAGAAATTTTTAACCCACTTCATTATTATAAGAATCTTTCATTATAAGTTAAAGTATTATAAAAAAAATAACGCTTCTAATAATGCCAAAAAATAAATTTGGAATTTATATTGCTAATTATGGTATAACCAATGATCCTCAAGATTATATTGATTTAGCAATTTTAAGTGAGAATAATGGCTGGGATGGGTTCTTCTTATGGGATCATGTTTTTTTATCCTCAAATAAACCGCAACCATTTTTAGATCCATGGATAATTTTATCAGCAGTTGCAGCAAAAACAAAAAGAATTAAATTAGGAACAACGGTCACTCCTTTGGCAAGAAGAAGACCATGGATAATTGCAAAAGAAGTATCTACTCTTGATCGCTTATCAAAAGGAAGAATGATTTTAGGGGTTGGTTTAGGAATTGATTCAGATTTTAGTAACTTTGGAGAAAATACTGATCTATTAATCAGGAGGGAAAAATTGGATGAATCTTTGCATATTTTAAAAGGTTTATGGGCTAATAAGCCCTTTACATTTAAGGGAAAGTTTTTTAATATTAAAGAAGTAGAATTCTTTCCAAAACCTTTTCAGGATAAAATTCCGATTTGGGTTGGTGGGATTTGGCCCAATAAGAAACCATTTCAGAGGGCAGCCCAATATGATGGTGTATTTCCAATTAAAGTAAGTGGTGATGAAAATTTATCTCCAAATGATTATAGAGAAATTATAAAATATATAAAACAATATAGAAGTTCCTTTGATTCTTATGATATTATTAAATCTATTGTCACAACAGGTATAAAAGAAGAAGATGAATGGATTAATGGTTATCGTAATATAGGGATAACTTGGTTTGTTGAATCAATGTGGCCTGGACGTGGTTCATTAGATAATTTTAAAAAAATTATCTCTCGAGGACCCCCTCTAATTAAATGATAAAATAGTACTTTTCATTTATGTATTCATAAATCACTCAAAAATTACACTAAAAAAGAAGAAAAATTAAAAAATACCTAATTAAATTTTTAAATTTATGTTCCCTCTTCGTAGCCATGGATGTAATTGTATTGTTCTTCGGTTAGAGTGTCGATTTCGACTCCCATAGCCTGAAGTTTTAAAAATCCTACCTTGTCATCGATCTCTACAGGCACATCTATCATCCCTGGCTTTAGGGAATCTTTATTTTTTACAATATATTCTGACATTAATGATTGTAAAGCGAAGGACATATCCATTACTTCACTTGTGTGTCCCTCTGACAAGACTAAATTAGCTAATCTTCCTTTTGCTAAGAGATAAACTTTCTTGCCACTAGGAAAGATTAATTCTTCTACATTCTGTCGAATTGGTTTAATTTCTTTTGAATATTCAATTTAAAATTGATTCTAGTAGTAGTAATAAGTCCATTTTTTTGAGATGCCAACTTCCTTTTCTGGAATAAAATAAAATCCACAGATTTCACAGTAAACAGAGTCTGCAATGTAATTTTTAACTCTTTCCTTTTGGCAATACTGACAAGCTCCTGAATTTTCTGTAACTTCTAATTTAAAATCGCAAAGAGCATCTGTAACACAACATTTTCCAATTTTAGAAATTTCTTTATATGGTTTAAGGGATAGAATTATTAATTTATCACAATCATATTCCAGACAAAAACTAAAATTTTTTTTTAAATCATTGGAACCACAAATTGGACATTTTGATTTATATCTAATATATTCATCTATAAATTCAATTGGATTTGCTAATTCAATGTTAGTATTTATCTGCGATCTGAGTAGTGAAAATAATAATTCCTTTAGTCTATTTGAAGTATTCAAATAATATTTTTGAATTAACTTAACAATCTCTTTTTTATTTCTTTCATTTAGTATCATTCCTTTGAATAAGTTATAAGCATTAGACGCTCCAAAATCTTCAATAAACAGATTATAATGATTTACCATCAGTTCTATAATTGCATCTTTACATTTTTGGAACTTTAAGACATTTTTAAATAATTCAATCCTATTTTTTTTTGGAATTTTATCATAAAAATTCAACAAGCAATAGGCAATTTTGAGTGTAGTTTCTTTTTTAATAGATTGCTTGTATAAAAGGTTTTGATATTCTCTTGGAAAAAATGAGAAATTTGCTGCAATAAACCATGATGGACCTCTATCTGGATATTTTAACTTTGGAGAAATTTTTAGGATTAATCGCTTCAAACGATCTGAAATTCCACAAAAATACCAAGTTAATGTCCATACAACCTCTTTTCTTATATCCTTGATTTTAGATAATTTAAAAATTCTTTTGAAAATTTTATGTGAAAAAAAATTAGAATATCGAATTATAAAATCTAATATTCTCTGACGATACTCATGCCATATTTCTTTAAAATATGATTTTCTGGTTAAAAACAATATTATTGGTTCAATTACTCTTTCTTTTAAAAAAAATCCTTTATCCCAAGATATTAGAATAGAAATCGCTTCCATATATGATGAGTGGGAGAATTCTAAATCACCATTATATCGTAGGGTTATGATCTCATCATAGTATTTTTCCCAGAAAATATCAAATTTATTTATGTGAAATTCATCAATGATCTCATCATTTTTTGTATAGTCGTTGAATATTTGAAATAGGGTATCACCATCAGCAATACGAAGCATATATAAAATACAAAAAAAAATCTGATCATCTCTTTCAGATTGTAATAGAGTGAGAGCAAAATCATGAGAGAGTTTTTTTGACTTGTTTTCCAATTCTTCAAACAATTCTTTCTTATCCGTAATTAAAATTGTAGCATTAGCAAATTGTCGAATGCAAAGAGGTGTAGGTAGTTTACCCTCATATATTTTTTTCTTAATAGAATTCAATAAATCTTGTTCTCTATACCATAAACAACCAAAATTGGTTGCCCAATTACAAAGCATTTCAAATCTTTTATGGTGATCATATGAGGGCTTCATTAAATTGATAGATTCGATAAATTTTTGGAAATTCTCATTTAATCTTTTTTCCTTTTCAAAATCTTTAAAAATATTCTCTCTTGAAGTTACAATAACATAGACATCCTTAACTTCTCTTATTTTCTCAATAATATTTTGAAGATTTTGCTCAATATACAAATTTCTTTCATATGAATACTTACCAAATGGGTCTTCAAAATATATAATCTTTTTAGGTTTCAAAATATTTGAAATGTTTTCAAAATCTTGTCTACAATTCTCTCTTCTCTTTTTTGCAGTAATCTCATCTAAATCAGAACCCATAATCCATATTGGTTTTATTCCTTTTAGATAATATTCAAACATTAATTTTACTGCAGTAAACATCTTACCGCTCTGAGGAGATCCGATTAAAAATAGCATTTGGTTATATAATAGTTTTAATTTAATTTCAGAATAATTTTTAGGTTCCACAAAATTAGATTCTAAATTAAGATACCAATTATTCATATCTTTTCCAATAAGTCGTAAAAATTCATTTTCTGATTTGGATGAATAATAGATTAATTTCTCAGAAAATATAATATTATAGGTAGATAACTCATTTATGATTTTTTTAAGATCTAAAGAGCCGGAATCTTTATTATAATGAGATACAATATTTTCAAGGAGGAAAAAAATTTTTTTAGGAGGATGGGGTTTTAATTCTAAAATATCCTTAAGGTTATTTAAAGCATATAAATAATCTCGACCGCTTATTTGGTCCATTTCAAAATGGATAACATCAAATTTTTGGAAAAAAAACCAAAGTTCCTTGCTTGAACATCTCTTATCTTTTACTTTTGAGATGAGATCTAGAAATATTTCGTAATAATTTTGCTTTATTTTAGATGAAAAACCTTTTTTATATACTTTCTTTTTAAATTCTTTATAATCTAATGATCTTCTTGCCCATAAGATTAATTCCTTTAAGTGTTTCTGAACATCCTTTGAAATTATTCCAACTCCAATACCAACTCTGTCAGTTTCTTTATTAAATTCAGAACTATTTATTGTTTCCCAACATTCAGATATTACTTTTCTAAATTCTGTATTTGATTCCGCATTTGAAAATGTTAGATCATGTTTCAATTGTAAAATTAATTTTGCTTTAGTTGAATATTTTTTACAATAAATGCATAAATCATCAACTTTTAACCCTGTCCATTGATTCTGAAAAGAAATTTTAGTTATTAGTCCCAAATCTTCACATACTCTTGGTATAGATTTCTTAATGAGAAATGTAAGATAATACGCACCAACTGAATGCTCAAAATTAAATCCACCTCCACCTGTTATGAAAGGAGGAGTAAAAGATTTCAGCTTTTTTTTTTTCATTTCTAATTAATTTATTTATATAGACATTCAAATACTTTTAGGAAAAAATTATTCAAATAGAATTAAAATCAAATTTATTCTTTGCTTAAAAACAAAAAACTCAATATAATTATTGAAAATTTACTATGGTCAGAGTCTAAATCTGTTTATCTCTCAAGGGTTTTAATTCTTTATTGATTTAAATCTCAAAATTTTTAATAATTTTGCCTTTAATTATCTATAATAAAATCGTTCCATAATTTAGGAATTCATATAATTAAACTTGATATTTTTTATATATAGTTTTTAAAGGCTGAAAATGTAAATGATAAGAATTAGGAAAAAATTATTATTTAATTTTTTCTTTATAATCTCCCACTAGCTTAATCTGTTAATATCATAAAATTAATATATTAAAAGATGCATAAAATCTTCAGAAAATAAAGAAATTTAAAAAAAATTAAGAAAAATTAAGAGAACTTTGTTAATAATGAAAGAATCTAAATCTTTAAATGGATTGATCAAAAATATAAAAACTTGGATGAGTGAATATGATCCATCAGTTTTATATAAATGGATTATGATCAGTTCAATACATCCATCCAATCAGAAATTTAATATACGCTTCGAATTTCTTCTTGCTATTCTAAGTTCAATGAACATTGAAGATTTTAAGAAAAACAAGTTAAAATATCAAACATTAAATAGTTTTATCTCCAAGTTTAGAAAAGACACAGATTCAATATTTTTCAGAGTTGAAGATTTTTCTCCGATTTCTCAATTAAAATTAATTCCATACTTTTTTGAGAAGAATAAATATTATTTTTTCTACGGTCAATTAGAAAGAATGTTTGAATCAATAAGAATCTTAGAAAAGATATATATCTGTAAAAATGAAGATTATCCAGAGCTTAAATTAATTCCAAAATTACCAATTTATGCGAGACATATTTTACCAGAGCAAATGCGGATTTATAAATATTGCAATTAAAAAAAATTTATTAAAAAAAGATTAGGAATTTAGGTGCCCTCTTCATAACCATGGATGGAGTTATATTGCTCCTCAGTCAGTTTATCAATTTCAATGCCCATTGATTGAAGTTTTAGGAACCTACCTTATCATCGATATTAGTTGGAACTTGAATCATACCTGGTTTCAGTGAATCCTTATTTTTTATGATATACTCCGACATTAACGATTGAAGTGCAAAGGACATATCCATAACTTCGCTAGGATGTCCCTCTGACAATACTAAGTTGGCTAAACGCCCTTTTGCAAATATGTAAACTTTTTTACTATTAGGAAAAGTGATTTCCTCTACGTTACTTCTTATGGGCTTGATTTCCGTAGCATATTCATATAGCTGATGAGATATTAAGCCCTAAAGTATAGAAATAAAAAAATAAATTAATTAAAAGAATTATTGATTTATTAGGGCTCTATGTGGTTCTTGATAACCCCGAATATTCAAAACATAACAGAATAGAGCTTTATTACTATTTTCAAATGTAATATCTTTAAAGAAGGGAATTGGAGTTATATATTTTCTATCAAGATATATTCGTTCTATATCCATTCCCTCTTCAATTATAGATTTTATTTTATCATCTAAAGCATCTTTAAAGGAGCTAAGATTATTATTTTCTTCAACACATTCCTTTAGATTAAGCGGTCCACTCATATTTACATTTAAATCTGGAGGGAAAAAAACCTCTAATAGACGATTATCTCCACCCAAGAAATTTGGAATACTCATCTTAGAACTACCATATTGCCCGCAAAGAAGGAAGAGTATAAAATATCGCTCTGTAAACCAAATTTTTGTCCTATAATCCTTTAAGTAATAATATAATCTTAGTAGATCATTTATAATTTTAGCTCTATTCGTTGTACCTGTTGAATATATTGGTGTGAGAAATTTTATTTCAATCCATATATCTCGCTTGTCTTCTTGATTGTATACATATCTTCCACTGTACCTCCTAGCATCGGCAGTATTACCCTGTAGAAAGATATCACATTTCTTAGATGGTGTTTTAGGATATTCTTTTTCAACTTTTATTTTCTTCCAATGAATTATATGTGATCCTGCTTCCATTGTATTATTTATTAGCCTAGATTCAAGTTTGGTAGCTAATCTTTGTCTAACAAATTCTTCTTTTAAATCTTCTTTAATAGGAGAATTTTTATAAAGGTCCGAACTAAAATCATCAAGATCACTTGAATGTTGATTTAAATCATCAGATATTTCATAAACTATTTCCAGACAATATTTTGATAGCAGTTCAAATAACATTTTTATCATCCCTTTTAGGTTCGGATATTTATACTATATTCTCCTGTATATTTTATAATTCTTATCTCTTCCTATAAATATAATCGTTGCAGCAATTAATATTTAATTCAAAATTATTACTAATTCGATTTTTTATCAAGATCTTAATGTAAGTTCACGAAGGTAATTACCGGAAGTAAATCGGTTCAAAATTTAATGGAATTATTTGAATAATAATAAGATAATAATAATAACAATAATTTTATGTTTACATTGTAAACTTATGTAAGTATATTAGTTCAAAACTTTACTTTACTTTACCTTCATAAAGTAGTAAAGTAGTAAAGTAAACTACTAGTAGATAGATTTAAATAGGTAAAAATTCTCTAATTTAATAAAGGAAGTGTCATTTTTTTTCAAAAATCATTATACTCAAAAAAATCATAAATAATTTAACAAAATTTAGAATCATGCCAAATTTTAAAGCACACTGTGCCATAAGTAAAAAGAGAACTCGCGATACTTTTGCAGAGCTTCATCAATGGATAGATCATCCCCCTCAAGCAAATATCCTTGGAGCCGATCATCGAATTGAGCGTCATGCTTATAATCAAAGTGATATGAACTATATCAAGAGCTATTGGGAACAAAAAAGAGGATATGGTTGGGGAGATAAAGCTGTGATTGAATGGTTATTTCACATAGCAATTGATAATATTAGTACAGCGTTCAAATTATCTAAGAAACATTATGGAGAGAACACTTATAATGTCATTAAGATTGGTATTACCAATTCAGGATTTATTCATGTTGATTTTGAACGGCAAGGTGATTATCAATTAAGAAAGTCTTTTGGCAAATAATCTAATAATCGTTCAAAATTCATTTCTGAAGTTTTCTAATAGAGTTACATTAGATTTGTCAGAATAATTTTCTAAAATTATTGGTTTCCAGTTGATACTATCTAAAATCGCAGCTAATTCCTTGATATCGGAAATTGACGAATCAATATCCATATTATCGTTTTCTGAATTTTTTATGATAATTTTTTTGAATATTTCATTGATAGCATATAAAATATCTAAAAATATGTTAATGTTGAATTCTTCGAAAATGGGGTCTAATTTTTCCCATTGATCATAAATATAAAAGACTTGGGAAAAGAGCAAACATATTTTTATTAAGTCAAAAATTTTATATCCTGCTTCAAATGTCATCTGGAATGAATTAGAATTAAGTTTTATGTGTTCTTCAGGAACAGAATTGTCAATTTTTTCATAGACTATGTAGTTTGCTATAAAATCATAATAAATTTCGTTCAAATAAATCATGAAATACTGCTTATTTAGCGTACATTTTGCAAACTCATTAAATGACAATTTGTAGGAATGTAATTTATTAAATGACTCGCATGAAATTGAATGCCCATATTCATGTCGAGCAACTTGAATAAAATAATTTCTGTAATTTTCAGGATTATCTTTGAATATTGCTCTATGCGCAGGATTTGACAAATAATACTTGATGGGTATAATTTTAAAACTAATATTTATATGTTGTTGAGACCAATTACACTCCACTAATTGCTGATCATTTAACTCATCCAATGAATAATTTAATTGACGTTTATCTCCAAATCTTTTCATTAACGATTTAAATTCGATTTTAAAATATTCAATTATATCACCTTGGTTAATCATGAAAAATTTCAAACCTATTTAATCGATATATTGTGTTTTTTCATTTAAAAACTCATTAAAAGTATTATTATCTATACTTTCCCGAAGATTTCTTAAGTAATAAACATATTCATGGGTTGTTAATTCACACCAATACGAATAAATTCCTTCAGTTTTTATAATATTCAATACTTCCTCTTCAATATCATCTAAGAATGGATGCTTGATATTACCATTTTTAATATTGTGGTGTAATATTCGTGTTTTTCTTTTTAAAAGCTCAAAGTTGTCTAGAAAGTGTACAACCCATTTAATGTATTTCCCTTCTTCTCCTATAGGCGCTTTCGTCCCTTTACATTCAAATAAGAATAATTTATTTTGAATCCTAAAAGCAAAATCAATTTCATGATAATAGGAATGATCTTCTTCTGGAAACTTAACTTCTAGCTTGAGTGGAGGTCTTGGAAATGATTCGATTTGCTTTATCATAGCTTCGTATCTTGGAGTAGGCTCTCTCTGAGGATTTATTAAAATAATTTTCTCTGGCATAAACCCAATCTCGATTGCTTTTTCAAAAGCCCATTTCTCTAACAATTCTCCTTTTGCCTTGTAAAATTCTTCTAGTCCTTGCAAACTCTCCAAATATTTTATTAATGATCTCCAAATAAGATAAGCACCTGTTTTAACAATGCCAAAATGACTATAACCAGTATAAATCAAAAATTTATGATATAATTGTAAGAATTCTTGAGCGTCAAAATCTTCATAATTATCAGGAAACTCTTTATAATTCTTTTCCAAAATAAATTTATCCACAAAGAATTTTGCATCATCTTGAGATACTTTTGTCTCTAACCTCTCAACAGAATTGCGCCAACTAAGTTCTTGATATAATTTTCCTTCAGATAATTTAAAAAGCTCTCCGAAACATAAGAGAAATTTCGTTATTTCTTCCTTTTTTGATGGAATTCTTATTGAATAGTATTTTGTAAATAATTCGATGATTTCATTTATTAATTTAAAACTTCCAAAATGAAAAATGCCCATATAATTTGTATAAGTCAATAAAAAACGCGATATTCCTAGTTCAGGGTTGATCTTGAATAATTTCTTTTTTGGATCTCGTCTGGCTTCTAGAAATTCATGAAAAATGAATAATTCAGGCACATACCAATTATCCTTTGGTTTTCCATCAAACATTAATAGGCTTTTCGGAGCTGATGTGTAAAAAAGGAATTTAATAGCATTACTTGAGAGAATTTCTTGGAATAATGGATCGAAATCTAATTGAGGTAGGTAATTCTCTATGATAAGTGAATCTTTAATATAATCTGAAATTTTATCAATTTCCTCTATTTTAATATACTTAGGTAGAGAATTCAAATTAAAAAATCTCCTTAGTAAGGGACCAAATCCATCTAATTCATCCATTTGTTGGTCAGTTTGTCCTTTAGTAAGAGTAATTTTAGAATTATAAAACAATGAAATTAACACAAAGATATTATAAGCTCTTTCCAGATTCATCCTAAATTCTCGTATCTTTTGCTTATTTAAGGATTCCGGCATTAATTGGGGGATTTCACTAACTAATTCATCTATTCCAGGAAAATAATTTTGAGCGAGGTGGAAATTTATTAAAAAAGAGCTAATTTGTAAGCTTCTTGATATATCAAACTTTGAAATTTTCTTAAGCCAAATATAGAATTTTAAGTTTGTTTCATTGATAAGTGACTTTTCTATTGACTTTTTTGATGACATCTACGCTTTCACCAATTTGATTTTGATCCTTAAAATTTTGATATTAATGAAGATATTTGCTTTTTTTAATTTAAGATTAAGGAAAATGTTTTATGTAAAAAAGAAGGAATAAAAATAAAAAAGTTGTAAAATTCTGATTATTTATGTATCCTCAAGAAACCCGTGGATATAATTGTATTGCTCCTCGGTTAGTTTATCGATCTCAACACTTATAGATTGGAGTTTCAAATAACCTACTTTATCATCAATGTTAGCGCGAATTGGTTTAATTTCTTTTGCATATTCATATAAATTTTTTATTTGAAAGAAAATTATAGAATCTATTGTATGGAGAAAGATAAGCAATCCTCTAAGACTTTTTGATTATCCTACTATTTTCAATAAAAAATAATTGATTTTCTTCTATTTTCTTTTTAAAAGTAGGGATTTCAAATTCTTGATTTAATAGTTTTGCAATAATTTTGATTATTTTCGACTCCATAGCTTTCTTAAGGTCTTGATGGGATACGATCTGATCATTAAAAATTTTTATTTTCTCCAATAATTTCGGATATACTTTCTTCCAATCTCCTCCATGTATCGCAGTACTCCTCAAAGCATAAAAATTTCTAAAAAAATGGAAATTACTTTTAAATTCTTCAAAATCTTCGGAAATAAAATGAGAAGCATTTAATGCTATTCTAAAACTGAGTTCTCCTGAGCTTCCAGGTGCAAACAAATATTCAAGGATTCCATGGAGATCAAACAGCCAATCCGCAAATTCCCTATTCTCTATAGCCAATCTAAATAGATTATTGCATAGGGGATAATGTTTTTCATTAAAAAAATCCATAGAAATGAATAAATCATAATTCTCTAATGATTTTTTATAATTTGTTTTAGTAATTTGAACCTCGGGACGAAAAAAAGTTGTAGTTTCCTTTTCTTGAATTTTATATGCATATTGATCTAACCACCAAGGAGACTTATACTTAGGGATTGTCATTGGTATTTTTATTCCCTCAAGAAATAATGCTACAAGTATTTTTCTTAGTTCATCTTCTATTTCTTTATGTATCATAGTTGATTTGGATAACATTTCCCATTGTTTCTTTTTTTCAATTCTTCTATTTTTCTTTGTGGTAAAAAGAACAGGGAATTGTCTATAAATAATAATTTTAGTCAATCCCTCTCTAGGATAATAGGTAAAAGGTTCTAAAGAGCTTATAATAAGCTCTTCTTCTTTTCTTATTTGATATATCTGACTTTTGTTATAATTTTCGGTTATATTTAACTTGTTATATGCTAATTCACACTCCATAGTAATTTTTTTCTTTGCTAGAACATCTAACCATTCTAAAAGGATTTTTTCTATTGAAGTTTTGATATTAACACCCTTAAAAAACTTCTCATGAAATATCAAATATATGAAAGAGTAATATGTTTTCAAGGATGATAATCCGCTTGTAGTATAACTATGTGGAGAAGGAGAATAATTAATAGAAATTATATCTTCGAAGAAAATCTCTTCATATAGTTCTAATCGATCATTAGGAACATTAAAAAAATCAATATCATGAATTTTATGATCGATATTTTTATAACAATGTTTTTTGACAAGTTTTTGAAAAAGTGGGAAATCAATTTTTATCAGTGAGGGATTAATATCATCCTTGTCAATAAATAGCATAAGCTTAGGGTAATGATCTTTTATAGATTGACTTAAAACATTTATATCATATTTTATTAGCTCAACAAATGATGATTTTTTTGAGTCTCCAATCATTAAAATCTAATCCAATATTCTTTGGTTAATTAAATAATTTCTGTGTAATAATATTATTAGTCAGATTTAATTTTCTCTTTTTGACTACTAAATTTTATTACTCTTCTAAAAAATCTTAGATTTTTTCTTGAAATCAGTAATATTTTAAATTATGATTTAAATCCATATAAAAAATTTCTCCAATTCCAAAAATTTCCAGTGATATAAAATTTATAAGGACAAAAATATACAAGATGATTACAAAAAAAATGTGATAAAAATATATAGTTATTATTAAGAGATGTAATTTTTGTTTGACCAAAAATGAAAAGGATCGTTTTTGTTATAACTCTAAGATAAAGTTAACGAAAGTACCTCCAAAATTAAAAAACTTAAGAAATTTATGTATTATTAATAGAAAAAATGAGAATCAAATTTTAATAAAATATAACACTGATAAAAAAGAAGATAACAGCACTAGATTGATAAAAGAATTAATAAAAATAATCTATAATCATGAATCTGATATTGTAAATCATATACGTAAAATTAGGGATGAAAAAAATTTTAAAATTAAGAAAAATAATGATAATTTTTTTCATTTTGAGGGAGAAATTGGAAGAAAAAATATTGCAAGAATTCTAGGCATTACTTATTCTAATTTTAAGAGAAATTGGGCACAACCCCTATGTAATAATGAAAATATAGTTTTCAGATTTAAGTCATTCTTTAAATTATTTCATTCAACTAATAAATATTTTCCAAAAAATGTTAGAATTTTAGCTGACAAAGTAATTTCTCAATATTTAGAGAAGACAGGAAAATTAAATGATTTAAGAGTTCAGATCGCAATAATCTTCAACAGTTATGTAAATAATGCTTTAGGATTCTCGGATATTTCTTTATTATTAGGAAAAAATAGAATGTACCTAAATTTATTAAGTGAAAGCTTAAAGGATCATTTGGAATTTGAGCAAATTAACAAATACTTTACTCTTCTCTCTTCAATATTTTTATTGGAAGAGAAAACCTTTAATACAAACAATATCAAGTTAAAAGATACAAATTCCCTTAGTAATCTTAAAAAAAAAAGTTATATTTTGATACTGAACCTTATGTTGGAAAATAAGGTGTTAAATGAGGAATTTATTGGGGAGTTTGAAGTCATTTTTTATTCATTTATAGCTTTTGCTGAGGATAAAGGAGAAAACTTTAACATTAATGATTTTAGCAGAGAAATAACAAATAACCCCAAGGGAGTCCTATTTTCAGCAAAACTTAAGGATGGATGGAAATTGTCTATTGAACAATGTCTAATTATAAAAAGGTTACTCCCCCCTAACACTAAATATTCACGACTAGCAAAAAATCTCTTAAAAAATTATATCAACTATCGGGAATCATTCAGATCATCAGAATATCATATCTATTGGCATAATGAAGAGGTTATTAGACTGCATTGCACAATATTAACCATTAGAAATTTATGTTTTGATATTCTAAATATGTTTCCGTTTCCTGTTGAATGTTTTAAAAAAAATTTCCCCCCTGAATGGTATACCTTTAATCGTCATCATATTTATCTTGCTGATAAGAAATCAATTGATCCTAATAGAATAATCCTAACAATAACTCAAAGCCACCCAACTCATGAAAACCAAACTAAATTGATTAGAAGATTGTTGAACTGGAGATTTAAAGGTATTAAAGAAATTCCTACTCATTATCAAAATATTAAGAAAGGGTGGGAAAAGTGGAAAATGTATCTTAAAAGAAGAGAGAACATTGAAAAATTTGGGATTGGTTATTTCATTTTAGGATATTTAACTGATGAAAATGGTAGAAATCATTTTATTGAAAGATTTTATCCTTCATCATTCGATCAAAAAAGAAAAAATATTTTTTATTTAAATGAACAAGAAAAAAAAGTCATTGTTTTAAATCTTGAAAGAAAAATCAAAGAGGTAATTAAAGATTGGGTTGATAAGTACCCTAAATTAATTCCAAAATTACCAGTTTATGCGAGACATATTTTACCAGAGCAAATGCGGATTTATAAATATTGTAATTAAAAAAAATTTATTAAAAAAAGATTAGGAATTTAGGAGCCCTCTTCATAACCATGGATGTAGTTATATTGCTCCTTAGTCAGTTTATCAATTTCAATGCCCATTGATTGAAGTTTTAGGAACCTACCTTATCATCGATATTAGTTGGAACTTGAATCATACCTGGTTTCAGTGAATCCTTATTTTTTATGATATACTCCGACATTAACGATTGAAGTGCAAAGGACATATCCATAACTTCGCTAGGATGTCCCTCTGATAAAACTAGATTAGCTAATCGTCCTTTAGTTAACAAATATACTTTTTTACCACTTGGAAGGATTAATTCTTCTACATCCTGACGGATAGGTTTTATTTCTTTTGCATATTCATAGAATTCGATTTTTATCCGTTAATCCTTTTCATCTCTTTAAAATTAGATTTTTTTAGTTTTCTTTGTTTTTCTGAATCGAATTTCCATTTTTCTTCTTTAATTTTAAAATCAATAATTATATGTTTTTTTTCATCAATCACAATCATATATAAAATTCCTAAATCACACTTAAATTTATACATCCCTAGCTCAAGAAGTTCGATAAAAGGTTCCCAATTCTCGTTTGATATATTACTTCGGACCACGAGCTCGATTACGCAATTTAGTTCACTATAATTTATTACACATTTATAATCCCTTCCTGTTTTAAGAGAAAATTTTCCATATTCTAAAATAAAATTACGAATTACATCTTGATCGTTTTTATCAACTCGAAGTAAAAACATAGAAGCAATTGAGAATCCCGGTTTTTCTAAATCTTCGATTTTTCTAACTAAATTCAAATAAGAATCTGCTATGTTAAAAAAAGGTTTAGGGATCTTTTTTTCAGTATGAGGAACTTTACTCATATAATATTCGTCAATATCCCGCATTTGTCCAAATAATTGTATTTTTAAATTAGGTATTTTTTTTGGATAATATAATCCTGTTTTTAGAAAATGTCCATATAATTCAATCTCATCTTGGTTCATAAAGTCAATATTCTGAAGAGCTTTTTTTCTTCTTTGAAGATATAAAAGAAATATAGATGGACAGTCGTTAATTTCTGAGATAATTCGTAAATCATTAATAAAAACTGTCCAAATCTCCTCTTCTCCCTTTAATAAATCAAGTTGCTTCACCTCATCTAATTGGATTGATAAATGTCTTAGTCTTTCCATTGTTGTATTAATTATATAAAAATATTCAAAATCTTCTTTCTTAATTTCTACAGCAAGTTTTCCGTTTTTATATTCAAACCTTGCGATTGGATTTTCATCAATGTATTTCTTGCATCTAATGGCTTGTTGATAAGCCTTATCTAGGATTTTGTTCAAGGTAGTTTTTATTTTTACTATTGATCCCCTTCGAGCCGATAAGGGAATGTTATTTGCTTTCGATTCAACGATGAATAAATGCTTATCATATATTATTATCACGTCCACTTCTACCCTTTTTGATACTCCATTCTCGATTATATCATAAAATAGATTTTGATATACTTTAGATCCAAGTAAAATTGCTTGAAAGTATTTAATTGTCAAGTCTTCCAGCACTTTGGCTTTCTTAGCCATATATACATTATTGAAATAATCTTGATCGTAGTTAGAGATGAGACTTTCCAAGATTCTAATTAGATTCCTGAAAAACACAGTATTTCCAAAACCATAATACTTATCTTTAACTTTTAAAAAGGGTTTTCGATATATCAATGAACTATTTAAAGGCCAATTAGGTGTAAAATCCAAAAATTCAGAATTACATCCTAATTCCATACTAAATAAATCAATTAAATCTTCCTCAACTTTTTCATTTAAATTAATCTCATTATAATATTTAGTCGTGGAAAATAATATTTCTCTTGATTTTTCCCTTAATTCCTTGATTTCCTCATTGTTATAAATTTCTTGGAATATTTCTGATTTGTATTGAGTTGCGGGATCAATTCCTTTTTCATCAAGAAAAGCATTTAACTTTCTAATGATCTTGTTCCTGTATTTCATCAATTTTCCTTTTTTTAGAAAATTATTTAATCGTTGAGCTTGTATCTCTTTAGTCATTTCTATTAGTTTTCGCGCATTAAAACCTAATTGTTTCTGGAAAAATACATTAAACGGAGTGAAAATAACTTTAATCAGATCAGTGTGATGATTCTCATATGATTCACCTCTTAAATTTAAAAAACTGATGATAGATTGAAATCGAATAGATTTTTTGCTTTCTTCTTGCATTTCCTCACGCATATAATATTGCGTGCATAAAAGTATAATTTCTTGTACCATTTTTTGAAATTTTTGACAAGTTTCAAGGGAGGGGTGCTCCTCACTTAATTTACTATAATTAGCGGTAATGAAACTATGTGCATATTCACTATGTATTTCAAGTAAATCATCAGTAAAAGGTTTAAAAGTCTCGGGGTTGGTTAATGAGGTCTCAATTGTTATGAAATCCAGAAAATCAAGAGGATTATAGGTATTAATTAATTCTTTGAGTTCATTGATCGAATTGATAATTTCTTGCTTTATCTTTGGTCTCTGTGCTATCCATTCTTCCTTAAACTGGGCATACTGTTTAGGGTCTAAGGTATTTTTCATCCAGATTGTATTGCCCATCTGTTCAAACATCATTGGTCCGAGATTTCCAACAGTAATATTCTTTTTCAGAGTAGTTTTCTTCTTTTCTAAAAACTTGGGAATATCTTTCTGAGGAGGTTTCTTTTTCTTTTTTAAATCTTTGGGGATTTTCATCTGCATTTTATTAATTAGTTGTTAATTTGCCCATTATTCTACTATAATATATATTAAAGTAGGTTATTAATATATTGGATCATATGAACTTGAATTATTTATCTTAAACTATTTAATAAATGAAGATGGTTGAAATTATCTCATTGAGAGATTTTATCCTACATCATTCGAAAAAAAAAGTAAAAATATTTTTTATTTAACTGAACGAGAAAAGAAAGCTATTGCTTTATATCTTGAAAGAAAAATCAAAGAGGTACTTAAAGATTGGATTGATGAATACCCCAAATTAATCCCAAAATTACCAGATTATGCGAGATATATTTTATCAGAGCAAATGCGGATTTATAAATATGTCAATTAACTTTGAATTAAAAGAAAAAAAATATAAAATATTTAATTACTTAAGTTCCCTCTTCATAACCATGGATATAATTATATTGCTCTTCAGTTAGTTTATTAATTTCAATACCCATGGATTGAAGTTTTAGGAAGCCTACCTTATCATCGATATCAGTTGGAACTTGAATCATACCTGGTTTCAGTGAATCCTTATTTTTTATGATATACTCCGACATTAACGATTGAAGTGCGAATGACATATCCATTATTTCGCTAGGGTGTCCCTCAGATAAAACTAGGTTTGCTAATCTTCCTTTTGCAAGAAGATAAATCTTCTTACCATTAGGCATTATCAATTCCTCCACATCTTTCCGGATTGGCTTAATTTCCTTGGCATAATCATAGAGTTCTTTAGTTGGAATTTATTGATTTAGCACGTAATTTGTGCTAAATTTTCAATGTCAAAATGCCCTAGATTGCCGAGAATAACTCCATCTTTTAAATTTTCAAAAATTTGTTTTTTAGGAGCAATAACATGCTTACAACCAGTTGCTGTAAGAATAATATCTGCATATGGCAACGTTTCTTCTATTGGTTTTACATTATAACCAGCAAAAACCGCTTGTAATGCTTTTATTGGATCAACTTCTGTAACCGTAACATTTGCTCCTAATCCTCTAGCTCGGAGAGCCATTCCTGAAGAACAATGACCATATCCAGCAATCACACAAACCTTTCCCGCAAAGAGAACGTGCATACCATAAATAGCAGCAACAATTCCTTGTCCCGTTCCAAGCTCATTATCAAATTGATTCTTACATCGAGCATCATTGACTGGAAATAAAGGTACCTTCAATTTTCCTTGCTTTTCCATTGCTTTAAATCTTTTAACACCAGTGGTAGTTTCCTCTTGACATGCTATAATGGTACCCGAAGTTATCAAATCTTTAAACTCTTGATGGGCGGTAACAATCATATCAGCACCATCATCAATTAGGATATTTGGTTTAGCCTTAAGACATTCACGAATACACCAATAGAATTCCTCATCTGTATTACCATGCCATGCGAATACATTTATTCCTTCCTGAACCAGAGCTGCCGTAACATCATCTTGAGTTGAGAGAGGATTACTTCCACATAAATATACTTCAGCACCTCCAGCTTTTAAAGTACGAGCCAAATTACCCGTTTCTTTTGTTATATGAAGGCAGCCTGCTATTGTAATACCTTCCAATGGTTTTTCTTTAGCAAAACGATCTCTCAGGACTTTCGCGGTTACAGGCATTTTATTTTCTGCAATATATAGTGCTTCCTTTCCTTTTTCTGCTAAACTTTCATCAGCAACTTTATAATTTACCATTTAAAATTCACTTTTATTGTTATAAAATATATAATTTTAATTAATTAATAAAGCTATTTTTGGTTAAGTGCAAATGTTTTTATAATAAGTTTTACATATAATTAATATTTCTAAAAGAAAATGCAAAATTGTAATATTATGAACAATAATAAAGATCGGGTAGAAGTCCAGCGTTTTATAAAAAATTTAAGTGGAAAAACCAAATTTATTATTTCAAAAAATTCTCGTGCGATAGGTATCTCTAGACAAACATATCAAAACAAGCTTGATAAGTTAAGGGATCGAAAAATAATTACTAATTTTACGATTAATATTAATCCAAATCTTAGGCCGAATAATCTAAAATATGTCATGCTTGAAATTAAAACTAACCCAAAAGAGCCTGAACTTGTTGAGGAATTGCTGAAAATCCCCCAGATAAAAATGTTAGATGGTATTTTTGGAGAATTTTCTCTATTCGCCTTATTTATCTTTAAATCCCCCGAGGAATATTATCAGATATTAAATACTATTGATAAAATTATGGCGCGATCATATTTTAAAAAATATCAGATCATTGAAACCATTAAGGTGTTTAAAACAAATGGAATTAGCTTAAGGAGCTTAAATATTACTTTTGAAGAGGAGCTCGTAGAGCAATTAAATTACATATTGAAAAAGAAAAAAGATTATGATACTAATTCAGATTATATAATTGAAAATGCAGAGGTAGAACTTGCAGAGAAAATTGATTTAAATAAAATTGCCCGAAATCATATGGATATTAAATATAATCCCAAGAAGTTTCCGGGTATCGTTATAAAGATTGAAAAACTTAACACAACCATTTTAATTTTTTCAACTGGTAAAATAATTGTAAGCGGTTTAAGAAAAACAACAGAAGCAGAGCAATTAATAGATAAGATAATTAAAACTATAAGGAAGATTGGGATAAAAATGGATAAGAAAAACATCGATCTAAATCTTAAAATAGACAATATTGATTATAAAATATTAAGAATTTTGCGTGATGGGCAAGGACTTAAACCAATATCAACATACGAAATAAAAAAAATCTTTAAGGAACAACTTAATAATGAAATTTCACAATCAACAATACATAATAGAATTAAAAAACTTGAACGCCAAGGTGTAATTCTAAATTACACGGTTAATTTCTCTCCGAAAGAAATAGGTTTTAAAGGTAAGTATATACTCCGCATTAAACCAAAAGATCCATCCAAATACAATGAACTTGCCTTCAAGTTAGAAAATAACAAAAACATTACTGATCTATTTCGGATAGGCGAACAATATGGTTTATTAGCTATTGTTCGTGTAAAGAAAATAGAGGAATATGGAAATTTCATAAGAAAACTTTATCTAACAGAAGAAATCGAAGATACTTTTACTCATTTTGTCTTAGATGAGTTAAAAACCTATACTAATTTTCTGATTTTTTAAAAAAATAAGACTTTAAAGATAAATTAATTTCCAATGAGTAAATTCTTAATAATTTTAGAATATTTCATTAAATTAAATAGAAAAAAATTAATTCAGTAATTTGATCGTATTTTTTGAGAGGTATGAATTATTTTTTTGAATTAAGAGCCAGTAGGATAGGTTATTCAAGAATAGGGCGGATATCATTATCGAGAGATCGGAAGCTATATATAAACACTCCGAATATAATTATTCCTATAAAGAATTCATTAATGAAACAATTTAGTTTTATACAAGAATTTGAAAATCATAAACTCTTTATTATTTCAAAAGAGATATTTTTAAAAATTGGATTTCTTCGTGAAAAATTTAAGGATACAGGATTTATTTTTTCTTATAATGGAACTTTGGAGAATTTTGAAGATATTTTAATAAGAAATTTTGAAATTTTCTCTGAAGACAAGATAATATCAATATTGCCTTTTAATATTCCTACAACATCTATTAACAAAGATTTTGCAGAAAAAGAGATAAATGAGTATCTTAAAAATGCCAAAGAAATCTTAGAAAAATATCCAAATCTTAATTTTGGCATATCAATTAAAATTTTTGATTATTCTGAATTGTTTAAACTCTATATCCCAATTATAAATCAGAATGAAAATATTAAATTGATAAACTTATCTGATGTTTTTGATAATTTTAGCAATTTTAGAGGTATTTCAAGAGTTATTTCTGATATTAAAACTGAATTGGACAACAATCTCGTTGTAATGGCTTCTGGTAGGATAATCCCTAAATTTTATCCTATTTTAACATATTTGGGCGTGGATTTAATTGATAGTTCTTATCTATTATATTTATCAGCTGAAAATTTCTATGACACGATAGAGTATCTTCTTCCAATATATAAAGTGAGGTATTTACCTTGTGCTTGTGTTGCTTGTAAAGGAAAATTAAAGAATCTTGTTGATATTAAATATTCTTCTGAGAAAATAGATCTATTATGTCTCCATAATTTAATATCGGCAACTAATTACATGAATAAAATTAACCAATATTTAAACTATGAAGATTATAGAGCGTTTGTCGAAAAATCTACGTTTGATGAAACTAATTTAATCTCAATTTTGAAAATATTAGATAAAGAATATTTTAATCTAATGAGATATGAAACGCCTATAACTATAAAAAATAGAAGAATTAGATGCCTTGGGCCATCTTCATATAACCGACCAGATTTTCAAGAATTTAGAGAAAGAGCAATATCAAATTTTGAACCTGAAACGTGGACCACTTTAATCATATTACTTCCATGCTCAGCTAAAAAGCCCTATTCTCAATCTAAATCACATAAGTTATTTTATGAAAGAATAAGAAAATTTTCAGAATTTCCAAATTTCCAAGAATTTATACTAACTTCACCTTTAGGAGTAATTCCAAGACAATTTGAAAATATTTATCCTGTTAATTCGTATGATATTTCAGTTACAGGAGATTGGAATAATGAAGAATTGAATATCGCTGCTAAAATGCTCGTAAAAATATTAGAAAAATATGATAAGGATATTCCGATTGTTTGTCATCTTGAAAATGAATATCATGAGATTGTTGAGAGAGCTAAGTCTAAAATACCTCATAAATTCTTTTTTACAAATATTTCAGATAAATTAACCTCAAAAGAATCCCTTCAATCATTAGAATATTTAATTAGTGAATATAAGGATAAGTATAAACCTAAACAACAGTTAAAGAAAGGAGATTTTTTAACAAAATCATGGATTAGAAAATTTATTAAAATATTAGATTATCAGTTTGGTGTTGGTTCAGGAATGAGAGTAATTTCACAAGAATTAACACAAGTCAAACTTAAGTCTAATGGTAATATTAATTTAATAGATTTAAAAAGCAAGGAAAGATTGGGAGTTTTTAAATCCTCTACAGGCCAGATAGATTTAACACTTAAGGGAATTAATCGATTAATTCAAGTACCCTATTCTATAGATTCAAATACTATTGTCTTTGATGCAGATCACATTAAAGGTAATACATTATTTCGAAAGGGGATCATAGATTTCAGTCAAGATTTAATCCCAAACAATTTTACATTCATTGTAAATAAAGAAAAGAACGATGTGATTGGAACCGGAAATTTAATAGTTGGTTCGAATTTTATAAAGAATTCAAAAACTGGGAGAATAGTTAAAATCAATGAAAAAAAATAGTAATATAAAAGAATATAATGAATATATTGCAGAAAAAGTTAAATTTTTTAGAAAAAAAACTCTAAAAAACAAGAAAAAATATGGAAAAGAACAATTAAATCAACCTATTGCCTTTTGGATAAAAAAAGATAGACTTATTAATGAAATAGGAAAGCAATTCACAATTATCCTGAGAACAAAAGGATGTAGTTGGTCATTAGGTGAAACTGGTGGATGTACGATGTGTGGATATGTAAATGATGCGAATGTTGATGATGTTGATCAATCTCAAGTTATAAATCAATTTAATTATGCTATTAACACTAAAATTAGCGAGATAGGAAAGGATCATGATAATTACGTATTAAAAATATTTAATTCGGGAAGCTTTTTTGATGAAAAAGAAATCTCTGAAGATGTTAGGCGAACTATTTATGAAAGAATTGCAAAAATCGAAAATATTAAAGAATTTGTCATAGAAAGCAGATTAGAATATATAACTACAGAGAGGTTTTCTGAGATAAAAGAATTTCTTAAAGAAAAACATGTTGAGATTGCTATTGGACTTGAAACTGTGAATGATTATATTAGAAACAATTATATTAATAAAGGATTTCTATTCGAAGATTTTAAAGAAGTATATAAAGAATGTAAAGAGTATAATATAGGTGTAAAAACTTACTTATTATTTAAACCACCATTTCTTAATGAACAAGCTGCTATAGATGATTGTGTAAATTCAATTAGAAAATTAATTGAACTAAATATAAACACAATATCGATTAATCCATTGAACATTCAAAAAGGTACTCTTGTGGAATATCTCTGGTATCAAAATAGATATAGACCTCCCTGGTATTATTCCCTATTTAAATGTTTAAAAAAATCA
>CAYSZJ010000022.1:37428-44142 GCA_964435435.1 uncultured archaeon
AAATAGATATAGACCTCCCTGGTATTATTCCCTATTTAAATGTTTAAAAAAATCATTAACACAAAAAGATTTAGATAAAGTCCGAATTTTGTCTGATCCTAGTGGAGCTGGAACGGGAAGAGGGATACACAATTGCTTAAAAAGAGAATGTGAGAATTCTGCAAAGCAATTACTTAATAATTTTGTTCTCTCTCAAAATTTAAGTGAGTTGGAACAAAATGGATTTGAGTGTGAATGCAAAAGAAAATATCAATTACAGAAAAATTATTGCTGAAGTTTTTTCTAAATAATTAATTCAAGTAAATTGTAATTAGGTTATTAATTTATTAATTTTCATTTTTGTAAGAAAAGATAATGAAAACCATTATATTTATATATTAACCACCATCTTTTATGTTAATCTCATTGCTAAAGCAAGGGACCCTTTTGAAAAAAAACTGGGTTAAATTAAATCTTTTCTACATTGGAAAATCTAAAAAACATCAAATTTTTAGAGCTAAACCGTGGAATAAGAGTCTCGAAAAAATTTTCAAACAACCAGTTTACAATGAAAAGTATGAAAAAATTGGAAATGTAAAAGATATATTTGGTCCTATTAATCTGCCTTTTATTTCGATAAAGACTTTGCCTAATCAACCATTTGAACCAAATACCAAATTATATACTAAAATAGCATAATTTTCCAAAAATTCTTTTAAAATAAAAGAATATAGTTAAAAAAGGTGTATTCTATTTCAAGTTGGAGAAAAATAAATTCTGCATCAAATGAGAACTTGAGTATAGAAAGTGGTATTTGCTCTGAATGTGGTAAAGCTATTTTTTTTGATGAGAATAGAGGATTATTTGTATGTGAAGAATGTGGCTTAGTTCATTCTGAAAAACATATTGATCGGGGACCAGAATGGAGAGCATTTGATGCGGATCAGAAAAAAAAGAGAACCAGAACCGGTGCTCCTATGACCTATATGATACACGACAAGGGACTTAGTACTATGATTGATTGGAAAAATCGAGATATATTTGGCAAAGAAATACCTGCTAAATTACGGGGACAGATTTATCGCCTTCGAAAATGGCAGAGTCGAATCAGAGTATCCGATGCAACAGAAAGAAATCTTACATTTGCTCTTAGTGAGCTTGATAGAATGGCTTCCAACTTAGATCTTCAGAAAAACTTAAGAGAATGTGCTGCTAAAATCTATCGAGATGCTGTAGAAGCACATCTGATTCGCGGTAGAAGTATTGAGGGTGTTGCTGCTGCAAGCTTATATGCTGCTTGTAGAATGTATAAAATACCAAGGACGTTAAATGAGATTGCTGATGTAGCCCGTGTTGATAAGAAGGAGATTAGTCGATCTTTTCGATTTGTTTCGAAAGAACTCGATTTAAATTTAAACCCCACAAAACCACTTGATTTTCTCACGAGATTTATTTCTGAATTGGACTTAACTACAAAATGCCATAAAATAGCAAAAACAATAATAAGAATGGCAGAAGATCGAGGCTTAACTTCAGGACGAGGTCCTACTGGAGTATGCGCAGCTGCAATTTATGCATCATGTATCTTATCTGATGAACGAAGAACGCAGAGGAGTATAGCTCGTGTAAGTTGTGTAACAGAAGTTACTGTTCGAAATCGCTTTAGTGAGCTAGTGGAAAATTTGAAACTTGGAATTTCGTTGAAAAAGAACAATAATTAAACAAAGCGTTTTAAAATCTGATTTTTCTTTTTGAATTTATTGATGAATAAATAATATTATTTAATCAATCACTTTTCAGTTAAAAAAATGATTTTGTTTATTTTTCACTTCTAATCATATTATCTTCATATTATAACATTTAATGTTCTATTAATTTGATCTAATTGATAGATCAAATTGATAATTTTGGTGTCATAGAATTGGATAAACAAATAAACAATAGCATTATAAATGAAAGCGAAGTTAATTATTTCTTATACAGGATAGAAAAAAACTTTCCAAATTTTGTGGCAGGAGTTATTACTGATCGTCACGGATTTCCAGTTGCATCAAAAATTTCTAAAAAATTATGGATCCTTGAAAACACTTTAGCACTATCTGCGATTACCAAAAATCGGGGCTTTATAGAGGATAATAAACTAGTTCAGATCAAAAAACATTTAGATAAGTCAAAAAATTACAAATTATTAATCTTATTAGAAAAAACTAAAGATTATAAAAGCCGAATGAAACCATTAAAAGGTTTACTTAAATCACAGGAACTTTTTTAAGACATTATATAATTTTTTCTTGCGGACCGTAGAAAAATAAATATCCTACTTAAATTTTTATAAATATAATTTCTTTATTAACTAAAGTAGGTCTAAGGAAATAATATATAGTTAGGTTTTAATAAATATTTTTATAACTTAAAAAAAACCATTTAATTTAGATATTTATTTTAATAGGTTGACAAATCGTTGAGTTATTCTACTGATGAATTTAAATTAAAAAATATACTTACTTCAATCATCAATAGCGCGCCAGGATTAAATAATGCAATTATAATAGATGATACTGGTATTACTATATTAAGTCAATCTAAGTTTAAATTTTCTGATCATCAAAATATTTCAATTGAGAAAATTGGTGCTATAGGGGGCGCTGTTTTTATTGCAGGAGAAGAACAAGGCCATATTCTAGGGTATGGTGATATTAATTTACAAATTACTGAATACTATGAAGGTATGATTTTTGCAATAAAAGTAGGAAAAGGGGTATTATGTATCAGTACTGATAGGAATGTTCAAATTGGATTCATTAGAGCTATTATGAAAAAATACGCTCCCGCAATATCTGCTATTTTGAATCGATATTTACAGGTAAATCAAGGAGAATTAAGTAAAGAAGTTAAAGAATTATTTAGATCGGATACAATTGGATTGTTATAATTCTCTTTCTATTTTTTAGACGCATAGATTTAGCCTAAAGACACTAACACTATTTTCTCATTTTAAGGTATTACCTTTAAGATCAAAAATGTTCTCTCGTGCTAGGCAATAATCTCTATGCGCGAATGGGACATAATCATTTCTGCACGTTGGGTACTGCCCTAAGCCTCATCGCATTGGTACTTACCTTTGCTAAGTTAAGAGCCCATGTATTTGCAGTTAAGTATTATTGATTATTTTAACTCTGGATGTTTGCAGTTCTTTGCACACACAATCATCAGCAAAAAGCTTCAATGTGCCCTCGAATACGCAATTATTCCGTCATTGATGTCCCAAGATATTAATAGTTTTATTTAATTATAAAGATTTTTATTACTAGGAAAAAGGAAAAAGTTCTTTTTTGTTTACTCCTTTAATTTTATCCTCTATTCTAGATATCAGGCTGGTTAGACAATTAATAAGTATTTTTTTTATTTGCTCATAAGTTCAAAGAAAGTCTCATTAATTTCGAGGTCAAAAAATTTAATAAGAGAGCTGATGATATCTTCTTCTAGCTCAACTTCGGGATAGGATAGATACACGCTTGGCCCCTTTATTTGATGGAAAAAGTAAGTACTAAATGCATGTAAAACCAAGCTTGAAGTTTAATAAAATATATTTTAGTTTAATTTAAAGTTATTTTATTAAAAAAAGGGTTTATTAGAAGTTAGAATCATCTCTTTTTAATTAATGATAACACATCATTATAAGACCCAAGTAATTTATTAACATTATAATCATTTAAACCTTCATGAGGAGTGCCCTCAAAAATAATTTTTCCTTCATCCAGCACCAACATTTTTTCTGCCCAGTTTTCAACAAAAAATAAATTATGTGTTGTAAAGAATATTGTTATTTTCTTTTCTTTTCTTAGCTTTTCTAATATTTTAAGATGGTTATATATTGATTTAAAATCAAGATTAGCGAAGGGTTCATCTAAAATCAACAATTTGGGTTTCATTACTAGCAATCCTGCTAAAGCGGCTCTCTTTTTTTGACCCCAAGAAAGATTAAAAGGTGAATAGCTTTTAAATCCAAATAAGTCAACGGCCTTTAAAGCCCATTCAACTCTTTCTTTTACTTCAGTTTCATCTAATTTTAAATTTCTTGCTCCGAAACTGACGTCTTCTTCAATTGTAGGTGCGAATAATTGGTCATCTGGGTTTTGAAATAGAAAACCAATTGACTGTCTAATCTCCCATAATTTTTGTTTATCTCTTGTTAATGAGGTCTTAAAAATCTTAATTATACCTGATTCAGGTTTTAGTAATCCAACTACTAATCTTAATAACGTTGTTTTACCTGAACCATTATTTCCTGTTAATGCGCATATTACATTTTCTTCCATATTGAATGAAACATCCTGAATACTAAATCCAGAATTATAGCTAAATTTCAAACCTTCAACTTCTAAAGCAAAAATAATCCAATAACCCCCTGATAAATTGATTCTAAATTAATAATAAAAATTAATAAAACTATGATAAATGAGAAAATAACTAATAACAACACATCAATTATATGCATCTTTTTTGAAGCAAATGTAATTTTACCAGAAAAACCACGCATCTTCAAACTTTCATATAATTTTTCACTTCTTTCCATATTCATCACAATGCTTTTTCCCATGATAAAGGCGTGTGCTTTTAATTTTTGCCAATATGATGTAAATTTCTTTCCTCTTATTTCTTGTGCTTCTAATATCTTTTTATTAGAATTTGCTAAGATAGGGATATAATGTAACATTATAATTAAAGAACCAACTAAAACTGAGGGAATTCTTAGTTTTGTTAAGGCTTCTATAAATTCGGAATATGTTAATGATGAAAAAAATGTTAAAAATATAAATAGGGATGCAAAAACTCTTAAAGATGTTAAGAATGCTAAATATAAACCTTCTTTATAAATATTAACTTTAAATCCAATATTCAATTGATAAAAAATTGTGGTTCCAACATAAAAAGGAATGAAGATAGTTATTAATAGAACAAATGGAATGACGATTTTAAATCGTGAAAGAATTTCTAAAATACTTAGGCGAAATATTAGATTAATTATTAAAGTAATTAAAAGAATTGTAAATATAAGATAAAAATCTTTTAAAAACAGAAACGGTAATACGAGAATAAAGGGTAAAATTAATCTTATTAATGGATGAATTTTATTCAAATAAACCTTTTCATTCTCATGCCTAAAAGGCAATGTTGTTTTCAATCTTGTATTTACAACTCCAATTTAGTTTCAATCGTTCTAAATGATAATCCATTCTAATATAAATTTTAAAAATTCTGATTTCATACTATAATAGAATATAGTAACATTTTAATAGTAATACTAAATTATTAAATAATAATATTCATATCAAAAAAAATTAACTTTTATTTTTTAAAAAATGCATTTACTAGATGGATTAATAGATCCCGTAATACTAATTGTGCTTTGGGTTATTGTTATTGGAGTAATGATTCTTGGATTTTTTAAAATGGGTAAAGCTTTTGAGAAGGAAGAATCTGAGAAATTAATTCCATATATTGGCGTATTATCTGCTGTGATATTTGCATTTCAATTTGTTAATTATCCTGTTCCTGGTGGAACTTCTGGTCATTTAATTGGAGGTACTTTAGTTGCTGTGATATTAGGTCCTTGGGCATCTGTGATTGTAATCTTTTTAATTTTAGTAGTTCAAAGCTTATTTGGGGATGGTGGTATTACTGCATTAGGAGCAAATGCTTTTAATATGGGTATAATTGGAGGTGTTGTTGGGTTTTATATTGTAATGGCTATTGTGAGACTTTTAAATTATACATCGATAAAAAAAGAAATGAAGCTCACAATTGCTACTGCTATTGGGTCATATATTGCTATAGTATTAGCTTCACTTGTATGTGGTATTGAATTAGGTCTTTCTGGGTTTATTCCTTTTGAAATTGCAATTCCTGCTATGGTTTTTTGGCATATTTTCATAGGGATTGGAGAGGGCATTATCTCTGCTCTAATTATATATTATATTTATAAAGTAAAACCAGATTTTATCACTACAGAATCAATATTGGGGGTAAAGTGAAAATTGGTTAAACGTTATAAATGGCCATTAATTTCAATAATCGTAATTACTGGAGTGCTGTTGTTAATGATAGCAGTAGGTTTTACAATAGGAGTTCTTTCAGAAGATCCTGACGGATTAGAAAGAGTATTAACCGATCAAAAGGGTGAATCTTGGTTAGAAAATTTAGAATCTCCTTGGGTTCCAATTTTAAGTTGGATAACAAGCGATTATGCAGCTGGGATTATTGGGATTCTCATTTCTATTGTTGTAATGACTTCTGTTTTTTATTTAATCATCCATTATAAAAAAAAAGAATCAATAAATAGTGTAAAATAATTTTTATTCAATTAAAAGCGTCTGATTTAGGAAAAAATTAATATAAATAAAAAAAATTGTAAAGAAAAAATAATTCTCTATTTATTTCCGTATTTTTTGAATAATTGTATCCCGATTATTACAATTATTATACTTAATATTGAAACAAATGCAAAATCGACTAAGATATTGGTACTAGTTAGAGGTTCACCAGCGAAAATCGAAGTTAAAGCATCAGTCACATAATAACTTGGAAGAAACATAGCTATAGCTCGAGTATTTGAAGTTATTGGTATAAAGGTTCCAAAAAACATCTGAGGAAGAATAAAAATAAATGATATCCCTGTAGCTATTCCAGAAGTCTTTGAAATAGTTGCTGTTATAAGTCCTAATCCAACAGAAC
>CAYSZJ010000023.1:0-1699 GCA_964435435.1 uncultured archaeon
AAATCTCTATGTTTAGGAGGATTCGCTCATCATGTGGCATCAACTTTAAATGAAGTTGGCGACATTGTCTATGAAGCTATTTCAACATATCTTAATTATAACGTAGATTTTCATAATAAGAATATTTAAAATTTTTTTATTTCATTTTTCTTCCTTTTAAGAAATGGCTTGACTAATTTAAATCCCGATATTCAAATGATATCTTTATATAGAAGTATATATAAAAAAGTTTTGTTAGAATATATATTCTATATATCCCTCGTTAATTATATTTTTCCTTAATTTGTCCCTCCCTGTTTAGATATCTCTATCATTTATAGAATAAGTGACAACTTTAATGAGTCTCAGAAATATTAAGTAGAAAAATAGGAAAATATTATTTTTTTCTTTTTATTGAAATCTCTTTTTGAAAAAATCCCGATTCGATAATTTTACTTTTAGTGTCGTTAAAATTTGTAAGGATTTCAAACGGATAAAAATTCTGATTCTCTTTTTGGTAATTTAAAATCCTATTTCTAGTTAGATATATTGAATATTCAGAAATATCAGATCCAATCCATTTGCAATTTAATTTTTCAGCCCCCAGTAAAGTAGTTCCTGAACCACAAAAAAAATCAGCAATTAAATCCCCTTCATTAGATCCTAATTTAATTATTCTTTCAAGTAACTTATGGTGTTTTTGAGTTGGAAAACCTGTCCATTCTTTAGATGCTGGTTGTAAACATGGAATTTTCCATACATCATCTAATTTTTTATCAGTCACAGTTCTATATTTCACATGGCCATTCTCGTCCTTCACATTTTTTAATACTCCATTGACCATAGTTCTCATCAATTGTTTCCGTGGTTTTTTACGAGGTATTCTTAACTCATTAAAGGTGTAATTATTAGATTTAGAATAAACTAAAATATTGTCGTGTGCTCGGGGGAGATTGTTTCTTCCTGCTGAATATTTATTATAATAATACCATACTATGTTATTTACAAACCGATTTTCTCCAAAAATTTCGTCTAAAATTAATCTTATATAATGACTCGCATGCCAATCTAAATGAATGAATAATAAACCTGATTTTGATAATAATTTCTTAAAAAGAATAATTCTCTCATATAGCATCTGTAAATAAGAATCTAAATCGTTATTCCAATGATCGTAATATGCAATAGAATTATAAAATTTTCCTTTTTCTTCAATTTCAATTTTATAATTGACGCCAGAAAAGAAGGGTGGATCGATGTAAATTAAATCTATTTTACCTTCGAAAAAATTCAACAAATAAAATAAAACTTGTAAATTATCTGCCCAAAATAATTTATTTTTCCAATCCGTAGAGAATTCTTTAAATTTAATTCCTAAATGGTTATAGTCTGAAAGGATTTTAGAACGGTTAAAAAAATTGGAGTATTTTGTTTTTAAATTTTCTAAATTAGAGGTTATATCTGATTTACTTTTCCAGATTAAATTAACCATTCTAATTATAAAAATAATTTTTTATTCAATTTCTAATTTCTCTAATAGATCATCAAATTCTTTATCTGAAAGAAAGCCTTTATGGACCATTATATTTTTAATTTCTTCCATAAGTTGAGGTGCTCCTTTAGCCTCAGAAATGGCCAATTCAAGGGAGTCAACTCTTCTCTTAAGCTCATCGATCTCTTTTGTCTTTGCATTGTTTTCATCTTTAAGACTTTCTATTTC
>CAYSZJ010000023.1:1799-15411 GCA_964435435.1 uncultured archaeon
GCTCATCGATCTCTTTTGTCTTTGCATTGTTTTCATCTTTAAGACTTTCTATTTCATTCTCTCTTTGAACTAAATCCTCTTTAATCCCATTCTTTTCTTTTTCCATATCTTCTACTTTTTGAGATGAGGACTTTAATTTATCTTCCAGCTCAGTGATTTTTGAATTAGTTTCAGACAAATTATTCTCTAGATCTGTTTTTGCTGTCCTCAATTTATTAATTTCTGCATCTGCATATAACTTTTCTTCTTTAATCCTTTCAAAGCTTTTTTCCATTGAAGTCTTATTTTCAGATAATTCTGATCCTTTTTTCTCTGCTTCAAGGAATTTTTCCTTATTAATTTTTAATTCATTTGATGTTTTTTCTAAATCCTTAGTTTTCTGAGCTAATTGTTTTTCTAAGTTGTTTATCTTGGATCTCAAGTCTAATAAATGTTTACCTTCTACAGCTATTTTTTTTTCAGGTTTTTCTTCTGCTTTTGCCCAATCTATAGAAATAATTATTTCACCTTATTTTGTTAATGAATATTTTTATTATTTTATACTTATATTTATTTTCTTAAAATCTATTATATATAAATTTTGCATGAAAATAATTACAAACTAAAGAATAATAATGGTTAGATCTTGTTTTAATTTTCAATCTTTTATTTCTTTAAGAAGCTGTTCAAATTCTTTATCAGATAAAAAGCCTTTAATTGCTATTAGTTTGCCAATTTTGTCTAATATTTTTTGGGCTGATATATATTCCGACATTTCATCTTTAAAAACTTTATATTTCTCAATTTGATTAATAGTTTTCTCAATCTGTTCTTGCACTTTATTTTTTTGAACTTCAACTTCATTCACCCAAAATTCTAAATCATTTTTAAGATTTTGAATCTCTTCATCTTTATTAAGGAGTTCTTTTGTTTTATTTAATAGTTCTTCTTCCTTACTTTGAAGTTTTTTAACTTTATTTAAGATTTCTTGCTCTAATTTCATAGATTTCTCAACAGCATCATTTAATTGATTTTCAAGAGTAGTTATTTTTGTTACAGATTCAGTTAATTTAGTTTCTAACTCAGATTTATTATTCTTTAGTTTAGATAGCTCAATATCTGTATAAAGCTTTTCTTCTTTAACTTTATCTAAAGATTTTCTAGCTGTTGATTTTTTTTGAATGATTTCCGTCAAACTCCTTTCTCTTCCTACTAATTTATCTTTTGTTATTTTCAACTCGCTCTTAGTGTTTTCTAATTCTTTTTTATTTCGTTTTAATTCTTGTTCCAAATTATTAATTTTTGATCTAAGATCCAATAATAATCTCCCTTCAACAGAAAGTTTCTTTTCAGGCCTTTCTTCTGCTTTTGTCCAATCAATGCTCATGATGTCTCACATCGTGTATTTATTAATAAAATTTTTCTTAATTATTAACTTCATTCATTTTAATTTCCCTGTTCTTAAAGATTCATAACAAATTTAATTAATTTTTTATAAAAACTAATTATTTTAGATAACAGATTATTCAATATTTATGAAAATAAAAGTTTAAAATAGTTTTCATGGTTCAGATAAAAATTGGCACTGCTGGATGGGATTATAAAGATTGGATTGGATCTTTTTATCCAAAAAGATTAAAAAGATCTCAGTTTTTAGAGTTTTTTTCAAAATTTTTTGAGATTGTTGAAATAAATTCTTCATTTTACAACCTTCCCTCTAAAGAGATGGTAAAAAACTGGAATGAGCGTGTACCAGAAAGTTTCCGCTTTATTGTAAAAGTATGGCAAAAAATTTCACATAATCTAAATAAGCCCGATTTAGATTCATATATTACTGAATTTCTTCATAGATTCGAACCATTAAAGGATAAAATCTCAGGATTTTTAATTCAATTTCCTCCGTGGTTTAAATATAGTAAGGTACATTTGCTTAAACTAACTTCATTACTCAATGATTTTCCCTTAAAATGCAAATTAATTATTGAATTACGAGACAATTCTTGGTTTAAACCTGAAATTCTCTCTAAATTTATTGATTTTGATCAAAAAATACTTGGAACGACATACATGCCTGATGTAATACCATATTATATGCCAGATCAGAATTATTATTATATAAGATTAATAGGAGATCGAGAACTCACTGTTTTTAACCGAGTTCAGAGAGATCAAGAGGAAGTTTTAGATGATTTGAATGAAAATATTCAAAACTTAATTAAGTCTCCTACAATTTATGAAATATTCATAATTGTGAATAATCATTTCCAAGGCATGGCTCCTGAAAGTGTAAACGAGTTAAAAAAGAGGTGGGGGTTACCTTATCGAATTTATAATAAACAAAAAACTCTAGTTGATTTTTTTGAATAATAATGTGAAGTAATTTTATTTTTACAGTCTCAACTTTAAATAAGAAAGCTTTAAATATTTCCAATTTGACTATTTTTTTATGGAAATTATTGAAAATTTAAAAAAATTAGGTAAGAAAGAGAATTGGAGATATTTAGTTATAGTAATATGGCTCTTAATTGGGATTGTTATTATTCAATTACCCGCTTTCGGAGGTTTTGATTTATTTCCAATAATAGGTATTATAATTTTTCTACCGTTTCTAACATTCTTGATGTTCTTATTCTTGCTATCCTTAATTTCTAAGAAAGATATAACTGAATATGAGACATGGAAAATATTGCTATTCTTAGTAATATCTTTACCAATCATGCTTTTAATTTCAATCGTGTTACTTATTTTATTTGCTTTTTCAGTAATTTCATATTTCTTCTTTACATCTTGGTTTATTTTATATGCCTGTTATTTATCAGGAAAGAAGATAGATACAAAATTACTTAAATATCCCTCGTATAGGCCAACTTTAAGAACTATTATATTTTTTGGGGGTCTAGCATTATCATTATTCTTATTATATATTTTTATTATAGGACCTTCTCTAATTGATTACACTTCAATAACAAAAATAGAAATTCCACAATATTATAATTTCGCCTATATCATTGTTGGAGGGATAATTATTGGATTTTCAGCAACTTGTATATTCTATTTATTCAAAAAAATTTTCAATGCATGGCTTGGTATTTTTTTTGTCTTCGTAGCAATTTACACATTATTTTTAGTCTTAAAGATTTTTTTAAGTTATCATAGTCTACAAACTGGAGAGGAGACAGAGTCTTCATATTGGGGATATATTGGAGCTATTGGTATGATATTAGCAGATGTATTTATTATTTTGTATTCCGTCAGTACACTAATGGGATCAAAAGCAGAAATATTAAGTCAAAAATTTAAACGCATTGGCCTTGACACAGTTATTATTTGGTTAGTTTTTTCAAAAGTTGCATATGAGTTTATTGCAAACTTCCCTTATGATCTTTTTTCCAATTTCCAATTTCCTTTCAGTAATTTAGTATCAATATTAAATGATGATTTGATTAATCTAGCTAAAAATATAGCAGTTTTTGCATTTTTTATCCTGATTTTAATCTTATTAGGGATTTATGAGATAAGGAAATATGTAATAAATCAGAAGAATTTAAAGGAAGAAGTTGGGGTTGAAGTTAGAGAACTTTTATCCACTGAACCCATTATTGAAGAAAGAGAGATAGAAGAAGAAGGTGAAAGCGAGGATCTTAAACAAGATGTTGAAGAGCCTGAGGACATTTACAAAAAACAGGAAAATGAAGAAAATACTGACTAATTTGTTAAATTCCACTATATATTGTAAAATCAATAATTTTTTTCTATTTTTAATAAATTAAAAATTCCTCATAGATTAATGCTTTAATAATTAGTTTTATTAAAGATTTATTCAAATGGTGTCATATTTACTATTGATAAGTGTGTAATATGAGTAATTATGAAACTAATGTTGAAGATTTAGTCCTAGAGAAATTTGAAAAGTTATCTCTTAAAATTGAGCAATTAACTAATGAAATTGTTAAAATGAAGACTAAATTAGACAAAAATTATAAGCTTAATAGAATTTTCGGTTTAAAATCTTTAAGAAATTCAGAACAACTAAATTTTGCCAAAGAAATTGTTGGAATAGGAAGCCCTACAAAAAGATATATTATGTCTTTAAGAGCAATTACTGAAGAATGGAAGGGAAGAAAATATGATATATTATTAGCAATAAGACAACAAGAAAAAGAAACTAATATAGATCTTAAAGCTCTCGGTATTAGAATCCCAATTAATGACATCAAAACTCTGTCAACATTAGCCAAACAAGTAATTTCACTTTTATATATCTCATGCGAATTACGAGGAATTGTAATCAATGAACTTTTAAGGGATATCTTAACTGAAATAAATGAAGAAGGATATAATATGATGCAAGAAATAAAGCAAAAAATGGTTTTTTAGTGGTTTATCGGACTATTTGGTGGATTCTCTTCTTGCTCAGAGAAATCACAAATATAACCTTCTCTAATGCTAATCTAAGATTGTGAAATTAGGGTCTCACGAATTTTTATATTAGGATTATTAAAAATCGAGGAGAAAATAAGAACTTTTTTTAGATAGTTGTTTTAAATAGTATGAGATTATTGATGATTAATCATCAAGAAAAAATTATAATAACAATATAGAGTTGAAAAAAGTTGGATTATGAAGATATAATTTTTGAAATAAAGGATCGTGTTGCGCGTATAACCATTAATCGACCTGATCGTTATAATGCATGTACACAACATACAGTTCATGAATTAATTGATGCTTTTAACCGATGCATGGATAATGAAGTTGGCGTTGTAGTATTCACCGGTGTGGGTGATAAAGCGTTTTGTACTGGAGGAGACCAATCAACACGTCAGAAAGGGGGTTACAAAGGGGAGTATTTGCTACCTTTGGAAGTTGGTTGGCAACGTATAACTCTGTTGATCAGAACATTACCTAAACCTGTTATTGCTCGTGTGAATGGATATGCAATTGGAGGTGGGCATGTATGGCATGTTAACTGTGATCTTAGCATTGCTGCTGAACATGCACAATTAGGACAAGCAGGACCTCGGGTTGGATCTTTTGATCCTGGCTATGGAACTGGTGACTTAATGCGTGCTGTAGGAGTTAAACGTGCAAAAGAAATTTGGTTTCTTTGCAGGCGTTATACCGCACAACAGGCTTTAGAAATGGGACTTGTTAACGCTGTTGTTCCATATGAAAAATTAGATGAAGAAGTGCATAAATGGTGCTTAGAACTATTAGAAAAGAGCCCAACAGCTTTGAAAATGCTTAAATATGCATTCTTGGCCGAGACTGATGGTGTGACTGGAGTAACACTGCTAGGGGTAGGAGGATTATCACTCTATTATGGTACCGATGAAGCTGTAGAAGGTAAGAATGCATTTCTAGAAAAACGTAAAGCTGATTTCAATCAATTTAGAAAATAGTGAGGTTTATGGAAATTAAAAATATATGTGTAATTGGAGCAGGAATAATGGGTTTTGGCATTGCTCAGTTATGTGCAACTCATGGATACAATGTAAAGTTAGTAGATGTAAATGAAGAAATCCTAAAAAAAGCTAAAAATAAGATAGAAAACAATTTAAGTAGATTTTTTGTAGCTAAAAATAAAATCACTAAAGAAGAAGCAGATAATATTCTAAACAGAATTAGTTTAATCGTGAATATAAATGAAGCTGTTAAAGATGTACAAATTGTTATAGAAGCTGTGTTTGAAGATATGACTTTAAAACAGCAATTATTTTCTGAGTTGGATGAAATATGCGATAGAGAGGTAATTCTTGCATCTAATACATCTTCGTTACGTATTACAGATATTGCATCAAAATCAAAGTATCAAGAGAGGATAGTAGGTATTCATTTTTTCAATCCCGCTCCGGTAATGAAATTAATAGAGTTAATTAAAGGTAAAAATACTTCTGATGAAGTTTTGAAAAAATCTAAAGAATTTTCTGAAAATCTAAACAAGACAGTTGTGACTGTAAATGATTCGCCTGGATTTGTAACAACAAGACTTATATACGTTTTATGCAACGAAGCAGTCAATATGTTGATGACAGGAATTGCAAGTACAGAAGATATTGATATAGCGTGTAAATTAGCATTTAATTTTCCAATGGGGCCTCTGGAGCTTAGTGATCTCGTAGGTAATGATGTTTATCTCCACATAGGAGAATATCTAGAAAAAGAATTTGGAGATAAATATCAGCCAAGTCCTCGCTTAAGAAAAATGGTAACTGACGGATTATTAGGCAGAAAAACTAAGAAAGGATTTTATAATTATTGAAATAGATAATCTTCCTAAAAGAAATTAATTTTTTTATTTTATTTTTTTAAATTAACTTATACAATTGGCATTCTAATTTCAAATCTATAAATAAAGATTCTTATTATTATACTCAATTAATTTTTCTTCAAAGATTTGTATTAATATAACGAAAAAATCAGATTTTACTTATTTTTTAATATGAAAAATCTCATTAAATATTCGTAATATTGATAAAGTGATAAAGGGATTTAGGGGTTAATAATTTCAAGATCCTCCACTACTAAATAACTTTAAAATATAGATAAGCATGAGTAATAAAGCATTAAAAAAAAGTAATTTACCGCTAGTAGATAAAGTTAAAACTGGAGCTAAATCAAAAATAAATTTAGAAGAGTTGTACAACTCATATAATAATTTAGAAATCGAGAATGAACAATTAATAGCAGAAAACAAAACATTAAAAGATTTAATAATAGAGAACGCTATAAAAAATCATCAATTATCACCAGCAGAAAGTGTTCCTTTTAAAACTTCTCTTGAAAATAAAACATTTAACAAAGGCTTCTATATTCAAATAATTTTGGGAATACTTGTAATTATTTTATCATTAGCATTCCATATTGTATATCTGGCAGTTACGAGTTGTTTAATGTATACCAATGGAGATCCTGGTTGTTGGTATCAAAATTGGTTGGGAATTGACATACATACAAGTTTTTTCATTGATTTAGTATTGTATTCTTTAATATTTATCCAATCAATTCTAATTATTTTAATAATACGAAATAAACTTATAGAAAAGAAATAAAAATTATATTTGAATCATAAGATCTCCACCAATAATATTTCTATTTCTTTATTAAAACTAATCGTTAAATGGGAGAAAATCCCTTTATAAGCTTATTTGTCTTATAATAAATGAGATATATTAAGTAGTTTTTTATTTCCCACCATTAAAAAAAATATGAGTTAAATGAGCAAAGAAAATATAATTTGTGAAAATTGTGGAGAAAATATTAATTCCGATATCTATGCATGTGAGGGGTGTAATAATCAAATATGCGATATATGTGCCCATATTTGTAAGAATTGCGGAGTTTATTTATGTGATGGTTGTTATCATGATCATAAAGTAAATTGCAAATAAATGAAAGGCTCTTACATTTTAGTTGTTTATATCTCTAAAGATATTTATATAGAGATTGGTGCTTTAGGTAATATCCTATTCAGCGAAGGATATTATTTATATACCGGATCGGCATTGGGAAACTCAGGTTCATCAACTTTAAATAATCGAGTAACAAGGCACCTCTCTCCCATGAATAAGAAGATTCATTGGCATATTGATTATTTATTTAATAATCCATTTTCAATTATTTATTGTTTATATTTAATTCCGACAAATCAAAATTATGAATGTATGATAGCAAATGAATTATTAAGCATTTCAGAAGGATATATTCAGAAATTTGGGTCATCAGATTGTAAATGTGAAAGTCATTTAGTTTACTTTAAAGATTTTAAAGGATTAGATAAATTACCACTGAAAATAGAATAATATCTAATATAATCTCGGTTACTATCCCTTTTTTTTCATAATTCCAGTTTGGTAGCCAAAACAATGTTTTTTCTCTAATTTTAGCTATTAGACTATGAAATAAGTAATTCCTTTTCCAATCCGTTTTAGAGCTTTTAACTCTTAATTCATGAAAGGGTCTTAAAATAAGCCAATCGATGATATCTACTAAATTAGCAAAAATTATCCCCAATACATAAGGAAAAAAACACACACTCGTTAATATCCCTGTACCATATGTAATTATCTGCCATGATAACCAAAATTTATCTCCTTTTTGAGGTTCAGACGGATGATAAGTAATATGAACAAAAGCATCAATTATAAAATGAGAGAAAAAAGCGAAAATTATTGTTAATATGAGATCCAATGGAAATAGAAATAATCTGAAACAACTAATTTGCAGTAGTATACCCGCTAATACATGAGTTAATAGATTCAAATTTCTTCCTCACTCATTAATTCAAAAAAATACGACCAGAAACTTAAATTATAAAAATTTTTTAAGAATAAAAATCGTTGTTAATTATTCATATTAATAAAAATTGATAGTTAATATAAAAATTAAGTGAAAAATAATTATGGGAATGTTAGAAGGAAAAGTTGCGATAATTACTGGCGCTGGTCGCGGTTTGGGTCGAGAAGAAGCCTTATTATTTGCAAAAGAAGGTTGTAGTTTAGTTTTAAATGATTTGGGTGGTAGTCATGATGGTAGTGGCGCTGAAACTAATGTTGCTGACCAAATTGCAGAAGAATGTAGAAAATTAGGAGTTAAAGCGGTAGGAAATTATGATTCAGTAACTGATTTTAACAAGGCTAAAGCAATGATTCAACAGGCAATATCTGAATTTGGAAAATTAGATATTGTTGTAAATAATGCTGGTATTTTACGGGATAGAATGCTCTTTAATATGACAGAAGCTGAATTCGACGATGTTATAGCAGTACATCTAAAAGGGACATTTAATATGACTCGTCACGCTTCAGAATATTTTAGAGGACAAGTAAAAGCTAATGAAGATTTGGGAAATTTTGGAAGAATAATAAACACAGCCTCTGATGCTGGCTTGCTAGGAAATGCAGGGCAATCAAATTATGGGGCTGCGAAAGCTGGTATTGCAGCATTTACGAATGTTGCCTCTATGGAATTAAGAAAATATGCTACAGTAAATTGTATTGTACCTGTAGCTAGAACAAGACTCACTACGGATGCAACACCAACAATGGCTGGGACAATGAGTAAATTAGATGAAAAAGGTTTTGATGTTTTTAACCCTACTAATGTTGCACCAATGGTTGCATTTTTAGCTTCAGATGAAGCAAGCAAGATTACAGGGGAAGTTTTTAGAGTGGTAGGTGATCGTGTTTTTTCATTAATAGGATGGACCACTTATAAACAAATAGATAATAAGGGAGACCGATTCACACCTCAAATTTTAGCAGAACGTGTTCAAAAAGAGTTATTAAAAGGAAAGCCGAGAAAAGAGACTTTAATGGATTCAATTGCCTCTTTAATAAAAATGTAGTTTTGTTAATAACTTTTTTTATTATTTTTATTCTATTTCCTCTGTAATTTCTCGGAAAATTTTGTAGATAATTAAAATAATCTTATTAAAATCTTTTTCAGATAAATCAGTTTCGTTATCTCTTATAATATTTAATAGATATTCTAATTTTTTTAGCGCGATTTTAATAAACTCTCGGTCTTTATAATTTCTTGATTTATTCTTTAAGAATATAATTTCACTAAGAAGCATACTAATTTTTTCCCTTCTCGATTGAAAAATATCATCATATCCCCATTTTAATGCTTTACTCATATTTAATCTACTTTAATTCTATTATTTCTTAATTAAGAAAGGACCTGGATAGAATAAAAATCTTTTAGAGACCAAATTTTAACTTAAAAGTAATGGATTTCTTTTAATAATGCTAACTTGCTAAGAATTAAAAACCGTCTAAATATTTTTTGAATTAATGATATTAAGAATAGCTTCTTATTAATTGTGAGATCAATGGAACAAGATAAGTCTATTAAATTCATAAAAAATAAAGGAAATAATATAGAAAAAGCACGGCTTGAAGCTATATTATGGGATAAAAAACCCAACGTTGACGTATTAGAAGAATTAACCTTGTTTCAGAAAACTGATGGAGGTTTTTCTTATTGGGTAAAAGAAGTAAGTAATATTTGTGATACATGCTGTATTCTTGAATGGTTTGATGATCTTAAAATTTATCGAAGTCCTATTGTTGATCCCGCATGCCAATTCTTATTGGACAGACAACTAAGTGATGGCGGATGGGATGAAGTAAAAAGAATAGCAGATTTTAATCCTCCTAAATGGATGGTGCCAGGACGGATTGAAACACGTGTGTGGTTAACTGGTTATTGTGCACATATCCTTATCCGTTTCAGATATGCTGAAGCAGAGGGTACATATTGTCCAACAGATTTTTTAATAGCAAACTGTGATAAATCAGGGAGGATGAAAGGCTATTTACGCGCTACTTGGCTTGCTTTACCAATGTTAGCTTTTTATCCTGGTGATGATCCAAAAATCTTCAGTAAAGCAATAAAAATTGTGGAAGATAATTTTTCTTATGATTGGAAAGGAGCATATATAGCCTGGTTAATCCATTGCCTAAAGGATGCTGGATTGGAAGAAAATCATCCTTTAGTCTCTCGTGCTATATCTGAGTTGGTAAGAAAACAAAATATAGATGGTAGTTGGGATCCTGAGGAAGGGGAAGGTGAGGAACATAGAGTTAATGCTACTATATCTGCTTTACGAGCATTGAAAAGATATGAATTAATTTAAGCTTTTATCAGCTTAATCTTCAATTAAATCTTTAAAAAAATCATCGTCAATATCTTCTTTTTGCTCTTTTTTACCTACTTCTTTATAATTGAAATATGCTGCCATCATCGCTCCTATTATTGATCCAATGGCTAATCCAGATATAGAAGAATTTAGTAAATTAACAAAAAATACCATAATATTGAATCCACCAAAAATAGTATTTATGACGGTTACATAAAGACTAATAAAGAAAGCGGATGTAAATCCTCCTAAACTTCCTACTATTAATCCGTATGTTGTAAATGACTCGTCTGAATTCCGATTATTTAGAGTAAAAAAAGTCCCTACTAAAGCCCCGAGCAAAAAATGGATGTCAGCATAAAGAAGGAAACCAGTAAAAACCAGGCTGGTTGCAAAAAAAGAAAAAAACGTAAGAACAACAAAATATGTAATACCCCAATTCACACTTTTATCTTTTAGAGCATTTACTATAGGAGAAATTCAAATCACTTCATATTTTTTTTTTTAGTAATTGAAATAAAATTAAAATATAAATCAAGATATTAAAAAAATAATAAGTTAAGAAGATTATTATCTTAAATTATTACCTATCAACACCAGGTATATCTTTACCTTTTGTTATGGCTTTAGTAATAGCTTTTTTCGCTATTTTTGTAGGATCTACCAACTCTTTAAGTCCTTGTACCGCAGCATCCGCGGCTTGACCAACCACATCCCCACCAATTGCACTACCACCAGCTACTTGTTCGATAATAACACCTGCAGCAGGAGTTAATACAGCACTAGCAATTGTTGTTACAGCAGCTATAGCCACTACTTTAGCTATCTTCTTGGCAGTAGAACTCATCCCACCTTTCTTAGCTTTTTCGTCATCTCCAACTGCTTCTAAGGATCTTTTCAAACCTTTTATTAATCTATTTAAAACTTCTTCCTTTTTTTCTTTCTTTCCTTTGTAATAAATTCCCTCTTTATATGCTTCTTCTAAAAACTTAGTCAATGACTTATATTTTTCAACTTTCTTATAACCATTCCAATCGTCTTCTTTAAAATTTAACAAGATTGTATTACAAGGTTTACCTTTATTAATTTGATAAATATAAATTTTAGGTTCCTTTTTATCGCTTAAGTAAATAGCTTCATAAATAGTATCTCCAATTTCTTTCTTTTGCCCTATTAAAACTCTAAAATTGATTTTATCAGTTTTTCCAATTAAACCTTTTGAAAATTTTGCTAATGCTACTTTACCTTTTTTAGCCTTTTTCTCTTCTTCGAAAACAGTGTCAGATCGTTTTTCTTCAAAATAATCACTTAAAGCATCAAAGGCATCTTTAAACACTTTTTTAGTTTGATCAATTTCTTTACCCAAATATATCCCTTCCAAATTTTATATTCTTGGTTCAACTTCAACTATATTAATTATTTCAATTAAATTATTTATATTTAATTTTAAAACTATTTTTAAATACTATTAGTAATAAAATAAAACATCAAGTATTCATTTAACAATTTAATTTTTTTATAATAAATAAGGGTAATTATTTTGACTAAGATTTTAATTACAGGCGCGAATGGTTTTATTGGAGCAAATATTGTGCGTTCAGCAATAGAAAAAGCTTATAAAGTTAAAGCATTTGTAAGAAAAACATCTAATCTCCAATCAATTAAAGATTTACCAATAGAAATTACATATGGTGATTTAAGAGATATTAAATCATTGAGCAGTGCTATCGAAGATTGTGATTATATTATTCATAATGGTGCTATTTATCTCTTCTCCCCAAAGTGGTTTTGGGCAGATCGTGCAAAAATAAAGGCTATTTATGATGTAAATGTTAGAGCAACCAATAATTTAATGAACTTAGCAAAAGAAAAAGGAATTAAAAAAGTGATTTTTACAAGTTCTGAAAGCGCTATAGGCATGCCTTCAGATGGATCTCTAGGAGATGAAACTCGTTTTGCAATTAAAAAAGAATTACCTGGTCATTATAAAATATCAAAATATCTGGGGGAAAAATTAGCATTAGAATGGAATAAAAAGGGACTTTCAACTTGCTCAGTTTTGCCAACTACACCAATTGGTCAATATGATATAAAGCCTACACCTACAGGAAGAATTATCATGGATTTTATGAATGGAAAGATGCCTGGATTTGTTGATACAAAAATGAATGTAGTGCATGTGAAGGATGTGGCTATGGCTCACGTTCTTGCGATTGAAAATGGAAAACCTGGAGAGAGATATATTGCTGGAAACAAAAATTTATCATTTAAAGATTTCTTACGTTTAATAGCGGATGTTGCTGGGAAAAAAGCACCAGTTCTTTCTATACCAAAAATATTAGCAAAATCATTTGCCTTTTTTGATGAATTGTATTCATGTAAAATAAAACACAAAGATCCAAAAACACCATTAGAAAGTGTAGCTGCGGCTAAATATCGGATTTTCGATTGTTCTAAAGCATGGAATGAATTAAAAATGCCAAGAACGAACTTAAGGATAGCAATTAAAGATCAAATTGACTGGTTTTATAATAATGGATATATAAAAACTAATTAAATATATACTTTTTAAGTTAAATTGCTTTTTTCACTAACTCTAAAAGATCCACTACTCTAATATCTGAATTTAATCCTTCAGATGCCTGTTTAAGATTATTTAAGCAAAATGGACATGCTGTAGTTAAGTATGTTGCCCCTGTCTCAATCGCTTCATTTACCCTATCCATCGCAATTTCCAATGCTAAATCAGGAAAAGCTGATTTAACTCCTCCGCCAGCACCACAACAATAAGAATATTTACGGTTACGTCTCATTTCTATAAATTCATCTTTTCTTATTGCATCTATTACATTTCGTGGAGTATCAAAGATACCCGCATGGCGACCAAGATGACAAGGATCGTGATAAGTTATTGTTCCCTCTATTTTATTTGCGATTTTTATTTTTTCACCTTGAATCCCTTGATCTATCATTTCTAATGCATGTAAC
>CAYSZJ010000023.1:15511-44134 GCA_964435435.1 uncultured archaeon
GATTTTTATTTTTTCACCTTGAATCCCTTGATCTATCATTTCTAATGCATGTAACACATCAAAATCCCATTCATCGATATATTTTGGATAATCTATGTTAAGTGTTTTATAACAACCGGCACATGTTGTTACTATTTTATTAACTTCCATTTTTTTAAAGACTTTAAAGTTATGTTGTGCCAAATCTTGAAATAATTCTTCAACTCCAGTTCTAAGATTAATTGAACCGCAACACCATTCTTCAGGGGAAATTGACAAATCTATACCAGTTTTATTTGCAATTTCTAAAAATGATTTAGAAAGAATATTTAATCTATAAGCAGAGGTGCATCCAATAAAAAAACAAGCATCTCCTCCTTTTTCTAAGAACTTAAACTCTTCTGGTATCCAATTCAACCTATCATCATGTTTCTCAAAATAGGGATTATGTTCTTTTTCTTCATGTTCAAAAATCTCTCTATGCCTCGCTATAGGAGCGACGCCAGCATCCACTAAATCGGCTCTTAAAGCTTCCCAAATCTCGATGTGATCTTCAATATATTCTCTCGCAGACACAGTCATACAAGGATTTTCAGGGTTATTACACACTTCACGGCATGCTCCACATAAGTTGCATTGATATAACACTTCTGCTAATCCTTCGCTTGGTTCTATTTTTTCGTCTAATAATGCTCTACAAATTGTAAATCTACCCCTTGCAAAAAAAGTTTCAAATCCTGGACCATGATCTCTCATAGGACAAGTACTTTCAAGTATTGGATTATTAAACGGTCCTTTTAATGCACCTCGACAATCTCCAATAGCAACACAAGATAAGATACGATCTTCTAAATCTTGAATTCTCTTTAGCATATCTGTCATTTTCTAACTCTTTATCATTATTTATTTATTTAAAATTATTATGTTTATAATCTAAATTTTCCTGGACTTATAATATTATTAGGGTCTACAATACTCTTCACTTTCCTAAAAAATCCATAGAATTCATTGGAATACATTCGAGAATCAACTATTACATGAGAACCAATCTGTCCACACATATAAAGCACACAACCCTCATTTAATAATAATTCTAATTGATCCTTCCACAATTTAATTACATCTCCTTTAAGATCTTCATCTGAAGTAGCTGCTAATCCACTACCAATATAACAACTATTATGATTTAACATAACCACATGGCTAGCTCCAGCAACCGCATCAGCTTCAAATAAATCATCATGTTTATTCTCTTCCCAATCATCTAACTTCTTAAGTAAAACAGGAAATTTAGAAATTGGTACTATAACTTCTGTTGTTGCTGCAAAATAATCAGGTCCTAATAGTGAAAATCCTTGATGATATACCTGCCAATGCCCATGTTCATCGTAAAACCATGATGTTATGTTTCCTTCTTCTGCACTTGGGCCTAATTCTTTAGTGGAATACTTTTTTGCTATGTTTTCTAACAAATTAGAATTTGTTTCAAGAATTTTCTCATTAAAAGCTTCAGTAACGTAAAAAATGACTCCTCCTTTTATATCACCCCATGATTCTATAAGTTTCTCAGTTGTAATTCCCATTATTTGAGCAGGAGGAGTGAAGAAAAAATCATAGATTCCTAATGATTTCGACCACCCTTTTTTAATCATCTCTAGAACTATTCTTTGTGAATTCTCATAGGGATTATCTTTTATTAAAAATGTTTTACCTGAATAAAAGGGAGGTTTTAGAAAAATTTTCAAGGTTGCTTCTGTTTTAATTCCCATGACGCCATTATCACCAAGAAATATACCCATTAGATCTGGACCTAAACCAAGTCTTGTAAAAGGTTTTTTAACAGATTTATTCTCTTGAGAACCAAGAGTAATAACCTCTCCAGTACCTAACACTACTTCCAAACCAAGACAATTTTCACTACATTTTCCATATTTTGCACAACCACCTCCACCTCCAGAATGATGAGATAATCCACCACCAATAGACGCATTAAGACCTGATCCAGGACCCATGTTTCCTGTATAAAATCCTTTATCAAAAAGGACAGCATTAAGTCGAGACCAGTTTATACCACATTGAACAGTAACACAATGATTTTCCTCATCAATATCTAGGATTTTATCCATTCTCGTTAAATCTAAAACAACTGTATCTTCACTAATAGGCTTACTACCCCCCATTAAACCGCATCCTCCTCCTCTTGGAAGAATAGGACTGTTATATTTATTAGCTATTTTCACAACTTCAACTATTTCTTCAGTAGTCTCAGGGCGTACTACTATTTGAGGAATTATCTCTGGTAAGCATGGATCTAATCCTCGTGCATAAGCTATGCATATGTAATCTTTATCAGAACAATACTTACTCCCTATAATTTTTACTAAATCATCATATAATACCATAATTCAAAATATTCCTGTTTATATTCAAATTAAAAATTATCTTAATTAAAATTTTATTTGTCAAGGTCTTTAATTATATCCATACAAATTTTGTAAGCATTAACTAAATTTTTAATATCCAAATTTTCAAACACATCATTTCTAGTATGATAATAAAATTCTTTAGATGATTGAGGTTTACTACTTATTGATACAGCTGACAGGTCTTTCCTAGAAAAACTTAATGAATCAGTATAAGCCATACTTGAACTCAATTTAATATTGATATCATTAAGTAATGCTGATCTTTTTACTAACTCTATTATGTCCTTATCCATTTTTATTAAACCAAGAATCTCTGATTTTAAAATTAAAAGCGGAGAATCCCTGTATCCAATCATATCAAGATTAATAACTTTAGCGTCTTTGATTTCATTATAATGTTCTTTAACAAAGAATTTACTTCCTTTAGATCCTATTTCTTCACATCCATAAGCATTAATCCAAATTTCAATATTATTAGGTCTATTTTCAAAAACACTTAGATTTTTAGCGATTTCATAACAGACTGCCATACCGGATAAGTTATCATTAGCTCCCATAACAGGTAAGTTAGATATAATGAAGAACAATTGAACAAGAGCAAGGGGAATCCCTGCAATAAATATCCAATAGAGAATTAACTCATAATTGCTCAAATTGGTTTCAATATTAATCATATTTAAAATATTTTTTATTATTAGTGTAATCAAAAGAATTTCATTTAACATTACATTTATACCCACTATTACTACAAATCCATACTTAATTTTTCTGATTAAAGGGAATTCCCAATTAGAGTCTATATGACACCCTATTATTAATAGATATTTTGTGTGATTTTGTGCTTTTATTTTAGAAATAACATTTTGAGAATATTTCTTAGGAAAAATTAAATCAATAATTTCTTTGACAAGATACATTTCTCCGAATAAAATAATACAAGATAAAGTAATTAATACTAAACTCAGCAGAGGTAAAAACCAATAAAAAATAATAGTTAATATGTATAATACCATAGGAAAACGGAACGCCGATTTATAAGCTTGTGGATGTGTGGAAAAATTCTCAATTTCTATTTCATTGCAATAATTCTTAATTTTATTATAAAATAATTGTGCTGCCTTCAGTTCATTAGAACTACAGGGTGGTCGTGGTCCAATTTTATCAAAAAATTCAAGAATAAACTCCTTTATTTCTAATTTAAGTTTTTCTTCTATATTATTATCATTCATATTTAAATTCATGACTTTTTAAGGAACACCTATTGATAAATTAGTGTGAATGAAAAATGCCTTCTTAAACTGAGGAATTTTTAGAGTTTCATTTAATACTTTCATCATTAAAATCTGATCCTGAACTTTTAAGAATCTAAATGCTCGAAAACCTTGGTTTAAGTCATAATCTTTTGAAGCAGAATTATATAATATAACAGATAAGAATCGACGTGTTGCAGCTTTTAAAATTTTATCAATCAAATATATATATCCTAATTGAAGTTCTTGCTTGTCTTTAAATTCACTTTTGTCAAGAAATATTTCATGGATAGTTCCAATTCTTATCTTAATACCAAATTTAAAAGAATGAATATATCGATGAGTTATTGCTGCACCACCGATAATCTTTCGATGTTTCTTCATTAAAATATATGTAGGTCTATTTTTTTTCGCTGGAACGTTAATACGTTCCCAAATATATTTCTTTTTATTATATACTCGATAGCCGGTATAATATTTAGGAAGAATCTGATTAATTAATTTCATATATTCAAAATGCTTTCTATTATAATTAATTTCAAAAGAAAAATCCTTAAAAAAGGGATTAAGCTTCATTTTTATTTTTTGAATAAATCGTGGAAGATAAGATAAGGTGAAAAATACTGGCAATAAAAAAACAATTCCATAAAGATCTTTAATAAATCTGTACAAATTTGGAATTTGTATAAATGAAGATTCCCTTTCTATATCTATATAGTCTAGTCTCTTGTAGATCTTTTTCCTTGGAAACCCTTTAAAGCCTGCTGAGAGAATTGAGAAATCACATCCTCTTTTCTTCATATATTCAATTGCCATATTCATTAACTTTGTTGCTATACCTCTTCTAGAATAATCCGGATGGCAAGATACGTCATTAATATCTCCAATTAAATATTCTTTATTTCCTAAATTGATCTTTTCAATTAAATTGGCATAAACAGCGCCTACAATCTTATTTTTATCAACATCTTCGGCAATTTGACACATTTCTGGTTCAAAACCGGGTGATTCAACATATCTCCAAGCCCAACTTTTTGAAGTTCTGACAGGTCCTGCACCGCCCTGATTAAATGTTATATTAAAAAGTTCTGCTAACTGCTTATCATCTCCTTCTTTATAATGCCTGAAAACTATGTTCTCCATGATATTACTTAATAATTTGATTTTTACCTTAATATTCTAAAAATTTATTCTTAAATAAAATAAGAACATAAATACCAATAATACAATTTTAACCTATCAATTTTTATATCTTTCTATAAACTTTTTAGTGGTTTATTAAGAATGAATGAATCTGAATTGGATTTGGAAAGGAAAACTAAAAGAATTTATTGGATTGACCATGCCCGTGGATTTATAATGATTTGGCTAGTTATAACATTGTTCTTGCCTACTTGGATTCGAGAAGGACCCTTTCGATTTTTTCTTGAACACCCTGAAAATGAAACAACTACCCATATTATGAATTTATTTGATGTGGGCGCCCCTGCTTTCATCGTGCTTATGGGAATTTTAATGCCGTTATCATTCTTCAAACGTAAAGTGAGAGATGGGGTAAAAAACGCAGTAACTCATATTGCTATCCGATATGGATTTGTATTAGTACTAGGACTTCTAGTCGCGTATATAGACCAAGGAACATTACTTAAAATAGTAGATGGTATGCCTGTTATTTGTTGGCATATATTTCCAACTTTGGGTTTAGTTGGTTTGATTGCTTTACCTTCTCTTTGGTTAGAACCTAAAATTAGAGCCATTGTAGCATCTTTAATGCTATTATTTTATCAAATTATGCTTAATATCGGTGGATGGCAAGATTATGCTATAGCAAGTGTTCATGGCGGGATATTAGGCACGATATTTGGATTTTCTGCTATAATGATTTACTCAACTTGTCTTGGTGAATTCTTATTAGTAAATAAAGATTATAGCGAGTTTCAAAAATACAAATTCTATATAATAATTGGACTTATCAGTTTTATTGGAGGTCTTCTAATAGCATTAATTCCTGAATGGTACCCAAATAAAAGACAAGTTACCCTTTCATATATCCTAATTAGCTTAGGAACATCGGTTTTGTTATCTTTTTTTTTCATAGCTCTAGATAAAAAAATGCAAAGACCAATTTTTGGATTAGATAGCTATGGAAAAAGTCCTTTTATAATTTATATACTCGCTGTAGTGATTGAATTTCTTATTGTTGATATAATCGGATATGAAATTGACTTATTTATTGGAATCCTATTGATGATAATCATTACTGCAATTGCTCTTGTACTAGATAAATATGGTAAAATAATCAAACTATAAACATTTTTTACTTTTTTTTCCTCAATTTAATTGAAAATAGAAAGAAAAAATAGTTTTTTAAGTAAAATTTCTATACTTAAATATAATTAAGTCTTACATTATAAATATAAAACTTGTAGATTGAGTTAAATGAGTGAAAGTCAAAAAATAACTGAGATACTAGACAGTTTAAAAGCAATCAAAGGGGTGCATGGAGCAGCCCTTATTGAGAAATTTGGATTAATTAAAGGTAGTGCATTGCCTGGATGGATAGATCCGGAGGCTATTGCTGCTATGGTCACTTTAATATTAAAAGCAAGTCAACGAGCATCTAAAGAATTAGAACAAGGTCAATTCTTCAGTGCAATAATTGAATCTGAAAAAGGAAAAATACTTTTTAGTGAAATCAAAGGAAATATTTTGACTATTATCACTACTAAAGAAGCAAAACTTGGTATAATCAACCTAAAGCTAGATGCTGCCAGTACAGCGTTAGCAACATTGATATAATTTTTCTTCTTTTTTTTTAAAGAGCAAGAATCTTGAATAGTCTCATTGTTTAAACAATCCTATCTTTTAAAAATAAGATTTTAATTCAAAACACTTTTATTTACATTTTCAATATAGGATCTTAACATAACATTTTAAGGTGATCCAAATAGTAATTATAAATTCTGAAGGCAAATTTGATGATAATTATTATCTTATTGATGGAATGACAGTGGGAATGCAAAAATTTCTTTCAATTTATATCATTGAGCATAATGGGATGCGTTTAATGATTGAAGTCGGAGAAGTATTAAAAGCTCGAAGAATCATGAAAAAACTCAAAGATTTTGGTCTTCATCCCATTCATAAAATTTTATTAACTCATTCTCATTGGGATCATGCTCAAGGTCTCTCAAAATTGTATAGTATGATGAAAGATTTTAATGTTGAAGTTCTAGCTTCAGAAAACGCGATAGAAAATTTAAAACATCCAGAAAAAATGATTGAAGGGTTTGAAGGATTTGATAAAATATATCCGTTTGAAGAGGTTATTACACCTTTAAAAGAGGGTGATATAATTGATATCAAAGGATTAGAATTGGAGGTTAGTAATTTTTATGGTCACACAATGGATTCTATTGCTTTATTTGATAAAACAAATAGAAATGTATTCGTAGGGGACGCAGTTGTAATGAGATTAGACCAAGATGCATTTTTTGTTCCTCTTATGCCACCTGATTTTAATGAAAGAGAACTTCTTAAGACTTTTAATAAATTACGAGACATGAAAAACGAATTGAACTCAATTTCTTTAGCTCATTTTGGGGTATGGATAGGTAATCACTTTGAACAAATATTAAATGAAATGGAAGATCTTTATTTTAAAGTAAAGAATGCTTTAATTGAATGGTATAATGAAGATCCATCAATTGACGATATAACAAGTAAATATTATAAAACCTTTATACCTAATTCTAAATTTTGGAACGAAAAACTATTTGTATTTCTTGTTGATATGATGATAAATGGATTAAAGCTAAGTGGATTTATAAAAGAAGAACCCGTTGTACATTAATTATAAATTTTTTTTCTTTTTTTCTACACCTTTTTAAGGGTGGTAATAAGGTTATCTGACTCTTATTTAAAAAGAATTGTGGAAACTTGATTGATTTAATTAAAGTTCTCTAATTTCTTGAAGCTTTTTTATGACCCATTTTTTATCCAACGCTGCTATAAACGGAGCAAATCGGGGTCCTATTGTATTCCCAACAAAAATTTGATAAAGAATTTGGAAGAATTGATTCATTTCTTTCCGCGATAGTTCTGCTTCTTCTCTTAAAGCCATCATTTTCTGTTTGATATCCTCTTCGGTCCATTTCGCTTTTACGAGAGTCTTTCCGAGATCAAGTACAACGGTACGAATTTTTTCGTCATATTGCTCTAAAACATCTGGTGAGACATGTTCTTTTAGCTGGATTCGTAGATGACCCGGAGCATATTTTGAGTTCACCCAATTTCGTGCTTGAATCAAACGTATTTGAATATATTCAGTAATTTCTTTTGAAGGCTTTTTTTTTAGAATTCTTGTGGCTACTAATTTTTGAATAGCTTCTTTAGTCCCTTTTTGGTCAAGAGATACTAATTGAGAAAGAATAATGGCATGTTGATAATCCAATTGGAATCCCCTATATTCAGGGACATCATTATAGAATACTATTTCATAGCTCCGTTTAATCGCCTGAAGTTCAGCAGAATCTTCAAATGATTCTATTCCATGATAAATTCGCTCAGCTCGCTCGTAAACTGTGATATAACTTGGAATCTTGTCTAAACCAAGGACAATTCGTTTTTTAGGTGGAGTTTTAAGATAAATATATTTTAAGATTTCTGGTTCAGCATACTCTAGCCACATTTTTGGTGTGAATCCAATGAAACCTGAGCTTGTCATATCTCCATGGTCTATTGGACCTTCTGAATATCCAACCCATTCATTCCAGAACCCATATGGAGCTTTTTGCTTTAAAACAGTTTCTAAAATTTCTATGCCACTATCTCGTGATCCTCCAGGGGTTGCAAGATCCTTTCCATAAGGTTCAAAGTGAACGTCCAAAAAATGCCAGATTGCTACCCACTCAAGCCGCCAAGTCAATTTTCCCTTGCTAATATCTGACCAACCATCTGTCTGACATTTCTCACAGAAATAATGGACTTGATAAGTTTTGAGATTAATTTCTAAAGCTTTCGTTGTACCTATTCGATTGCATTGCTCACAAAATGGATTCACAGGGATCCAGTCTTCGGGAAAAGGTTTCTCTTTGCGATATTTGTTTAGGATTTCTCGAATTTGATCCTTTTTACTAATTATTTCGATCACTGTTTTTTTCATTCTTTCCTGTTGGTATAATTCATGGGTTCTAATTATCTCGATATTTTGCCCAAATTTAGGTAGAGGTTCTCCAAAATCTTTCCAGTAATAGTCAACCCATGATATATCTGGATTTATAGGAGCAGGAACATCAATTAGACGCCAATTAATATACTTTTCTGCTTTAACCGTGTCTGAAAACGCATTTAACTGTGGTGTTTTGCCTTTCCAAGGATCAGAGGTATATAGGGTTAAAAAATGTGTACCCTCATATCCGCGAGCTTGGAGTTCAGTTACAACAGCATTTGTAAGGATTATCTCTCCTCTTAATCGCCCAACATGTTGCTGGCCAGACACAGAAATACCACAGTTACAGTTAAAATTTGTCAAACCTGGCCAATTTTCAATTAAATCGGATGTTAATTTATCAATCCAATGTCGTGGTGGCTTCTTTATCTTTTGGATCATCTTCTTCTTTCACGTCGAATCATTTTATCAATTAAAATTTAGGATTATTAATTTTTTTTACTTGATTATTCCAATTTGCTTTAAGAGCTTAATCATTATTATCCTTGTTATCCCAGGATCAGCTTGACCTTTAGTTTTTTGCATTACTCTTCCTATTAAGGCTTCAATTGCTTTTGAATTTTCACGACAATCTTTTATAATCTTAGGATTCTCTTCAATTACTTCACTACAAAACTTTTCAAGGAGTTCTTTATCAGAAATTCTTTTTCGGCCTTTTGTTTCAATGATCTCAGATATAGAGACGCCTTTCATCATATCATTTATAATAGTTTTAGCAATTTTGGTCGTTATTTTTCCCTCATTAATATATTTAACTAAGTCAACTAGTTGATGCGGGCGAAATCTTGTATCTTTTATTGTTGTATTGTGTTCATTTAGCCATCTCGAAATATCATTCATCAACCAATTACAAAATTGTTTATATTCAGTAGAACCAAATGAAGCATCAGAATTTACACCATCCTCATAAAAATCAGCAATATCCTTATCTAAAACTAAATTATCTGAGTCAAATTCAGTTAGATTATAATCTTTTCGAAGTCTTACTGATCTCTCATTTGGCATTTCGGGTAATTCATTTCTTACTTTTTGAATAAAAACTTCGTCAATTTCTATTGGAACTAAATCTTGTTCAGGAAAATAGCGATAATCTGCCTCAAATTCTTTTGTCCGCAATGAAATTGTAATCCTCCTTTTATCATCCCAATGTCTCGTTTCTTGAATTAACTTTTTTCGTCTTTTAAGAAGGTTTTTCTGCCTAATATTTTCATGTCTTAAAGCCCGTTCTACCTCTTTAAAACTGTTAATATTTTTAACTTCACTACGTTCATGACCTTTTATTGAAATATTGGCATCAACTCTAACTGAACCTTCAAGTTCAAGATTTGAGATTCCAGAATATTGTACAATTGATTTAAGTTGTTTTAAAAATTCACGGGCTTCTTCTGGAGAGTTTATAACAGGTTCAGTAACAATTTCAATTAAGCAGACTCCTGATCTATTATAATCAACGAGTGTGTACGGTGAAGTTGCGATACTTCCTTTATGAACTAGTCTTGCTGGATCCTCTTCTAGATGAATACGATTAAGAATTATATCTTTCTTGGTTCCATTCCTTTTTATGGTAATCTTGCCACCATCGGCAAAAGCCCTTCCTCCAGCTTTATTATATTGGCTAATCTGGAAGTTTTTAGACATATCAGGATAAAAATAGTTTTTTCTAAAGAAATACATTGATTTATTTATTTTACAATTTAACGCTATTGCTAATCGAGTTGCTAATTCAATCGCTTTTTTATTAATAACTGGAAGTGTACCTGGCAAACCTATACAAATGGGGCATACATGTGAATTTGGTTCTGCACCACGATAATCATTTCTACAGCTACAAAAAAGTTTTGTTTTGAGATTTGTTAACTGAATATGGACTTCTAATCCAATCATTATTTCATTATTTTGACTACTCAAATTAATTACCTCCTTTTATAGCTGGAGCTATTTTTCGATGAATATTTAGTTCTTGTTCAAGTTGGTACCCAATATTGAGTATTCCTTTCTCATCAAAGTAATCACCAATAATTTGAAAGCCTATGGGTAAATCATTACTATCAGAACCACATGGAATTGATAATGCTGGAATACCAGCTAGATTAACAGGGCAGGTTAATATATCTGCTATATACATCTGTAGAGGGTCATCAATTAATTCTCCAATTTTGAAAGCTGTAATAGGCATTGTTGGGCAAACTATCGAGTCACACTTTTTAAAAGCTTCAATGAAATCTTTTTTTATCAAAGACCTAACTTTAAGAGCTTTTATATAAAACATATCATAATATCCCGCAGATAAGGCATAGGTTCCTAAGAAAATTCGCCTTCGTACTTCTGGTCCCAATCCTTTACTTCTTGATCTACTAAAAACATCATACACATCGCCAGAAAGATCATCACTCATTCTTCCATACCTTAAACCATCGTATCTCGCTAAATTTGAACTTGCTTCACTCATACACAGTAAATAATATGTTGCAACTGTATATTCAAGATGTGGAATTGTCACCTCAACAGTGGTTGCCCCTAAACGCTCTAATTTGTTAATAGCTTTTTTTACAGCTTTCTCTACTTCCTTATCGACTCCTTCTCCAAAAAATTCATTAGGTATTCCTAAAATCTTTTTATCAATTGGCTTTTTTAATTCTTCAGTATATTTATCTACCCTTACATTTACTGATGTAGAATCTAATGGGTCTTTACCAGCCATTATCTCAAGTAATAATGCAGAATCATACACACATTTAGATATTGTTCCAATTTGATCTAATGAGTTAGCAAATGCTACTAACCCATATCTAGAAATTCTTCCATATGTAGGTTTTAATCCAACAACTCCACAGAACGCAGCAGGACATCGTATGCTTCCACCAGTATCACTTCCTAAAGCTAATATTGCTTGTCCTGATGCGATACAGGCTCCAGAACCGCCACTTGAACCCCCAGGAACCCTTGAAATATCCCATGGATTAGATGTAGGTCCATAACAACTGTTTTCTGTAGAACTACCCATCGCAAATTCATCCATATTTGTATTACCTATATGGATTGCCGCTTCTTGTTCAATTAAACGTTCAATTACAAATGCATTGTAAGGAGGATGATATCCTTCCAATATTTTTGAACCACAAGTTGTTGGGAAGTCTTTAACACAAATTAGATCTTTATTTGCTAATGGTAATCCGTAAAGGCTAGAAACTTTTTTACCTTTTTTAAGATCACTATCAAGTGATTTAGCTTTTTCCAAAGCCTTTTCTTTAGATAAAGTAACAAATGAGTGTAAAATTGGCTCAGTTTCTTCTATTCTTTTAAAACAAGCTTCTGTCAATTCCTGAACTGAAATCTCCTTATTCTTAATCTTTTCAATTAATTCATATCCCATGTATTCAAAGAGTTTCATTATAACCGAGCTGATTTTTCTAAAAATTTCACTAAATTAATGTATTTTAAAAGGGCTTAAAAAAATTAAAAGTTTTACGGTTAAAAAGAAATAAATTTTGATCAATAGGTAATTATAATGATGAGAATTATGTATTAAGGTGATTTTCTGAGCATTGTTCTAGGGAAAGGAATAGCATCTTTAATATTATCTATCCCACATAACCACATAACGACTCTTTCAACACCCACGCCATAACCTGAATGAGGTACACTACCATAACGTCGTAATTCAAAATACCATTCATAATTTTTAGGATCTTCGCCATCAGCTTCCAATCTTTTTACCATATCATCGACTAATAAACTTCTCTCTGAACCTCCAATGATCTCACAATATCCTTCTGGAGCTAACATGTCAAAACATAATGCTTCTTTCGGATTTTCTTCACTTGGTGGCTTATAAAAACCCATGATTTCTATAGGATAATGCGTGACAACAACAGGAACTTTAAAGTGATTAGCAATTTTTACTTCCTCAATTGTTCTTAAATCCTTTCCCCATGGAACATTCATTTTATATTTTGTATTTAAAATATCCAAAGCTTCTGAGTATTTTATCGTAGGGTATTCTGCTTCTGCATAATGCTCAATGAGTGTAATTTCTCTCTCCAGAATTTCAAGTTCTTTTCTATTATGTTTTAACACTTGCTTAACAATAAATCTAATCTCATCTTTAGCAACTTCAGTTACTTCATCAAGTTTCATCCATGCAGCTTCCATTTCAGCCATCCAAAATTCTGCTAAATGTCTTGATGTTTTTGATTTTTCTGCTCTAAATGTTGGCGACATATTATAAATTTTACCTAATGAAAAGATTCCTGCTTCAGCATATAATTGCCATGTTTGGGAAAGATATGTTACATCATCAAAATATTTTACTTCAAATAAAGTGGCACCACCTTCGGATTGGCTAGGCTGAAAAATTGGTGCGTCAAATTCGTAATAATCATGACTCCTGAAAAACTCATGGATAGCTCCAACAATTGTATGTCTGATTTTTAGAACTGCGTTTAATTTTCTAGATCTTAACCAAAGATGTCTATTATCATATAAAAGTTCCGGAGATTGATGTTCTGTAATTGGAAACGGTTCAGCAATTTGTAAGATTTCTAAATCTGAAACAGAAACTTCATAACCAGTTGGAGCTCTTTCATCTTCCTTTAACTCACCTGAAACTTTAATTGAAGATTCAATTGTTAAGTTTTCAGCCTTTTCAAAGATTTGTGGACTTTTATCTTTAGAGATAACACATTGTATAATATCAGACTCATCCCTTAAAACAATAAATACAAATTTGTTCGATTTTCGTTCTCTATATACCCAACCTCTCAAATTTACATTAGAGACCTCTTGTTGCAACGCTTCAGAAATGGTTATATATTTTGATTCCTTCATTTTCGAATTATTTCTACTATTAATATAACCATATATATTATGGATTTCAAAAAAATCTAACTAATAAAAAATAATAATTGAAAGAATATTGTTTAATAGAATATAATATCAATCATCATTTTTTTTTCTTAAAAGATATTTGGAGAATATATTCATATAAAGACACTCCTCTGGAGACATTTCAGGAGTTAATTGGGGGTTTTCTGTGAACTCAACATTGCTTCCCCTTATTATTACCACTGGTGTTTGTTGATCAGCTTCACTTAATAGAAATTGAGCAGCACTCGCAAGATCATCTGCTATTGCTCTCATTGTAATTTCCATAGGTCTATTAAAAAGATCAGGATGTCCACGTAAATCTTCAACAGGTTCAAACCCAGCTGTTGCTATGGCTATTCCAATAGTACCTTTTCTGAGAGGTTGAACTCTTGAATCTGCAATAATCACACCAAGTTTTTCTATTCCAAACTGTTTTCTTAATTCTCTCCAAAATCTCCACACAACTTTATTGAGGTCCTTTGGGAGTAAAACAACTCTGTTTGGTCCGGCATTTGAATGATCTATACCAGCATTAGCTATTAAAAAGTCATTTACCTTAGCCAGAATAACGTGTGCCATTCCCCCTAAAACCATTGAAGCTTCTTGTAATATTAATTCCACGTATCGTTCATCCATATCATATTCTTTTGCTAATTTCTTCGCTTTTTCCGATATGTTTTTCACGTCAGATAATGTTATCACTCTTCCCTGTGATGTCGCTACTACTTTTTCCGCAATTACTATGATATCTCCTTCTTTTAAAGATTCTCTTTTTTTCTTTATGTTTTCAATAATAATACTCAATAATTTATCATTTTTTCTGATAAGGGGAAGTTTAATTGAAAATAATTCCATTGTAGGTAAAAAGAATTAATTTTATTTAATATTATTTCGGTTTTATCTAAACATGGTGATAATTATGTTAACTAGATGTCGAAAGAAATAAGGAAAGAAAATTAAATAAAGCAAAAATAATAAAAATTATAAAATGGAAAAATCAAAACCTAACATCATTTTCATTTTAACTGACCAACAAAGATGCGATACTTGCGGTTGTTACGGTCAAGATTTGAATATTACACCCAATCTTGATAGATTAGCCAATGAAGGGATTCGCTTTGAATATGCTTTCACTAATCAACCAGTTTGCGGTCCAGCAAGATCTATCCTTCAAACAGGAAAGTATCCTACTGAAACAGGATGTTATCGAAATGGAATTGGACTCCCAATAAGTAGCCAAAACATTGCAAACTATTTTTCGAATAATAGTTATGAAGTGGCTTATATCGGAAAATGGCATCTCGCAAGTACTCTGGGGAGATCTCAAGATTTTAAATTAAAAATAATGAACTATAGGACGAAACCCATTCCTCCTGAGCTCAGAGGGGGCTATAAAGATTATTGGTTAGCATCTGATGCACTCGAACACACTTCACACGCCTATCATGGGCACCTTTTTGATGGAAAAGGTGTTAAAAGGGAATTTAACGGTTATCGCGTTGATTGTCTGACGGATTTCGTCCTTGAATATTTAGAATCGCGTAAAAAACAAGATCCATTATTTTTATTTATATCATATTTAGAACCACATCACCAAAACGATCACAATGCAATAGAAGGACCAATAGGAAGCAGGGAAAAATTTAAAAATTTCAAAATCCCTGGCGATTTACAAAATACTAAAGGCGATTGGGATGAATTTTTCCCGGATTATTTAGGATGCTGCCATTCAATTGACATGAACCTAGGGAGGATAATTGATAAACTCAAAAAATTGAATTTATACGAAGATTCAATGATAATATTTACAAGCGATCATGGGTGCCATTTTAGAACTCGCAATTGGGAATACAAGCGATCTTGCCATGAAGCAGCAATTCGTATTCCTTTAGTAATTAAAGGGGCAGGTTTTAATGGGGGTAGAGTAATCAATGAGTTAGTGAGCTTAATAGATTTACCTCCAACATTATTAAAAGCAGCGGGGATAGAAATTCCAAAGTTCATAAAAGGGAACATAATACAGAAACTACTAGATAACAATAATAATAATAAGAAAAATTGGCCTCAAGAAGTTTTTATTCAAATCAGTGAAAGCCAAGTAGGCAGAGCAATCCGTACAAAAAAATGGAAGTATTCTGTTATCGCACCAAAAATTGACGGTATCTTATATTCAAAAAGCGAGCTTTACGAAGAAGAGTTCTTATATGATCTTGAGAATGATTTATATGAAAAACATAATCTCGTGGGAGATCCCGTATTTGAAGACATAAGAAAGGTATTAGCTGGAATTTTAAAAAGAAAAATGAAAGAAGCAGGTGAAGAAATTCCTAATATTTTGCCAAAAAGAGTATAAATGATTATATCAATAGATAAAATCAACTTGACTCTAGATAACTATCAATTAAACTTATTTGAAATAACTAGTTCATTTTATTGATAACACATGAAAAATATATACATGAATTTATTTGATACTTTAGAGATTGGAGATAACTTCCCTACAGTAATAATGGGTGTTTTGAATTTAAGTCCTGAGAGCTTTTATCAAGGATCCGTCTATTCTGATACTGATTCACTAGAAAAAGCTACATTAGATATGATAGGAAATGGTGCAAAAATACTTGATCTAGGAGCACGTTCTACTGCACCTTGGTCTAAAAAAATATCATTTGAAGAAGAAATTAACCGTTTAAAACCAGCTATGGAAAATATATGCAAAATAATTCCCAAAGAAATCATAATTTCCGTTGATACTCAATATAGTGAAGTAGCTCAAATTGCTTATGATATTTCTCTTGAATGTAAAAGAAACATCATTATTAATGATGTTAGTTGCCTAAAAACAGATCCCTCATTACAAAATTTTATTATTGAAAATGATATTCCAATAATTCTAATGGCTTCTAAAGAAATCTCTGGAGATTTATGTAGCATCGAAGAGATTATTAATGAATTTGAAAGAACAATATATAATCTTAAAACCGAGGGATATGATATAAATAAGATAATCTTAGATCCTGGAATCGGAAAATGGATTGACAAAAAAGTACCAAAATATGATTTGAAAATAATCAATGATTTAGTTAAACTCAGGCAATTTAATAAACCAATACTAGTCGCTATTTCAAGAAAGTCATTTATAGGCGCAACCTTAAATATTCCTGAGCCAGAAAAAAGATTAAATGGAACGCTCGCAGCCACAGCAATAGCAGTACATAATGGAGCTCATATAGTTCGTACACACGATGTTACAAAACAATTATTTGAGTTTGTAAAAATGTCTAAGGCTATTCGAGATTCAGCCAGAAATTAAGAATAGATTTAATTCATATTTTGATGTTTGAAGACATTCTTATTTATTTTTCCTAAAAGTGTTTATACAACTTTTTTATTTAGTCGTGTTTTCGATCAGAAGGTTGATGATCAGTTATTCGGAGGCCCTATGAGTGCTCTGAATACTTTTGCGGAAACTTTAACTGATGGTAGCTTATCTAATTTTGAACTAAGTGATAAGCGGTTTGCCATAATGAAAACGAATATACTTCTTTTTATTGCAAATGCTTCCCTAAAAATTAAGGATAAAAAATTAAGGGATGAAATACAAAAAATCGCAGAAAGATTCTTTACTAAATATCCTGAGAATATTATTGAAGATTGGGACTATGATATCAGCATTTTTGAAGACTTTGAAAATTAAATAGAGGATGCATTAGAAAATCCTTTGAAAAAATTCTGGAATGGCTTTTAAGATTAATCCAGATTTGAATTCGTAAAAATAGTTGGAGAAATCCAAAAATATGGCTAAAAACTAATTTTTTTGTATAAAACTAACTATTAATCTTTGAGCAGGAACACTTTAAATAACGGAATTCTTTAACCAATCTTAAGAAAGGAACTTATTAAATAAATATATCCTTTTATTAAGCTTTACATTCAAAAGATTCTGTCCTTCTGAACGTTGAAAAAGAGCACTAATATTTAAATGCGTGAATTACCTTTTATTATATAGTAAATTGTTAAATTATCAACACAGTTTCAATTATATTTGATAGATTTACCTTTACTAGAATTTTTTGTTGATTTTTTATGCCCGAGAAAAATGTTTATGATGCAGAGGATATCCAAGTACTAAAGGGCCTTGAAGGTGTAAACTTGTTTTCATAAATCATGAATAACTTGCGCAATTCGCGCTGAGTCGCCAAAGACGTAGGCCTGCTATGTATATTGGAACGACAGGCAAAACAGGACTCCATCACCTCATTTTTGAAGTTTTGGATAATTCCGTTGACGAAGCAATGGGAGGGTACGCTGACGAGATAAAAGTAACTCTTCATAAAAATAATTCAGTTCAAATACATGATAACGGGCGCGGGATTCCAATTGATACTCACCCAGAATTTAATAAACCTGCTCTTGAAGTTATTATGGAACACTTACATTCTGGTGGCAAATTTGATAATAAAAGCTATAAAATATCAGGGGGTTTACATGGAGTTGGATTATCAGTTGTGAATGCATTAGCAGATTGGATGAATGTTGAGGTTTGTCGAGATGGTTATTGTTATAAACAAAAGTTTTCTAAGGGTAAAAAAGCATCAGAACCAGAAATAACAGAAGTTAACACAAAAGAATCTTATACAAAAATAAGATTTTACCCTGATGAAGAAATTTTTGAATTTGACCCAAAAGAACCTATTTTTAATGCCCCTACTATTATTACAAGAATTAGAGAACTTGCATTTCTTACTCCTCACACTAGATTTGAAATTCATAATAAATTTGACGATGAAAAAGAAGAATTTCACTATGAAGGAGGTATTAAAGAATTTATTTCATATTTGAACAAAGATAAACAACCACTTCATAATGATATCATATTCATAAGCGATACACTTAAAGATGATGATGGTTCAGACGTTTTTATTGACCTTGCGATGCAATATAATCAAGGATATCAAACAAATATTTTAACATATGCAAATACCATAAATACCATTGAAGGAGGGGTGCATCTAACTGGATTTAAATCTGCCTTAACGAGAACTTTTAACTCATATATAGAAAATTATATGGAAAAAAAGTATAAAGGACATGTCTTAAGTGGAACTGATACAAGAGAAGGACTATCAGCTATAATTTCAGTTAAACTTCCTGAGCCTCAATTTGAAAGTCAAACTAAAATAAAATTGGGTAATCCTGAAATCAGACAAATTGTAAGTCAAATTGTAACCGAAAGGTTAACTCAATATTTAGAAGAAAATCCTCAAACAGCTAAAAAGATTATTTTAAAGATTGTAAATGCAAAAATAGCGAGGGAGGCAGCACAAAAAGCGAGAACGCTAATTCGGAGAAAATCCGCACTGGATAGTGCCAGAATGCCTGGAAAACTTGCTGATTGTTCATCAAATGATCCAGAGAAAGTAGAACTTTTCATTGTAGAGGGTGATTCGGCTGGTGGACCAGCAAAACAAGGAAGAGATAGGACATATCAAGCCATTCTTCCCATTAGAGGGAAAATCCTCAATGTTGAAAAAGCTAGAATAGATAAAGTGTTACAAAATAATGAAATTCAAGCCATTATTAAAGCATTAGGTGTTGGATTTCAAGAAACTAATATGCCAAATGGGGTTAATGGTGAAGTAGAAGAAAATGGAGAAGAAACTGAAGAAAACTTCAATTTAAGTAAACTACGATATCATAAAGTCATAATTATGTGTGATAGTGACGTTGATGGAAAACATATTGAAACCCTTCTACTTACTTTTTTCTTTAGGTACTTGCGCCCATTAATAGACAAAGGACATTTATACATAGCTGTTGCTCCCTTATACAAAGTATCTTATAAAAAAACAAAAGAATATGTTTATTCAGATAAAGAAAAGGAGGAAAAGATCAAGGATCTTAAGACTAAATATAAATTGAAAAACATAGATTCAGTGAAAGTACAAAGATTTAAAGGACTCGGGGAGATGAACTCTGATGAACTTTACGATACAACTATGAACAGAGATATGAGAAGACTTAAAAAGGTCACCTACGAAGATTATCTCGAAAATGATTTAATCTTTACTAAATTGATGGGCAAAGAGGTAAAAGCCCGGAAAAAATTCATTATTAGTAATTTTGATCAAGTAAATACATTGGATATATAATTCTTACTTATTAAATTATAATAATTTAAAATAGAAATGGTGTTATAATTGACTTCAGAACAAATTGAAGAGATTTTATTAAAAGACGAAATGCAAAGCAGTTACATCGACTATGCTATGTCTGTGGTCGTTGGGCGTGCCATTCCGGATGTCAGGGATGGACTAAAGCCGGTTCATCGTAGAATAATATACGCTATGGCAACGAATAATTGGAATTACAATAGTTCACACGTCAAGTGTGCTAAGATCGTCGGTGTTACATTAGGTAACTATCACCCTCACGGTGATATGTCTGTATATAATGCACTTGTTAGGATGGGTCAGGATTTTTCGTTAAGATATCCTTTAATCCATCCACAAGGGAATTTTGGGTCTATTGATGGAGATCCTCCCGCGGCATATAGATATACCGAAGCTAGATTATCACAAATATCAAATGAATTGATTGAAGATATAGATAAAGAGACGGTAGAGTTTCAACCTAATTTTGATAATAGTACTTCTGAACCTATTTATTTACCCGCAACTCTTCCTAACATTTTATTAAATGGTACTAAAGGTATTGCTGTAGGTATGGCAACATCTATGGCTCCACATAATTTAACAGAAGTTTGTAACGGGATAATAGCAACAATAGATGATCCTGATATTTCAATAGAAGAATTAATGGAAATCATAAAAGGTCCAGATTTTCCGACAGGAGGTATTATTACTGACACAAATGGAATTTACAATGCGTATACTACAGGAAATGGGGCTATAAATATTAGTGGGAAGGTTGAAACTGAAATAAAAGGAAATAAAACTAGCTTAATTATAACAGAAATTCCATATCTAGTTAATAAAACAGATTTGATTGAATCTATTGCTAAATTAATTAAAGATAGAGTACTTAAAGATATTAGAGACTTACGTGATGAATCTGATAGAAAAGGAATGCGTATTGTATTAGATTTATCTAAAAATGCTCAACCGGTAATAGTAAAAAATATCCTTTTTAAAAGAACTAGACTTCTAACAACATTTAACATAACTAATTTAGTTTTAATTAATGAAGGTAAACAACCAAAGATTCTCAATCTTAAAGAGATTATAAATGAATATATTGAACATCGATTAATTATCATTCAAAAAAGAGCTGAATACCTTCTCAAGAAGGCAAAAGATAGACTTCATAGGGTTGAGGGCCTTTTAATTGCGTTAAATGATATTGATAATGTAGTGAATATGATAAAAAGTTCGAAAGATACCAATGAGGCTAAAAGTAAGTTAAAAACTGCATATAAATTAAGTGACATACAAGTTCAATCTATTTTGAGCATGCCTTTATCACGATTAACAAATTTGGAGCAGCAAAAGCTAGTTGATGAACAAACTTCATTACAATCTAGTATTAAAGAGTATAATAAAATACTGAAAGAAAAACAGGTTCGTTTGGATATTATTAAAAAAGATTTAATAGAATTAAATAACAAGTACGGAGATGACAGAAAGACTAAAATTAAAATGGTTGAATATCACGAAGTGAAAGAAATTGAAAAGATAGATTTGGTTAAGAAAGAGACAACTATTGTAATTTTTACTAAAAATCAATATATCAAAAGAATATCTTTAGAAGAATATCAAGCTCAAAGACGTGGTGGTAGAGGAAAAAAAGGTATGACAGTACGCGAAGAAGATTTTATTACAGATTTATTTGTTTGTAGTACTCATGACAAAATTTTGATATTCACATCGAAAGGGAGGGTTTATTCGATTATGTGTTATTATGTACCCTTGCAAAAACGAACGGCTCGAGGAAAACCAATTATCAATTTTATAGCTTTACAAACAGGAGAAAAGATTTCAGCAATGATACCAATTAATAACTTCAATACTAGTGAAATGCTTATTATGACTACCAAGAATGGAATTATCAAAAAAACACCTTTAAAACTATTCTCAAAATTTAAAAGTACTGGGGTAAGAGCTCAAAAGATTAGGCCAGATGATGCATTAATAAGTGTTAAAAGACTCTCCAATGAACTCCAGGATATTTTCATAGCCACTAAATTAGGTTATGCAGTCAGATTTGATGAATCAGAATTAAGAGAACTAGGTCGTAATTCAATGGGCGTAAAAGGAGCAGAATTAAGAGAAAATGATGAAGTTATTGATTGTCTTCTTGTTACTGACGATGAGATAATATTAACACTCACTCAAAAAGGGTATGGTCAAAGAACTTACGTTAAAGAATATCGTAAAACTGGTAGGTCAGCTAAAGGTGTAAAGAATATCACATTAAATAAAGCAAAAAATGATGAAGTGATAGCAATAAAAATAGCAAAACACATGGATCTATTAGTCGGAACAGAACAAGGACAAGTTATAAGAGTACCAGTTGATTCGATAAGAATCACCCATAGAACTGCTAAAGGCGTTAGAGTTATCAAGCTTTATGAAAATGATTCAGTCGTAGCAATAGGAAAATGTGAACAAGAAACTTAAATTTATTCGGAGACAATTATAGAATCTATTATATCATCAAGTTTAGGGGGGGAAGGTCTTTCTTGAGGTTCATCTTCTAATATTTCGATTTCAGGAGCATCATCATCTGATATTGTACCTCTTTAAAAAATGATTTAATAGAATTCAGATATATTTAGTATACCAATCCACCTATAAATCATTAAATAATACAAAAAAAATATATATTTAAATTCATTATAATTATTATAATAAATATCATGATTATATTCTTTATTAAGACAATAAAGATGTGATATAAATATGGGAACAGTTATGCTTAAGGATGATACAAAAATTAAATTAGTAAAAGTGGCGGCAGATTTACAGAAAGAAACAGGTTCTCGAGTCGACTTTGATATGGCTATTTCTTACTTAATTGATCAATATTTTGATCAAAAGCAGGACTGGGAAAAATTTGAAATATTTTGTGAAACCATGGAAAATATATCTTCTGAAGATCTACTGGGAGAATTACGAAGGGGGCGAAAGGAAGACGAAAAATAATTTAGTATCTATTGATGCAAGTTGTTTAATAGCAATACAAGCTAACAAACCGTTAAATAAAAGATTTCAGAACCTTTTAAAGACTAAATGGAAAGGATATTGTTCAGAAATGGCAATATTAGAAACTTTTTATGTCATATGTCGAAGATCTACCTGGAAAATCGCAAAGACAAAGATTAATGCATTAAAAGAAAGCCATATTATTCAGATTGAACCTATCAATCATTTAATAAATAGAGCCTCGCAATTAAAATGTCAGAGAGCTATTGGGATTGCAGATTGTTTAACAATCGCATTAGCCGAATCGATTAATGGAAAAGCGATTTTTTATCATAAAGAGAAAGAACTTGAAAAAACAATGGAAAAAGAATTATTTGATATCGAACTTATTTTTTTTGATGAATTTGTTAACGAGAATTCCTAAATATAATTAATTATTTTAAAAGATATTTTCCTTAGTAATTAGTAATAAAAATCTTTATGAAAATGATTCTGTGGTAGCCATTGGGAAATGTGAACAAGAAACTTAAAATTATTCAGAAACAATTATGGAATCAATCATATCATCAAGTTTGGGGCGGGATGGTCTTTCTTGAGGTTCACTTTCTACTATTTCAATATCCGGAACATCATCATCTGATATATTACTGCTGGATCTAAGTGGAACTGGAGCTGACGCTACAGCACCAAGCGAAATATTACTTAAAATTCTTGACACAATACTATCGGAAAGAGATTTTATTTCCTTACTAATTTCAGATGAGATTGCTTTTGTTATTTCTGTAATGGGGTCGGAATTGGAAAGTGTGAACAAGAAAGCTAAGATTATCATATTTTTTACTTAAGATATGGAATAAGACATAGAAAAATTAACTTGTCTTTACCTACATTATCAATTCCATGTTTCTCATTAGGAGGAATATATATAAAATCATCATTAGTTGCCTGTTCTTCTTCCCTTTTATCATTATAAAATCTACCCTTTCCAGATAAAATATATATTTCATGTTCCTCAGAATGGTCATGGAGCGGAACCTTACCTCCTGGTTTAATTTCAAAACGTCTTAAAGCAAAATTCTTAGCTCCTATATTTTCATCAATTAACCATCTAACATAAACATCTTGTACCATACTCCCATTTAATAGGGTTGCTTGTTTTTCCTCTACATCTTTATAATTCTTTTTTAACATAAATAAAAAAAAATCTTAATCTATTAAAATGATACCAAATTAAAATAAGTTTAAATAAATTTAGGGCAAAATAATATATATGACAGAGAATGTAGCTATTGGTTTTGATTATACTCATAATAATAAATTAACTATTGAAAATAATGCTTTTACAGATTTTATTCAATATTTATTCGATTCTGATTTTAAATTAGGAAAAATAGAGGCTGGTATTACCTATGAAAAACTTAATAAATATGATCTCTTTATACTTGGGGTTCCCAATCTTGGTCCTGATTTGGATGCTGATGAGATTGGAAATTTAGTTAAATATGTCAAGGAAGGGGGAAGTCTCCTTGTAATAAATGATGGTGGTGGAGATTATGAAAATAAAAATAATTTATCTGAATTAACTAAAAACTTCGGTATATCTTTTAATGCAGACAGGTTGTATGATAATAAGTTTTTCGCAAAAGAAAACTCTCATCCTATTATACAAGATTTTGGCAGCCATTTTATAACTAGAGATATTACCAAAATTATCCACTCTAATGGATGTACTTTAGATTTAGATAAATCTATTGAAGATGAGAAAATTGACGTTAATAGTATAGCATATTCTTCTGAAAATACTTCATGGCATAGTATTTTTGACGGAGAAGGGTGGCAAGATGAATCAAAGCAGAGACTTCCTATTATTGGAGCAACTCATTATGAATTAGGGAAAGTTGTAGCAATTGGAAATTTATCAATATTTTCCAGCTTAAATAAATCATATGGTATAAGAGCTGCTGATAACTATAAATTAATTACTAATATAATTTCTTGGTTATTGAATAAAGCAGGTTCCAAAGAAGAACAATCATTAAAGCCAATATTTATTACTGTAGCTATTGATCAAGATCTTTATTATTGGATTAAAGAAATGATAAACAAAGGAAAATGGAAAACTCTTGAAGAAGTCATTAATTTTTCTCTAAAAGTGACAAAGATACGATTGAAAGAAGCAGAAAAAGATAAAGAAGAATCCCATGATGATAAAAAATGATAAAGAAGAATTATTAATTGGATTAATTGGAGACACTCATATCCCCTCAAGAGGCCCAGAAATCCCAGAATTTATAATAGATGATTTTAAAGAAAAAAATATTGATTATTTATTTCACCTTGGCGATTTCACTAAGCTGGAAGTATATACAAATCTCCAAGAAATCTTTGGGAAAGATAAGGTACTCGGATTAATTGGGAATATGGATGATCATGAGCTAAGAAATATTTTGCCAGAAACTATAGAATTAGATTTGTTCGGACACAAAATTTTTATGACTCATGGCATGGGAGGGCCAGATATCATATTAGAAAGGTTAGGTAAAAGATATGATTTATCTAAATATGATATCGTGATTTTTGGCCATGTTCACCACCCATTCAATGAAACATGGAGGGATGAAAAGCTATATATTAGTCCAGGTACTCCTACTGATAAAGTCTTCACTGATATTAACTCTTATGGATACTTGACAATTTCAAAAGAAAAAGTTGAGCCTGAGATTATATATTTATAAGAAAAAGCTACAAACTAAAATTGAAAAAAACCAATTCATGCAGTTTCCATTGATTTTCCTGAGAGCCTCTTATAATGATTAAGCACGGCTTGGCGAGCTGCATATACGAAAGCTCTTTTTACATTTACTCCTTGTATTGCTATCGTTTCATAAATTAATGTATGATTCATATTAGCAGTATCAAGTGCTTGACGGATCTTTGCAATTTCAACTATATCTTGCAAGTCACGTTTATTGGCTAATACCACTAATGGAACTTCTGGAGGGGCAAATGCTTCTGCTGGAATTAATTTATCGCCATAAAATCTTAGTAATTCTTTCAAACTCCAAATATTTTCACTCCATTGGTCGATAAGGGAATCCCATGTAAAAATGACCGCATCTGTCCCTTTTAGGACTGTCTGGCGTTGAAACTTATGTCTTCGTTGTCCAGCAACCGTGTAGACTTGAAATACAACATTTGAAACTCTTGCGACAACGCGATCGAAGAAAAGTGTTCGACCAGTGGGGTCTTGGATTTGTTGCATATCTCCTGTAGCTAGACCCTCTTTCTTATAGACCCAATCGAGTGCTGTTGTCTTTCCGCCTAAGCTTGCTCCATAAAAGCAAATTTTAAAAACAAGTGTCCCATCTCCCCGACGACTTGGCAAATGTATCAATCCTCAAGTGTAAATATTCTAAAAAATATAAATTAAATCTTATTTATTCTATAATATTTTTGTAATATAAAAATTTGCAAAAGAAAAGTTTTGTGGTTTTTCAGTGTTTGAAGTATTATTCTTATATGTATTTTCTTCTAATATCTAAATATCACTTAAAACATTGCTTTATAGAACATCAGTTTTTTTCTTTACTATTACTGTAATTAACATATTAAATATTTTTAATTTGAATCAAAATTTGGACTCCTTTTCTTTTATAAGAAATAGTAAATCTAATTCATTATAGTCTTAATATAAAAAAATAAGGTGAAAATTAAAACGCTCGAAAAGGAAGTTTTAAGAGACTTTAAAGAGTTTGGTTCACACATGCAAATTGTTGCTATTCTATCTGTATTAAGTTTTGTAGTTCCTTTTACTGGGTTTATTCAGTTAATTTTTGTATTTTTAGCTTTAGCAGCCGTTAAAAAAATATATCATATAATGCCTAATCTCGATTTAATGGAATTTCGTTCAAAATACATCATCTCATTCATCACAGGTTTGTTTGGGCTTTCTATGATGGCCACAGGAGTTGCTACTCTGGTATTGCTGATGTTTGGGTTCAATTTCCGAATTTTCTTACCCTCAATTATTGCGATGGTAATGGTTTTCATAATCGGATTAATCGTTCTTTTCATTAGTGGAGTTATACAATACAGTGCGTGGAATAGTCTATCAAAATTCTTTGAAGAAAATAAAGGTATATTTCCAGAATCAGTTGGAAAGGACGCATTAAAAGGTTCTAACAATATAAAAAATGGTATTATACTTACAATGACACTTATTCTTGCGATTGTTGGAATCATCTTAATAATTGTAGGGTATTTCCAAATAGCGTCTTTGAAAAAGATTAATGGTGAGTATGATCAACCAGTTATTGTTCAACAACAAACAGTCTCACCATATGCTCAAACTCAAACGGTACAAATAATTCAAAAAACACCAAGTCAAACCAAGAATTACTGTCCTCGGTGTGGAACGAAGCTAGAAGATATAGCAAGCTTTTGTCCTATGTGTGGGTTATCTCTAAAAATGTGAGAGTGCTCTAATAAGTTTTTTTTTTGATATTCTAATATTTATTTATTTCTTTTAGACTAGCAGTAGAGTTAATAATAGTATAATTTTAAATATTAAATTATACGAATTATAATATAATCTAAATATATTTTCATTTTCTATAAAAAAATGATGAAATCTATAAACTTGAAAAAAAATGAAATTAAATTTATATTAGCGTTTATTATTGGCTTATTAATATCTCAATCAATTTTACCTTTTATAGTGGCAGATACCACTGATGGCGTCTTAGAGATATCTACTCCACAAGATTCTTATAAAATCAGTATTGGTAATAGTGTTACAATAACTTGGACCTTTAACGTGCCTTCTCATGAATATGCTGTTTATTGGGAAATTATAGGAAATGGAGTCAATAAAAGTGGTTGGGGTATATATGCAAATTGCACAACCCCTGTTATAACTGCTTATGATACTGAATGGATTTATAATTGTAGCGGGTATTATGCAAAATATCATGTATGGAAAACTGTAACTGTCAAAAGTCCAGAAGAAGGAACTGATGGCATTTATGCTCAGAATCTTAATTCTAACGGCGTAATCAGATGGATTGCAAACGGTACCGCAATCAACACAGCAGGTGTTGATCAAAAAAATCCCCAAATCGTTAGTGATGGAGCAGGGGGAGCAATAATTACTTGGGAGGACTCTGATATTTATGCCCAAAAAATTCATTCTAATGGTGCGATCCAATGGACAGCAAACGGTGTCGTAATCTGCGCGGAAAGTGATGTTCAAAAAATCCCTCAAATCTGCAGTGATGGAGCAGGCGGGGCAATTATTACTTGGCAGGATAACAGAGATGGAAATTACGATATCTATGTCCAAAAAATTAATTCTAGCGGTGATATCCAATGGGATGCGAATGGTACTGCAATCTGCACAAAAAGTGGTGGTCAAGTATCCCCTCAAATTGTGAGTGATGGAGTAAATGGCTCAATTATTACTTGGCAGGATAACAGAGATGGAGATTATGATATCTATGCCCAAAGAATCAATTTTAGCGGTGAAATCCAATGGGATGCGAATGGTACTGCAATCTGCACAAAAAGTGGTGGCCAAGTATCTCCTCAAATTGTGAGTGATGGAGCAAATGGCTCAATTATTACTTGGCAGGATAACAGAGGTGGAAATAATGATATCTATGCCCAAAGAATTGATTCTAGCGGTGATATCCAATGGGTTACGAACGGTA
>CAYSZJ010000024.1:0-15081 GCA_964435435.1 uncultured archaeon
TTAATAAAATTGTTTTATAAATTATTCATAAAATAAGAACAATGCGGAAATTTATTCTTAGAAACAATTTATCTATATTTTTAAAACTCTTTGTTAGAATTAAGGTTTATTTACTTTCTAGAATTAGGCAAAAAAGATTAGTTCTTATTCTTAAGGAATCATACTTTAGAATTTTGAAATTGTTAAAAGAAATAAACTTAATAAGGACAAATAGTTACGCCTTTTTTAGATATTTTTGGTATCCTCATAAACTTAAGGACTCAAGATATGAAAATTTAATAAAAACAATTTATAAAGAAAAGAGTTGTAATTTGATTGAAGTAGGAACTTTTGATGGAGCACATGCATATCAAATGATTAAAACGGCTCAAATATTTTATCCTGCTTATAAAGTTAATTATTATGGTTTTGATTTATTCGAAGACTTTACAGAGGAAGATATGGAAAAAGAATCTTCAAAACGTCCACCTAAATTTAAATATGTAAAAAGTAAACTTGAATCAACAAAAGCTAATATTTATCTATACAAGGGATATACCAAGGATACCTTACCAAAATTCATAAATAAAATTAAAGAGGAAAATAAAAAGATTGATTTCATCCTCATTGATGGCGGTCATTCTATAGAAACTATTCTTTTAGATTGGAATTATCTTAAAACTCTAATGAATTATAATACTGTGGTTATTTTAGATGATTATTATGATAATGAAGGAATTATACAAAAATATGGATGTAATTTATTAATTGATAGTTTGAACAGAGATAATTATGAGATAAAAATTTTGGAACCACAAGAAAAATTTCTAAAAGATTGGGGCATTTTAAAGATAAACATGGTTAAGGTAAGACTAAAAAGATAAATACGAGCAAAAAATTAATAAAAATCTTTAATTTGTTTATTAGTTCCATTTATCTTTCTAAAATTATTTTTATACGAATTTTATGAATAGATCTTCAATACATAAATCTATATCTTGAATTTTTATAATTTTATGCTTTCCAAAAGTAGGAAACAATTTGCTATAATTTCTCTCTTTCTAACAATTCGATTTCAAGACCTGTTTTTTTATTACTTATATATTTAATAAAATCTAGTTATTCCAATTCTTGTTTTAACTTGTTTTTATTTTCCCTAATACCAATGAAGATTCTCACTCTTTTTTGAAGTAATTCACTAATTTCCTCTTTTCTTCCCACTTTAATGATTTTACCATTTTTAATGAACGCTATTCTTATACATAATTTTTCTATTACATCCATATTGTGGCTAGTTATGAATATTGTTTTAATTTATCAATGATGAAATTTTTCGTTTTAACATCAAGACTTAATTTAGATTCATCGAAAAATTAGATCTTATGATCTGAAATTAAAATTCTGCAAATTTTTAGTTTCCACTTCATTCCTGAAGAATATCGTTTAATATACTCACTAAGCTATTTCTGTATATTAAATTCCTTTGCTACATCTAATTTTTTATTTTTATAATCTTTCACTTCATATAATTTAGAAAAAAATTTTAGATTTGCATATTCAGTGAACCTATAATATATCATATCATTTCCAAGTATGAACTTAGTTTACTTTTAATGTTATTACGTTTCTTGAGAATGTGATCACTATTAATTACTGTTTAACCATGTGAAGGTTGTATTAGAGTTAATTTGCATCAATCAAATCTGTTAAAGGATTTGGTATTATCTTCGTATAAGTTAATTTTTTTAAAATACCTATGATAAGAACAACTTCTGATGGGATAATTGAGGTTATAGATCACAAAAATTCTGGATTATTAATAAAACCAAATGATTTAAATGAATTAGTGAAAGTTATTCTTTATTAGTATGTTCATGAAGAAGTAAGAAAGAAAATAGGATAATATAATGATAATAGAGTTGTAAATAATTATGATTGGAACTTTTTAATAAATAAACACATTAAATTATTTAAAGAAACCATTAAATAAACTAAATAAATTATATTAATTAAATTATGTTAGAACTCCTTCCTAGAATTAAGAGTTATATAATTAGACAAAATGGAATTATTCTTAAGGAACTATTTCTAAGAGCTTTTAAAATTTTAAAAATTGTTAAATTTCTTATAAAAATAAAACATATCTCTATTGGAAATTGTGATATACAAAATTTGGTTGATTTTACACTTTCTCAGATTAATATTATGGAATTACAACAAATTAGATCTGAAATTATAAAATTATTAGAAATGGTTAAGAAATGTCAACCGATGTACATACTCGAAATAGGTACTTTAGACGGAGGGACATTATTTTTATTTTCAAGGATTGCTAGTAAGGATGCATTATTAATAAGTATAGACTTGCCCAAAGGAAAAATTGGAAGTCCTCATTCTAAATGGAGAATTTATTCTGACTGGAGAAGTCATTTCATTAAGAGGTTTTCCATACTATACCAAAAAATAGAATTAATAAGAGCTGATTCTCATAAAAAATCTACACTAAATTATGTTAAAAAACTTCTAAATGGTAAAAAATTAGATTTCTTGTTTATTGATGCAGACCATTCATATGATGGAGTTAAGAAGGATTTTGAAATGTATAGTCCATTAGTAAAAAATGGAGGTTTAATTGCATTCCATGATATTGTACCTTTGCCCTCTAAATCAGATACTATCAACGAATTCTGGGAAAAAATTAAATATAAATTTGATTTCGATGAATTTATTGAAGATAATAGTCAAAAAACTGGAGGGATAGGTGTTTTAAAAAAATAGAAGTCATTGCAATGTTCTAAGATAAGTTATAAATTATTAATAATATATATAAAAAATTTTTGATGTTTATTTTTATAAGTTCTTTTTCCAGTTCTTCATTTTGTTGTTGCAAAGATTCATTATTATAATATAAAAAAATTAACCAAGGAACTTCTTCCAAAAAAGAACAACATTAATTCATAAAACAAAGTGATTCCTAAATTTTCTAAATAATCTTTTATGAGGACTTACATGTTATACCTTTTTCAAATATTACCATGATATAAAGCTAATAAAGCTAAATTTTTTATTTTATACAAGTGAACCCTCTCTGATATCATATCCTATAAATGGAAAATGAGGTTACATAAAAAATATTACTAATTTCTTAAATTTCGAAAAAATTAAAACAGTTTTTTACCTTTTTACTTCACTTCATATGGTTGTTTCAATCAATACATTGAAATTGTAAAGATAAATCCCATCAGTAATCTATACTATTTTCAAGAATAAATCTTCGACAGATAATTCTATTTCTTGTATTTTTGTAATTTTATACTTTTCAAAAATTGGAAACAATTGGTTATAATAATTTCTCTTTAATAATTCAATTGTAATACCCATTTCTTCACTATTTATTGTTGTTATAAAATCTTGTTGTTCTAATTCTTGTTTTAGTTTAATTTTATTTTCTTTAATTCCAATGAAAATTTTTACTCTTTTTTGCATTAACTTACGAATTTCTTCTTTACTCCCTAATTTGATGATTTTACCCTTATTAATAAAAGCAATTTTGGTACATAATTTATCCACTACATCCATGTTATGACTGGTCAAAAATATTGTTTTATTAGAATGTTTTAATTTATCAACGATGAAATTTGTTGTTTTAACATCAAGACCTAATGTGGGTTCATCTAAAAATAAGATCTTAGGATCTGAAAGTAGAACTCTACACAATGTTAGTTTACACTTCATTCCTGAAGAATAACGCTCAACATACTCATTAAGCCATTTTTGTATCTCAAATTCCTTTGCTACTTGTACTATTTTATTCTTGTAATCTTTCACCCCATATACTTTACAAAAAAACTTTAGATTTGCATATCCAGTGATTCTATAATAAATCATATCATTTCCAAGCATGAGCGCAATTTTGCTTTTGATTTTATTAGTATTTTTGAGTATATTATCACCATCGATAATTGCATACCCACCTGAAGGTTGTATTAGAGTTGATAAAATAGAAATCATTGTGGTTTTACCTGCTCCATTTGGACCCAATAAACCGAATTTTTCACCATCGTTTATATGAATGTTCACATTATCTAACGCATGAATAATGCTTCTCCCTTTTAGATGATATGTTTTGGACAAATTGAAAGTTTCTATAATTTTGTTATTCAAATCAATACCCTGAAATACCTAATTTTTTATATATTATATTAAAAATATACACACACATAATTGGAAAGATAACTAGTGATATAACAAATATGAAAATATGTGTTGGATGGGAAAGTGTAGTGAAAATAATATTATTTTCTATCCATGTTAAACGAATAGCATCAATCAAATAATAAATTGGGTTTACATTAATAATATTTTGGACCACTCTTGGGAATAATTGAAAAGGATATGTTACACAGCTAAACCACAAAATGAGTCTCGTGAAAAAATCAAAAATATGTAAAAAATTTTCATTTGAAATTGCAAATACACCTAAAAATAATCCTACTCCTGAAAATACTATTCCAATACCTAAAAACATTAAAATTACTATTATTAGTGTCGGTATTGAGATTGGAAATAAAACTAACATTGTTATGAAAAATATTGCGAAAGGTATAAGAATTCCTAAGAATTCAGAAATTATATAACCAAACAACAAATAAAATCTGTTAAATGGAGCCGTTATAAGTGTAGAAAGTGTTTTCCAGTATTTTTCTTGTAATAAAGATTTTGGTATGTAAGAGATCATGCTTTGCATGATCATAATATTATATCCGATAAATACAAATATCATATAGTTTTGGGGTGTCCATGGACCAATGCTAGTATTATACTCAAAAAATTTATCAAAGATAATAATAGGCATTAATAATGTGATAATAGGAAGCAACCACCTAAGAATCAAATAGTACTTAAATCTAATTTGTGTTCGTACATTTTTTTCTGCTATTGCAAATGTTTTTGAGAAAATTCTGTGTATTTTTTTACTACTTTTCATTTGTTTTTCTTCTCTTGTTTGCTAAAATTTTATAAACATGATACAAATCTCTTGCGTGTTTGTCCCAGCTGAATGTATTAAGAATGAAATTTCTATTTATCTCCCCACCAATTTCAATTTCTTGTGGATTATTATAATAATGTAATATAGCTTCGAATAACTGTTGAGGATTATTTGTATCAACTAAAATACTGCCAATGTTTTGAGTCAATTCTAAATTGCCATCTACATTAGTTAATATTACAACTAACTTCATACTCATTGCTTCCAAGACCGCATTTGGTAACCCCTCTGTTATTGAGGGAAATACTAACATATCAGCTTTTTCCATATAATTTGGGAGATTTTTGTGATCAACCACACCTAATAAATCTACGTAGTCTTCTAAATCATACTTTTTAACTAGATCAATTAGTTCTTGTCTCTGAGTGCCTTTTCCAATTAATGTTAAACGAAATTTAACATTATTATCTTTTAATTTTTTACATGCTTCAATGATTAAATGTTGCCCTTTTCTGGGACTAAATGATCCTACATGTATTAATTCTAAAGGACGATGATTTGAAAAAAAAATTTTATCTTTTGGACTGAATTTCATAAAGTCTATTCCGTTGTAAATTACCTTAACTTTGTTTTTTGTCATTTTAAATCTTAAACAATCATTTTTCATAGATTTGCATACTGTTAAAATCATGTTATTTAACTTTCCAGTTATTAATAATAAAAATTTACTCTTAACACTATGATATGGCCAATAATTGACATCTTGTCCCCTGCCATGCAGAATTGTCGGTACTTTGAACATCTTTGCAAAAATATTAACAAATATTGATGGAACTACATAATGTGAATGTACAATATGTGGTTTAAATCTAGTAAAAATTTTTATCATATCTTTTATAAAAATAAGATTTTTATAAGAGATCCTGTTTACTAGCAAGATTCTATCACTATATTTAATTACTTCATTTTGCTTTGGGCTGGTTGTGGCATATATTAAAAACTCTATATTCTTGTAATTCCTTACTACGGCATTAACTTCATTCGTCATATAATTTTCTATTCTTGTATCTGAGTATGTGAAAATAGGCGTAAAATATAAGACTCTTAATTTTCCTATAGTTTTTGTTTTTCTATTATCAAAGAAATTCATATACGGGCTTCCTTTTTTTCAATAAATAAACAGGTATGACTTTTTTCAAAATAAAGATGAAATTGATTATCTATTTTTATTCTAATTTAATTTTCAATGATTTTTCTAATAAACCATCTTTTATTAGATTATCTATTGGCAATCATTTCTTTCAAATTAAATTTATGATGAATAGAAAATAATTTATTTTATAGTTTGAAATTATAAAAGACATTTATATCTCCAAACATTATTAAAAGAGTTAAAATAAAGTAATATGGGATATATTTATGATTTAAGCATAGCTGTTAAAAAATAATTGTAAATAATTTCTTATATATTTGAGACAATATGAAAATCGCGCTTTTTTATTATGGTAACCCCCCCGAACAAGGCGGTGTTGGTCACGTTTTAGATAGTTTACTGAAATTATTTAATAAAAGAAATCAAAGAATTTTTTTTTTTAATCCATATTATAAAACTAAATATACAATTAATATCCTTAATAAAAAAAAATATACATTACGAAGTTTTCTTTCTAAATTTAAAAATAAGAAATTTGTTAGATTTTTTATATTCGCAATATGGAAAATATTGAACGATAAAAGAACAAGACTTTCAGATCGATTAAAAATTATTCTCTATCTTCTTGTTCAGCCAAAAATTTTGTTGAATACAATTGATAATTTGATTAAGGTTTATCATAAAATCAAAAAGTTAGATATTGATATAATTCTTGCTGGTACCGGAACAGGAGATACGTTATCCTTAGTATTTATATTATCAAGAATTTTTAACAAGAAAGTTGCATCATTAACTTATGGAAATGAATTCCTTGTTCATTCTCGCTTTTCATTAAGAACTTATCTTTTTAAAAATATAGATCTCTTGATTTTAGGAACTTATGCTCTTAAGGAATTGATAAAGAAAATTCATCATTTAGATGAAAATAAATTAGCTGTTATTAATTATGGTTTAATTCCAGAAGATTATAAAATTAGAGAATCAAAAGAAGAATTACGGGAAAACTTTAATATTCCAGAAGACCAGTTTGTATTATTAAGTGTTGGACGACATATTTTAAGAAAAAGATTTGATTTAGTTATTGAAGCTATAAAAATTATAAAAGAAAAAGTTCCTTCAATTAAAATAAAATATTATTTAATAGGGAAAGGGGAAGAAACACCAAGGTTAAAAAGAAAAACGAAGGAGTTAGATTTAGAAAAAGAAATCGAATTTCTTGGTTTTACAGATGTTGAAACGAGAAATAAATTCCTTAAACTTTCAGATGCATTTATAATGCCTTCAGTAGTTAAAAAAGAATCAATTGAAGGCTTTGGTATTGTATTTCTTGAAGCAAATTATTTTGGTAATCCTGTAATAGGAACTCTTTCTGGTGGAATAATTGAAGCAGTTGAAAATGGAGAAACTGGTTTCTTAGTAAAGGAAAATGATTTAAATGATTTAGTTGATAAGATATTATTCTATTATTTTAATGAAGATAAGAGAATATCTATGGGGATAAAAGGCCATGAAAGAGTTATCAAAAACTTTAACTGGAATTTAATTGTAAATGATTATGTTAAACTTTTTGAAGATTTAATATTAGGAAAAAAATAATTTAATAAACTTTACTTGAATTATTATTCTTGCCAATTATAATGAATAGGAGATTATCTTTACCTTATCTTTAAAAATAAATTAAAAAATTATTTTTTGATATTTATTGAAATACTTTCAACAAATCTTCTAAACATTTCTAATTCCCTGTTAAAAGAATAATTTTCGAAAACATAATTCTTAGCATTATTCTTCAATTCATTGAATTTTTTTCGATTTTGAATCCATATACTATAAACTTCTAATATTTTCTTTTTAATTGATTTAGTGCTCAAATTTTTCAGAAAAAAAGCGAATTCTTGACCTTTTAATAATTCAATAGAACCAATAGTTTTATTAGATATTATTATAAGCCCTGCACCTAATGCTTCCATTAAAGCTCTTGGAAAAGGTTCAGCTCGAGATGTAAATAAGAATACATCGCCTTTTTTATAATAATTGGAAATTAATTCATTACTCACATATCCATGAAATTTGACAAAGTTGGGATATTTCTTTTCTAGATCTTTTATTCTAGAGTCTAAAGGACCCATTCCACAAAATTCAAAAAAGATATTTAAATTATTATTTTCTTTTAATAATTCATCAATTGAATTTGCCAGAACCCCAATACCTTTATGAACATCATCTAAATATCCAATATAAATAAATTTTAATAAATTTTGTGTTTTTAATTTAAAACCATTGTCTTTATACTTACTTAAATCTATTCCATGGATTATGTGTATAACTTTATCATGTTTATAGAATTTGCTTAAGAATTTTTTCACAGTTTTAGAGAGGGTGTGATGATAAAAATTTCTTTTAAAAATAGAAAAAAATAATATAGAGAAAATAATTTTAATGTTGTATAAAGATAAAAATTTTTCTGAGGATAAGGGCTTATTATATCTAATAACAAATTTTATTCGACGATTTAGTAAACTGAAAAGTATAAGCAATATATTGATTTTAATATTACCTAGTGAGGTATAAATTATATCATACTTTTTTATCTTTTTATATAATTTAATGATTTCTCCTGGATATGGAATAGTAATAACTCTATTTAGTATTTTAATTGTAGCAAAATGAATTCTCCCAATTTTTTTAACTCCATTTAATCTCGTTTGTATTACATCTTTAGACAATAATTCTTTACTAAGTAATATATTCGTATCTATAATACTCACATTATAATATTGTTTTAATCCTACAGCTAATTCTATGTAGGAAATCTCTCCTCCTCTTCCATTTTCCAAAGCATTTTTCGAGAAAATTAATATTTTTACCATTTTGTGAAAAGATGTATGTTAATTATATCAATAGATTCTAAATTAGGTATTTTTCTGATATATCGTTAAAATTATATAATTTTGATATATATAGATTTTTAAATGATTACAAATTGAAAAATTCATTGATTTAATAATTCTAAGAAATATACTAAAAACCTTTTAAGAACTATTAGTGAAAGTTATTCGACCTAGTTATTTTAATAATGAAAGGAGAAAACAATCATACTTTAAAAATCTTAGATTTTTTAAACTCCCATTAAAAAAACTTAAAAAATACAAGATTTATTAATATTTTCTAAAAAATTTAATAATTAAGTTAAAAATTAATCTATAATTTCTCTTAATAAATATTATGAATGATCTTATACCTATTGAGAAAGTATTAGAAGAGAACATTAGAGTCAAAGAACTTGAAAGACAAGGATTCATAATAAAACCCAAGAATATTGAAACATATTTAAAAGAATTTGAAAATCGGACTAGTGCTTTACCGGATGAAAATTACTGGAGAGAAAAAAGGGTTCTTATCACTGGAATCAGTGGTTTTGCTGGAAGTCATTTGGCAGAACAACTATTAGATTTAGGATGTGAAGTACATGGAACCATTCGAAGACATGCTGTTCCAATGCATGAAAATATTGAACATTTGAGAGGAAAAATATATTTATATGAAGCAGATATTACGAGTGCTGAACGTATACTTGATATATTTGAAAAAATCCGACCTAATGCTGTTTTTCATTTAGCAGCAGAATCTTTTGTTCCAACTTCTTTTCGAGAACCTGTTAGAGTAAGTCATAACAACATTATAGGCACAATTAAAATCTTTGAAGCAGCACGGAGATTTGATGATGGCTTAGAAAGTGTTCATGTTGCCTGTAGTAGCGAACAATATGGATTAGTCGATCCAAATGAAGTCCCAGTTGTAGAAGATTTAAAAAAAAACCCTTTCCGACCAAGAAGTATTTATGGTATATCTAAAGTTGCGACAGAACAGATTGCTTGGTTATATCATAATTCATATAGCGTACCAAGTATAATTACTCGAGGATTTAATCATGAAGGACCTAGAAGAGGAATTCAATTTGTCACAAGTGTCATTCATCGACAAATTGTTGAAATCATGAATAACAAGAGAAAAAAAATTATTATTGGAAACCCAAATGCTATTCGTGATTTTACTCATGTTAAAGACACAGTTAATGCTTATATTTTAGTTAGTGAAAAAAAAAAATACGCTGAACCCTTTAATGTTTGTTCAGGAAAAGGTATTACAATAGCAGATTACGTAAAGTTGGCAAAAGAAGTCTTTAATATTAAAGTGGATGTATTTGTAGATCCCAAACGTATGCGACCAAGTGAGGTTCCTTTATTAATAGGGAGAAATGAAAAAATTGTAAAAGCCTTAGGATGGAGACCACTCAGATCAATTCTTGATATTATTAAAGAAGGTGTCGAATATTTCCAACAACATCCAGAACAGTTAGGTATTGAAGCTCATTAAATTTCAAATTTTTTGAATATTCTTCTTAAAAACCTTAACATCTTTTTTTATATGTTTATTTTAAGGTCTAGAAATTCAGCAACCCGTTTGCAAGAATTTCCATCATGGAATTTATTGACAAGTTCATTCACATTTCTTCTTCGTTCTTCATATTCAGGAGACCATTGTTCAATAGTTTTTAAATGATGAATCAAATCTGAAATTTTATAAACAATTGGTGCTGGAATAAATTTTTCATAATCATGATAATATAATCCACGTTCATTTTTGTAAAATTCAAGGTCATATGGGAATGAAATAATCGGTTTGTTATCAATTAATAAAAAATCAAACATGATTGAAGAATAATCAGATATTAATACATCTGATATTAATAATAGCTCTTGAGGGTCTGAATAAGAATCGGGTATTATAATATGGTCTAAACCTATATTATCAATTTCTTTTACAAAAACATGTGTTTTAAATATTAATATTGAATTGTTTTCTTTTAAAAAATTATCTAGTGCAACCATATCAGTTTTAGAAAACGGCATTTTTGCAATACGATCTTCCCTAAACGTTGGGGCATACAGTATAATTTTTTTAATTTCTTTTGAAATTCCTTGTTGTTCTTTAAAGATATTAATTTCTGAGGTAGTTTTATTATATAAGAAATCATGTCTTGGATACCCCGTTATAATAATTTTTTCTGAAGGTACTCTGTATGCGCTTTTCATCTTTCGTTTATCATCTTCTGATGTGGCTAAAATATAAGAAATTTCTTTGGAAAACATTTGAAGTACTTGTAAATTATATCTATTAAATGTAGTTATTGGTGAATCAAATCCAACTTTTTTAATTGCACTTCCATGCCACGTAAGAATAAGTTTTGTTTTTTTTGAAAATTTAATAGGTAGGACATCACCTTCGCCATGTGTTACAAACACGCATCTTGCGTTTCTTAATTTTGAAAATGCCTTGAAAGAAAATGCATAAAGGGATTTAAATTCCATCTTATTCAGTTTCTTTACAATTTCTTTTGATCTTGAGATCCAAATACATTCGTAATTGGAAAATTTATTAAGATATAAAAACAAGTATTTTGTATTTCCGATAAAAGATTTTCCAAGATAACCTCCAAATATTAATAAATTATTGTCTATTTTAGATATTTTTAATCTAGAAATTAATCTTAAGCCTTTCAAAAGTGATATTTTTACAAAATACTTAAAAAACTTAGAAATTTTACTAATCATTGTTTTCTTCAACTATTTTAATTTATGGATTGTCTAAGTATGTAAAATCTATTTTTCTTGATAAAACTAAATTTCCATGAAATTTTTTTATAAAAGATCTCCAATCATACAGATATATCTTTAATTATGAGTCATAATAGTAAAATCTACATGTAATAAGAATTTTTAACAAAAAAATTTAATTCTTCTAATATTGTGTATAATTAATATTTAAATATCATCAATTTTGAAATTAGAAATACTAATTTAACAGAGAACCACGTTTATTTTTAGCATAAAGATTAAGATTTATTAAAAGAAAAAAGAAGCTTTTCTTTCAAAAGTAGAGTGGATTGCGACAAATTCATAGTAAAAGTTAAATCTATCTATTGTTTTTGCTTGTTTTTTCAAAAATTCTTTATACATTTTTATTTCTTTAGAAATTGAGTATTTACGGAATGCATTTTCTTTAGCTAAATATTCTTTTGCTAAATTATATAATCTGCTATATTAATTCCTTTTCTAGGACATATATTAAAAAATTGCAAAAGAAACTGGATGGAGTCCAGTAAGATCTATTGTTGATTTAATTAAAGATGGTGCTAAATATTTTTAAAAACATCCAGAACAATTAGGCACCGATGTACATTAAATCTTTTCAAATTTAAAAAAATATTATTTACGATTTTCTTTTTATAGATAAAAATTTTATCTTTTAAGGAAAAGGCTATAAATTTAACACATTTTTTTGTATTTTTATTAATTCTAAAACACCCTTTTCTCCTAATTCAATTACTTCATACAACTTTTTTTTATTAAAAGCTGCTCCTTCAGCGGTTCCCTGAATTTCAATAATCTCTGAATCTTCATTCATTACTAAATTGAAATCAACATCGACTCTCGAATCCTCAGCATAATTCAAATCAAGTGAGATATTATCATCTTTTATACCTAATGAAATTGCTGCAATAGTTTTGTAATCTGGAAATTCATATATTAATTGTTGATCATACATATAGTTAATAGCATCAAAAACGGCTACAAATGCACCTGTAATCGAAGCACATCTAGTACCTCCATCTGCTTGTATTACATCACAATCTATCTTGATTGTGCGCTCCCCGAGTTTTTCGTAATTGAAAGCGGCACGCATAGATCGTCCAATTAGTCTTTGAATCTCCATAGATCTTCCTCTATAAGTCTCTCTTTGATTTCTGATTTGTGTTGCTCTAGGTAACATCGAATATTCTGCTGTTATCCATCCTGTTCCTGTGTCTACTAAAAATCTTGGAACTGATTCTGTCACCGATGCTGTCACAATTATTTTTGTGTTTCCTTGAGTTATTAATACCGATCCTTCAGGATATTTAAGATAATTTCGTTCAATTGTAGTCTTTCTTAGCTCATCATATTTGCGACCATCAAACCTTATTTTCTGTTCCATTGAAAATAAACCATTTTTTATTAAAAAAAGTATATAAATATATTTTTTGTAAAGTAAAAAAGTTACTAAAAATGAATTAAATTCTGCTATTTAAAAATTGGATAAGATCCTAATAGTTTATACCAAATAACAATCTCATTCATTTCATTTAATATTCTTTTTATTTCAGGATCTTCTTTATCACCTTCAAAATCCATGAGGAAGATATATTCCCACCGACCTTTCCTCCGTGGACGAGATTCAATTTTCATTAAATTGATGTTTGCTTCTGCAAAAATCTTTAATACACGATATAAAGCCCCTGGCACATGCTTAGTGACAAAAACTATAGAAGTTTTAACTTTATCTTCTTTTAGTTTATTTTCTCTTTTGGAAATTATTAAAAATCGTGTATAATTTGAAGGGTTATCTTCAATTCTTGAATTAAGGACCTTTAAATCATATATCTTACAGGAAAATTCAGTACCAATAGCCGCGTATGATTCATCTTCCAATTCTTTAACTCTACGGACTGCTTCAGCTGTTGAATTTACATTAATTATATTAACATTGGGTAAATTAGCTTTGATCCAAGACCTTGTTTGAGCAAAAGCCTGTGGATGGGAGATTATATTTTTAATCTTTGATAAGTCAGAATTTTCTAAAGAAATTAAATTTTGAATAATACGTAACTCAATTTCTCCATATATTATGAGATTTTTTTCAATTAATAAGTCAAGGGTTTCTCTTACAGTACCTTGAAGGCTATTTTCAATTGGAATAACTCCAAAATCAATAATGTCTTTTTCTATATTTTCAAATATCTCTGAAGTACTATTAAAGGTTTTGAATTCTGATCCCGCTTTTGGAAAGTATTCAAGAGCTGCTTGATGGGTAAATGTCCCTTCTGGCCCAAGGTACCCTACTTTATTAATAACTCCTTGAATTAATTTGCTTGCACTCATAATCTCTTTCCAAATTGCGTCAATACTCCCATTTTTAAAAATTGTAGCTTTATTTTTTAGTCTTTCAATAATTTTTTTTTCTCTTTGGGGCTGTAATACTTTTAAATTTAATTTTTGTTTTAAGTTACCAATTTCAATTACAATCTTTCCTCGTTTGTTTAAGAGATCTACAATAGAGTCATCAATTTTATCGATTTCGTCTCGTAATTTTCTTAAATCCTTCTCTAGGTTGTTATTTTCACTCATTTTAAAAATTCTAGTGCTTTTAATATAAAAACGATCTATTTAATTTATTCAAAAAATTGTTCAATATTTAATTCAAACGCCGCAACAGGAAATTCTAATTTAAAATTTAATAAAACTTCTGGATATATTTCACCAATTTCCCCGATAATAGAACCATTCAAATAGATTTCCCCATATCGGCCCTCTATATAGCTTGGATTTTTACCAGGTTTAACTGCATAATTATCATAATTTCCAAGTGAGTTCATTATGAAGTCTAAAGTAGACTTTATTTCAGTATAATCTGCATCTTCATGATATGAAACAGCAGATAAATGAACTTCCCTCTTAGCTCCCGTTTCCTCTTTTTTTGATAATAATATAACATCTCCAACCTCGAAAATTTTAATAGGTTTTTCTTCAGATCTATTTAAAAGTAATGTATCCATTAATTTGGGAAGAATTCTCGTTCTAGTTGTATTATACTCCTTAGAGACGGGATTTGCTATTTCAACAATTTTGCTTTTATTAAACTCTTGGTTCATGTAGTTAAATTGTTTTTCTGAACTTGTTAGAATGAAATTAAGGACTTCTAAATATCCTGCTCCAATCATAATTTTTCTTATTCTATTCGAGAAATCTTGTATTGGGTGATATTTACCTATTCCACCTTCATGAATCGTTAGTGGTAAATTGAAGTATCCATACCCTATTGCGCATTCTTCGGTAAAATCAGTTGGATGCATAATATC
>CAYSZJ010000024.1:15181-42150 GCA_964435435.1 uncultured archaeon
AGTATCCATACCCTATTGCGCATTCTTCGGTAAAATCAGTTGGATGCATAATATCGCCCCTATAAGCAGGTACCCAAATATCTAAATAATCCTTTTTTTTAGACTTTTTTGCATCCATTCGAACTTTTTTAAAACACTTTATCATTTCTGAGATTGATAAATTCAATCCGATAACATTATTTATGTAATCAACGTTAACTTCCCATTTTTTAGGATCTAAATTGGGCGTAATAATTTCCTTATCTCCTTCATAATTTACATTAACACTCTCAATTTTTGCGCCCATCTCTGCTAAAGCAATAGATAAAATATTTAAGGCTAAATTTACTGCATTGAAATCGGTGCCAGTTAAGTCTAAAAATAAATTCTTAGTATCATCAGTTACTGTTGTCAATTCTCCATTTATTATGGGTGGAAATGAAAGAACTTCATTATTACTGTCAATAATTATTGGGTATACTTCCTTCCCTTCTAAAATATGAGCATATTCAATTCCTTTTTCGTGGAGTAATAAAATTTCCTCCAAATTCATTGGATAGCCATCACCATGTAAAGGTACAAAGCTAACAGAGTCTGGTTTCACTGCGGTATATATATAAGGTGGCACAATATTATCCAAATCATGAACACCTATTGCCACTTTTCTTCTATCTCTTCCCACTGCCCAATGTAAATGTTCTTGAATGTTCATTAAAGTTGCTACTTCATCTTCATCTAAATCAATATTTCGAATTACTCCACAAACAATATAAGGTCTAACCTTTTTAACACTTGGATCAACATTTAGTGTAATATTTCCTGGTTGAATTTCATATGAAGGGAGTCCTAATTCAAGTTCGTAATAACCTTTAAGAGCTCTAGCGATGCCCTCTGGACTAGAGAAATCAGGTCTATTTGGATTATATTCTACCTTAACTTTTTGTTCTACTTCATTAATGTCTTCCAAATCTAAACTTATCCACTGTAAATCATATTCCAAATCTTTAATATTCAACTTTTTTCCAACTAATCTTTCCAATCTTTCAATTTTTAATTCAATTGTTGGCACATTTTTCACCTCATTTAAGATATGACTGTTGTCTTAACCATTTTATAGGATTCACGTAAAAATCACGCATATCTTTTCGTTCATAATATAACATCGCAATCCTTTCTAATCCTTGACCCCATGCTAAGACACGTGTAGGCTCTTTAATCCCCCATGGATATGTAACTTCTGGTCTAAATATTCCTGACCCTCCCATTTCCAACCATTCGCCCAATTTATCGAAATAAACTGAAACTTCCATACTAGGCTCCGTATAAGGGAAAAATCCTGGCCTTGTTACAATCTTTTTGAAACCCATTTTTCTATAAAATTCTGATAATAAACCAATTAAATCACATAAAGTTACATTATCATCAATAACAATACCCTCCACTTGGGTAAATTCTGCTAAATGAGATTTATCAACTTTTTCATTTCGAAATACTCTATCTACACAAAATACCTTTACTGGCACCTTATCATTTTCTCTATAAAATTGTGCCAATCTACGCATTGTTGTAGCAGTAGTGTGTGTTCTTAATACTGTTTTTTTAGCAGTCTCAATGTCCCATTTATATCCCCATCCAAGAGACCCTGAATCTCCACCATTTTCATGTGTCTCTTGAACAGCTAATACTCTGTCTTTTTCTGGTAATTTGGCAGTTTTAGGATTATCTAAATAGAACGTATCTTGCATTTCACGAGCAGGATGATCTTGTGGTTGATATAAAGCGTCAAAATTATAAAACGCACTTTCAATAATAGGTCCTCTAATCTCAGTAAAACCCATTGAAAGAAAGATCTCTCTTATTTCATTAATTAAATTTATTAAAGGATGAATTTTACCTGCCTTTAATAATGGCCCTGGTTTAGCGACATCAAAAGGTTTTAAATTAAAATTTTTCCAAGTTCCTGAACTTAGCATTTCTGAGGTAATTTTACTAACTTGCTTTGATTCTTCGATCTCAGAAATAGAGATATTTTTACCTTTTTCTGTTAAAGATATAATTCTTTGAGTTTTTCGACTTTTCTGTATAAGTTTTCTTTTATTAAGAATATCTAATAATCTTAAATCGTCTTTAGACAATACTGAATTTTCAATCACAGGATTTTCTTCAAATTTTTCTAAAAATTTTTCGAGTTTAGTTTGAGGAAACTTTTCAGCAATAAGATAAACTTTATTTTCTCCAGTAGCTTTACTTTGGCCAATCCATCTATTTTTTTTTAAATTTGAAATTCCTATATAAAAAATGTTATGATCTAAATTAGATTGTTTTAACAAATCATCAAGGTTAATTTCCTGTATTTCACTTTCCAACATTAAATTTAATAATTGGCGTTCAGGTAATCCATTTTTCAAATAATCGATCCCTTCATTGTTTAATGAAACTTGATAGATTTCCTCTTCTTTGAAACCTCCCAAATCATATTCAATTAAATCATTAATTGCTGACATTAAGACTATATAATCGATTTTTAATTCTTTTGCTAGTTCTGAAGCTAATACATCAGAATCTTTTTTCTTTAATATTTGTAAAATCGCAATTACTTGTTTTTTCAGTTTAATTGTCATACTCTTGAATTAAAAATTATATTATTTCGTTATAAATTTTAAAATCTCTAATGTATTTAAATCTTTCGTGAATTTAATCGCTTCATTTTGCTCTATCTCGAATTAGAGCAAAAATTAAATATTTTTTACTATGAAATTTTGGATTTTAAGAAAGATAAGCTCAAGCTCGTCCGCAGCCAAGGGAACAATCTCAGCTATTAATATCTATTCCCTTGGCAGAATAAAGAATTTAAAGAAAAATGAATCTTGAGAAATTTCTGTATTCAGAAGAATAGGTGTTTTACATATTTTCATATATATCTCTACTCAAGTATTCATTTCTTATGATTTATTAAAATAATAATCAATAAAAAATTTTATTCTATCAAATTTTCTCTAATGGAAGTCGAACTAATTTTTCTGTTGTTCTTATCTTTTAATATTGGAATTATAATAATAATTAAAGGTTTAAAGCCCCTACTTTCTCGTATCTCGTTAATTTTTAAAGCTGTTTCATATGTTTCCTGGCTAACTACTATGCCTTCATATTCGGATTCATTGATAGGAGGACCGTAAGGATCGTTTAACTCTACAATATCAGCTCGTTTTATATCTGTAAATGTCTTAATATACGATCTAAGATTCCTTTCTCGTGTTGTATAATCCTCAAGTTGTGAAGCAACTTTCTTATTCTTTAATAATTTCTCTGTAGTTAAACCGATAACAATTTTTTTGGAAATAGATAAAGCAATTTTTATAATTAATTTATGTCCTTCATGAAGATGATCAAAAGTCCCCCCTAATCCAACTTGATTGAGAATTTGTACAACACCTTAAAAAATTAAGAAAAACATGAAATAATTATTCTTTTTACTTTTAAACCTTGGGTTTTGTTTTTTGCCCCTTATTGGATTCAGTAAGTCTTTTTAATCTTACAGAATAAATCTGCTTAATTTCCATTAAATCATCACACTTATTACATTTGTCTCTCTTCTTAAAAACAAAATCACCTTTTTCATAATTCCTAACTTTAGTAATCTCGCATAAATTACAGATTAAAATAGTTAGTGTTTGTCTGATAGGTTCTGGCGGACTTTTTTGTACTTGTATTAACGTAACACCAAAACATATTAAAATAAAACCAATAGACCAACTTGAGATTTGATCAGGACCAATATTGAGGTAAATAAAAAGAAGCCCTAAAAGAATTAAAAATATAAACAGAATATTTTTTAAAACATTTTTAAATGTGATTCCTTTTTTTAAAATTTCCTCATCGTCGTCTTCTTCAATCATAGAAAATGTTGCAATAATTTGTTATCTATTCATTATAATAGAAAAGAATAAATAAATTTTTTTATTATAAAACTATAATAGATAAAAGTTTTCAATTTTAAGTTTAAGTTTTGGGTAAAAATGTTTAATATATTTCAATTTGGCAATCAAGGAGCTGATCCGATAAGTTTAATTATCCAACTATTATGGTTTGTTCTTATATTTATAAGTATTTTTTATGGACAGAAGATTCAAGGTTGGAAAGCATCTAAAACAATACAAATAGGATTAGAAAAATTAAAAAAATGGAATGATGAGTGCAAAGAAATCTTAGTGAATAATTTTAAAGAATTTGCCGATCAAAAGAAGACTCAAAAAGATTTAATGCTGCAACTTGAAGATTTTATTACTTTTGTTACTATTGCTCCTGTATCACTTGATCCCTATGGTATTGTACCAAAATTTGACCATGTTGTTGATGTTAGAGATGATCGATTTAGAGAGGAAGTCGCGATTTTAGCACCTAAAGCCGACAGTGTGCAAAGGTACAATTTGGAGAACTTATTAGAAGCAACAATGGCAATCGATTTTATTTATAGATTAATTAGACATTATTTAATACTCGGTAAGAAAACAAAATCAATGATTTTACTTATGCAAATATCAATGCAATTAGGTCTAATTCTAGCTATGGCTAAAGCTTATTACCATGCAGCTAAAGCTTTCGCAGAGGGGAGCCCTATTGGAGATGGTCTTGGGCCATTAGTCACAGCTAGCTTTATAAGAGATGTTTCGAATGGAGAAATTGAAGCTAATGAAATTGTTAAAGACACAATAGTTCAAGAAGTTAATTTTGAAGATAGAACTATATATGTTGTTCGGGCAAAAGGTCCTGGGGGAAGTGTTGGAAAACCGGGGAAAGTTATAAAAAAACTTATTGAGGAACACGGTGATGATGTTTCTCGAATAATTATGATAGATGCTGGATTAAAACTTACGGGAGATAAAACAGGTTCAATTGCGGTAGGCGTTGGGGCGGCTATAGGGGGTTTAGGTATCGAAAAACATTACATTGAAGAATCTTCGACAGGAAAATCAATTTCAATTGATGCACTTATCTGTAAACAATCGCTAGAAGATGCCATTACCACTATGAAGAGATCCATAACTCAGAGCGTCCCTAAATTCGTAGAAAAAATAAAAATGGCAATTAGGAAGCGAACTGAAAAAGGAACAAAAATCATACTGGCAGGAATTGGAAATACTATCGGAATAGGTGTTTAACTAGTATTTTTTTTTATTTTTTAAGTAAAAAACGTTACTTTTAGATTTTTTTCATTTAGTCTTATATTCCTTAAACTATAAAATAGAAATGGTTTTATAATTAAGGGAATAAGATTAATTAATTATTTTAATTAATTATTTGAAAAAAGTACGAATTAAATAAATTTGTAATAGAGGTGTAATGAAAATTTACGGTTATATGGGAAAAATTATACGAGTGGACTTAACAAATGGAAAGATTAGCGAAGAATTTCCTGATGAGGAAACATTGAAATTATATTTAGGTGGAGCAGGATTAGCTACTAAATATTTAATCGATGAGGTTCCAAAAGGAATTGACCCTCTAGGCCCTGAAAATAAGTTAATTTTTATGACAGGTCCTTTAACAGGAACCCCCTCCCCTAGTACAGGCAGATATAGTGTTGTTGCAAAATCTCCTCTTACAATGATATGGGGCCAAGCAAACTCAGCTGGTTTCTGGGGACGTGATCTTAAAAGATCAGGTTTTGATGGTGTTATTTTCGAAGGAATATCACCTAAGCCAGTCTATCTTGTTACAGAAGATGGAAAGGCAGAACTTAGAGATGCCTCACATCTATGGGGCAATAATACTTCAGAAACAACAAGGATCATCAGAGAAGAACTAGGTGATAAATTTAATGTGTCATGTATCGGTATAGGAGGAGAAAATCTAGTTAAATATGCTGCAGTAATGAATGATTGTGATAAGCCCAATTATGGGAGAGCAGCTGGAAGGTGCGGGATGGGTGCAGTAATGGGTTCTAAGAAAGTTAAAGCAATAGCATCTAAAGGTGATGCTAAGATTGAAGTGGCAAAGCCAGATGAATATAAAGCAGAAGCTAAACAAAGATATGATTGGGTAAATCAAAGTTTATTAAAAATGACTCTTGAAGTATTTGGAACTGCTACTATGGTTGATTTGGTGAATATTAAGGGAGGTTTACCTACAAATAACTGGCAAACTGGAGTTTTTCCAGCAGCTGATAAAATTAATGGAACAGCAATTAATGAAACAATTCTCACAGGTCGTAAACCATGTTTTGCTTGCCCAATAGCTTGCGGTCGACTTACTGAAATTAAAGAAGGCAAATATAAAAGTACAGGAGAGGGTCCAGAATATGAATCACTCGGTGCTTTAGGAACGATGTGCGGTGTGGATAATCTAGAAGCAATCACTTTAGCGCATTTCCTTTGTAATGAATATGGTCTTGATGTTATCTCTGCAGGGAATACTATTGGTTTTACGATGGAATGCTTTGAAAAAGGTATTTTAACTAAAGAAGATACTGCTGGTCTTGAATTTAATTTCGGAAATGCTGATCTTGTTGTAGATCTTATTTCTTTAATAAGCAAAAGAGAAGGAATTGGTGATTTGCTTGCTGAAGGAACTAGAAACATGGCAAAAAAGTTAGGAAAAGGATCTGAAAAATTTGCTATGCATGTTAAAGGGTTAGAACTTCCTGCTTATGACAGTAGGGCTGCTAAAATCACAGGATTAGCATATGCTACAGCAAATCGAGGAGGTTGTCATATTACTGGTTATATAGAAGGTCCTGCTTTCTTATCAATGCCGTTTATGATTGTAGAAAATGCTATGGTAGAAGATGTTCTTTCAGAAAATCCAGAAGATACTAGGGTTGTTAAGGAATTTGAAGATGCATTTGGGTTATTTGATGCTATTGGGGGATGTAAATTTATGGGAATGGTGTTATCTTCAGAGGATTGGGCATCACTTATTGAAAAACTTTTAGGTTATGACTTTAGCGCAGAAGATTTTGCTAAAACAGGAGAGCGGATATATAATCTTGCCAGAGTTTATAATATAAGAGAAGGTGTTACTAGAGCTGATGATACACTTCCCCCACGTCTGTTAGAGGAACCTTTACCAGAAGGTCCCGCTAAAGGACAGACGGTAAACTTAGGTCCACTTTTAGATGCTTATTATGAATATCGTGGATGGGATAAGGAGACTGGAAAACCCACCAAAGAGAAACTAAAAGAACTCGGATTAGAGTGGGTAATCAAAGAAATCTATTGAATAACACAATTTTTATACTAATTAAAAGAGGTTCAATAAATCATGGCTGAAGAAGAAAAATTAACTTATGCTGATAAACCATGGAAAAAGAGTTATAAACTTGGACCTTTTAAGCTTTTAGAAACTATGGCACCCTACCCTGAAATATCAGTTTATAAATTTCTTGAGGATTCAGCTACCAACTTTCCTGAAAGTAAAGCAATTCATTTTATGGATAAAGTGATAACCTATGAGGAATTAAAATTACAAGTAGATAAATTTGCCACCGCACTATCAGATTTAGGGATAAAAAAAGGTGATAAAGTCGCAACAATACTCCCAAATAGCCCCCAGTTCATAATAAGTGATTTTGCAATTTTACGATTAGGTGCAATTCATGTTCCTCTTAGCATACTGCATAAAGCTCCAGATTTATTATATGAATTAGGTGAATCTAAAGCTGAAACTGTGATCTGTTCGTATAGACGCCTTGAAAGAATTAATGAAATAAAAGATAAGACTAATATAAAGACAATAATTTATACATCAGTTCCAATTTTTCCTGATTATTCATTACCAGAAATAAAAGAGATATACGGAGCTATTAAATTTGAAGATTTAATGAACAAATATGAACCAAATCCCCCTGAAGTTGAAATAAATCCTAGAGAGGATCTTGCAGAGTTACCTTTCACTGGGGGTACTACTGGTGTCCCAAAGGGTACTATGTTAACTCATTTTAATATTACTACGACTATTATCCAGACCTTTCATTGGTATATGAAACCATTAGAGGTGGCGACAAGAGGAAAAGCTTCTGCAGTAATATGTGTCCCTATGTTTCATCAATATGGCCATATGATTGCATTTGCTTCCATTTCAATGGGCTTTGGGATATATTTAGTTGATCCAAGAGATCTTGATAAAATAGTAGATATCATAAAAAAACATCGACCATTTATGGTTTGTGCGGTCCCCACTCACTACATGCTACTTATGGAGAAAGATTTACCAAAAATGCCAGTTTTTTATTATTCTGCTGCTGCTGCTCTTCCTCCTGAAGTTGCTGAAAAATTTGAAAAAAAAACCGGAGTACCATTAGGGGAAGGATATGGTATGACAGAGTCTGCTGTTACACATATAAATCTCTCAGGTCTTTCAAAAGTCACAGGATTTATGTCAGAAGTAAAAAGAAGTGTTGGTATTCCTGTTCCTGATACCGATGTTAAACTTATTAATCCAGATACAGGTGAAGAAGTTCCATTTGGTGAGCCTGGAGAAATAATTGTAAGGGGGCCACAACTTATGAAAGGATATTGGCCCACTCCTGGTAAAGGACTAACTGAAGATGGATGGATAGCAACAGGTGATATTGGAAAAATGGATGAGGATGGTTACTTTTATATAGTAGACCGAATTAAGGATATGATAAATGTTTCAGGTATGAAAGTCTACTCAAGAGTATTTGAAAATCTTTTATATGAACATCCAGCAGTAAATGAAGCAGCGATTATAGGAATCCCAGATCCAGAACGTCCTGGAAGTGAAAGAGTAAAAGCTTTTATACAATTAAACCCTGAATATGCTGGTAAAATTACTACTGACGAGTTGATCGCATATTGCAAAGAAAAATTCCCACCATATGCAGTACCAAAATCCATTGAGTTTAGGAAAACTCTACCTTTAACACTAGCAATGAAAATTTTTAAGAGGAAACTTAGAGATGAGGAAATAGCTAAGATGAAAGAGAGAGGAGAAATCAAATAAAAAGATAAAGAATAACCAAGAAATAACAAAAATTTTTTTCTTTTATTTTAATTTTCTAATTAATAAATAGAGTACTTATAAAAACCAATTTAAATTTAAAAATATAAAAAATTCAAATTGTTATAAAAATAGATATTATTAGAGGGAAAAATATGAAATTTGGAACAGATGAGTGGGCTAAAGCATTTTGTAAAGCCGTAAATGAAAATCAGAACTATAGAGATGCAGCTGGACCTGAAGGATTCCCACCTGATGGATGGGAAGGTGATTTTCTATTTGTTGTGGAGCCTTCTGGGGATTTAGATCATGAAATTAAGATGTTTGTGGGACTTTATCATGGAGAATGCACAGGTGCTAGGGTAGTAGAAGATGGAGAAGAAGTAGAGACTGAATATATATATTCAGGGCCCTATGATGCTTGGGTTCAAGTTTTAAAGAAAGAATTAGATCCCATCAGGGGGCTACTCGCTGGAAAGTTTAAGCTAAAAGGAGATATGGCTAAAATCTTAAAAGCTACACGAGCTGCTCAAGAATTAGTTGTTTCTACCACTATGATTGAGACAGAATTTTATTAATATAGCGAAAATTTATTTAATTTTTTTTCTTTTTTATTTTATCTAAAATTGTTTTTGAACTATAGGATGTCTTCTCTTAGTAAGATCTTATCTGAACTCACAACTAAGCAAGTTTATTTTTTTGATTTAGATGGAACCATATATTTAGGAAATAAATTATTTGAGGGAGTTATAGACTTAATTGAATTATTAAAAGCAAAAGGAAAGAATTTTTATTTTCTTTCAAATAATTCAAGTATTTCAACAAATGATTATCTTAAGAAATTGAACAGCTTTAATTTTAACATAACTCGAGAAAATCTTATCTTATCTCAACATCCCACTATTGATTATCTAAAAAAGAATAAAATCAAAAAAATTTTCTTACTGGGTACTCAATCATTAAAACAAGAATTCATGCAAGAGGATTTTGAATTAACAGAAGAAGATCCAGAGATTCTTGTATTAGCTTTCGATAAAGAATTAACCTACGATCGATTAGTTAAAGCTACTCAATTACTCTTAAAAGATAATTTTGCATACATTGCTACTCATTTAGATAATAAATGTCCTACTGAAAATAGTTATATCCCAGACGCGGGAGGGATTGCTGCTTTATTATATAAGGCTACGGACAGAATGCCTAAAGTTTTTGGAAAACCTAACAAAGACATGCTTTTATTTAAATTAGAACAATTAGGAATAGCACCTAAAGATTCTATAATGTTTGGAGATCGATTGTATACTGATATTAAAATGGGGAAAGAAGCAGGAGTAACAACTTGTTGTGTATTATCTGGAGAAATAACATTAGAAATGATAAAAAATAGTGAATACAAACCTGATTTTATAATAAATGGAATTTGGGAATTATTAGATGAATTTAATAAAATTTAACATAATAATCTTAGGATGAGTTATTATTTTCGAAAATTTTTTTTCCTTATTGACATTATTATATTCAGAAATAATCTCGAAAGTATATACATAAAATATAAAAATTTAATGAATTGTCTTTAATTTAATAAATCTTGATCATAATAGAAATTTTGGGAAAAAGAAATGACTATCAGTGAAAATAAATTTGTCTATGATTTTAGCGAAGGTAATAAGGATTTAAAGAATTTACTCGGTGGAAAAGGAGCAAACCTGGCCGAAATGACAAAATTAGGTTTAAGCATCCCACCAGGATTCACAATTACAACTGAAGCTTGCTTGTTATATTTCAGTGATCCTAAAGGTATGATGGAAAAACTAAAACCAAATGTGATGAAATATTTAAAAGTATTAGAGGAAAACACAGGAAAGGAATTTGGAGATAATAAAAACCCTCTATTGGTAAGTGTGCGAAGCGGGGCGCCGCAAAGTATGCCTGGAATGATGGACACAGTTCTGAACTTAGGATTAAACGACCAGAGTGTATTGGGCTTAGCAGAACAAACTGAAAATCCACGTTTTGCTTATGACAGTTACAGACGCTTTATTCAGATGTTTGGAGACGTAGTAATGGGGATTGGAGATGAAAAATTTGAGAGGATATTAAATAAATATAAAAGGATGATTGGAAGGGACGCACAAGATACTGATTTAGGCGTTATGGATTTACAAAAAGTAATTGCTGATTATAAAGCATTATATGAAAAAGAAATTGGTTCAGCATTCCCTCAAGATCCGTCTGAGCAATTATTTCTAGCAATTGAAGCAGTATTCAAATCTTGGAATAATAGGCGAGCAATTACTTATAGAAAGATTAACAATATTCCTGATTTTGGAACAGCTGTTAATATTCAAGCAATGGTATTTGGTAATAAAGGATGGAACTCTGCAACAGGTGTAGCTTTTACAAGAGATCCTTCAACTGGAGAAAATAGAAAGTTTGGTGAGTATTTAACAAACGCACAAGGAGAAGATGTTGTTGCTGGTATAAGGACTCCAAAAAAATTTGAAGATATGAACGAAGAGTTTCCAGAGATTTATTCAGAATTATTGGGAACTATGGAAAAATTAGAAAAACACTATAGAGATATGCAAGATATTGAATTTACAATTGAAGATGGTAAACTCAATATTTTACAAACTAGAAATGGGAAACGTACGCCTTCTGCAGAAGTAAAAATAGCTGTTGACATGGTTAAAGAAGGATTAATTACAGAAGAAGAAGCAATATTACGGGTAGATCCTAAAAAAGTATCTAAATTATTATTTAAGAGTATAGATGAGAATTCTATAGTACACGTACTTGCTCGTGGAATTAATGCGTCCCCTGGTGCAGTTTCTGGAATTGCAATTTTTGATCCTGATACAGCAGAAGAATTAGCAAATCAAGGTCAAGAAGAAATAATTTTAGTTAGACCACAAACAAAACCAGATGATGTTCATGGTTTATATGCAGCTAGTGGAGTTTTAACCCAATTTGGAGGAAAAACATCTCATGCAGCAGTTGTTGCGAGAGGGATGGGAAAACCCGCTGTTGTAGGATGTTCTGACATAGAGATTTACGAAGAGGAAAAGGAATTTAGAGTTGCGGATATGGTTGTTAGAGAGGGTGATTATATAACAATAGATGGAACCACTGGACGTGTTATCGAAGGAAGAGTTCCTTTGATTGAGCCTGAAATTAAAGGAGAATTCCTAGAGTTATTAGAAGTTGCTGATAAGTTGAAAACTCTGGGAGTTAGAGCTAACGCAGACACTCCCGCCGATGCTCTAAAAGCATTAGAATTTGGAGCAGAAGGAATAGGACTCTGTAGAACAGAACATATGTTTATGACACAAGATAGGTTACCAGTGGTGCAAAGGATGATAATGGCAAGGACGTTAGAAGAGCGTCAAGATGCTCTTAATAAAATATTACCAATGCAGAAAGGTGATTTTTTTGAGATTTTTAAAATCATGGAAGGAAAGCCAGTAACCATTAGATTATTAGATCCTCCATTACATGAATTTCTACCTGAATTATCCATGGTTCAATTAGAAAGCCAAGAACTAAAAATGACAAATGCGTTATCAAGATCATTACTTAATATTAGTCCATTAGATAATGAAATCACTGAAAAGAATAAGGTTATTAGCTTAATCAGATCACTCTCTGAAGAAAATCCCATGATGGGACTAAGAGGTTGTAGATTAGGAATTGTCTGGCCTGAAATCAATGAAATGCAGGTAAAAGCAATATTTCAAGCTGCCTGTGAATTAAAACAACAAGGGATTAATGTTATTCCTGAGGTTATGATTCCCCTTGTAGGGATGATCTCTGAGTTACAATTCGTGAAAGCTCAATTAATGCAGATCGCTTTAGAAACTATAAATGAATATGATGTAGATCTTGAATATAAATTTGGCACAATGATAGAAATACCAAGAGCAGCTTTAACTGCTGATGAAATTGCGATCGAAGCAGAATTTTTCTCATTTGGAACTAATGATTTGACACAGATGACGTTTGGTTTTTCTCGTGATGATGCTGAAGGTAAGTTCTTACCTATCTACTTAAATAAAGAAATATTAGAAAATAATCCATTTGAGATTCTTGACCAGGAAGGTGTTGGAAAGCTAATGAAAATGGCTATTGAGCTTGGTAAAAAGACAAGACCAGATTTAAAAACAGGTATCTGTGGTGAACACGGTGGTGAGCCCAGTTCTATTAAATTCGCTCATTTAATTGGCCTAAATTATGTTTCATGTTCTCCTTTTAGAATTCCAGTTGCTAAAATTGCAGCAGCACAGGCTACAATTGAAAATAAGAAAGCTTAGATCCTTTTTTGATCTATTTTCTTTAATTTAGTATCAAGTAAATATTAGGATAAATTAGCTCTTTGTATTCTAAAATCCGTAAAGGTTATATCAATTAATTTATTTACTAATTTATATAATATTAAAGTGAATGATAATATGCCTTTAACTTTAGATGATAAAATTGCTTTATTAAAAGAAGTTGGAGAAGAAATCATTGAGTTAAATGAATTAAAAGATATGATTCAATGGAAAATTGATCATAATGAGGAAATCTATGCTTATGATGGATTCGAACCCTCTGGAGTGTTAACCATCGCTCAAGGGCTTTTAAGAGCAATTAATGTAAATAAAATTACTAAAGCGGGGATCAAATTCAAATTTTTAGTAGCCGATTGGCATGCTGCCGCCAATTTAAAATTTGGGGGCGATTTAGAAGTTATCAAGAAAGTAGGGGATTTCTTAATTGAAACATGGAAAGTATGTAATATGGATTTAAGAAATGTTGAATTTATTTATGCTTCTGATCTAGTAAAAGAATCTTCATATTGGGAATTGGTATTAAAAATAGCTATTAACAGTTCCTTAAACAGAGTTAAAAGATGCACTCAAATAATGGGAAGAAGTGAGTCGGAAAAACTTTCTGCTTCACAAATTCTTTATCCTTTAATGCAAGCAGCAGATATTTTCTATCTTCCTACAGATATATGTCAACTAGGAATGGATCAAAGAAAAGTAAATATGTTAGCAAGAGAGCTTGCAAAAAAGTTGGATAGACCAAAACCTATTGCAATTCATCATCATATGTTAATGGGATTATATAAACCCCCTACCACAGATCTAAACGGTGTAGAAAGAACAATAGAAATCAAAATGTCAAAATCGGATCCTGACTCAGCTGTTTTTATGTTAGATTCTCCAGATGATATAAAACGCAAAATAAATAAGGCATATTGTCCTCCTAAACAAGTTGCTGAAAATCCAGTTTTGGAATATTGTAAATATATAATTTTCGAGCTTGTTGATGTTTTTAAAGTCGAGAGACCTGAAAAGTATGGTGGAAATATCGAATATTACTCTTATAAAGCACTAGAAAAAGATTATGGAGAAGGAAAATTGAATCCCCCTGATTTAAAACCAGCTGTGATAAAATATTTAAATAAATTTTTAGCACCAGTAATAGAATATTTTACAAAAGACAAAAAAGCTAATAAATTGTTTGAGTTTGTCCAAACCGAATATAAAAAATATAAAGGTAATTAAAACAAACAAAGTGAGTTATAGAATTGTCGAGTAACCATATAATTGACTTATTTGTTAATCCTAAATCGGTGGCCGTAATTGGTGCATCAAAAAATCCTACAAAAGGAGGGCATCGTATTGTAAACAACCTTATAGTTAATAACTTTAAAGGTAAAATTATACCCGTAAATCCTAATTTTTATGGAGAAATATTTGGTTTAGAGTTTAAGAAATCTGTTTTAGAAATTGAAGATGATGTTGATCTAGCCATCTTTTATGTCCCTAACCGAATTATTCCTAATTTATTAAGAGAATGCATTAAGAAAGGTATTAAAGGAGCTTTAATTGAAACTTCAGGATTTGAAGAAGTAGGTGAAAAAGGTCTTGAATTGAGAGATCAAATACTTGATATTACAGATAATTTTTCTAAGATACGGATTGTAGGTCCAAATTGCATGGGTCTTACAAAAATTGATGGAGATAGTGATAGTGAACAAAAAGGTGGATTTTTTTCGGGTTTTGGTGTTTTTGATAATTATAAGCGAGGAAACATAGCTATAATAACCCAATCAGGAATGTTAAATGGAGGATATCTCATGAACTTAATGAGAAATTATCCTGAAATGGGAATTAGATACTCATGCTCAATTGGAAATAAAATGGACTTGAGTGAAATAGAATTTTTGGATTATTGTATCGAGGATCCTACTGTAAATGTTATAGCAGTATATCTTGAATCATTTAAAGATCCCAGGAAATTTATTGAATTATGCAAGAAAACGAAAAAAATACCAAATAAAACAATTATTCTGCTAAAGGGAGGAAAAACATCTCTTGGACAAAAAGCTTCTTTAAGTCATACAGGTGCTCTAGCAGAAAGTAATCACTTAATTAATGCTATAATTAGACAATCTAGTGTAATTCAAGCAGAAAATTTACATGATTTATTTCAGTTTGCAAGGACTTTTTCAATGGTGTATAACTCTGGAAAAAAATTACCTAAATATGGTAATGTGTCTATGATGGCTGGATCTGGTGGAGCTGGTACGATTTCTGCTGACCTTACTATGAAATATGGATTGAATTTTCCTATTTTAGGAGAACAGACATATCAAACTCTCAAAGAATTATATCCTGAATGGATGCCTCCAAATCGATTTGCTTTGCTTGATCTGTGGCCAACAATGGAAAAAGCTATGATGAATAAGATTGATCCATCAGAAGTAATGACTAAAATATGGAAAGCAGTTTTAGACGATCCCTACATTGAGGGAGTCTTCAATATGATGTTTGTATCAAGACGTTTTAGCAATAGGTATAATGTTAAAGAAATGAGCCAACAAAAAACAGATAAAATAATATGCATGTGGATGATTGGTGAACCTAAAGCAGTTCATCGTATATCACAATTACTTAATAAAAATAATATACCTACTTTTCCAACATTAGAAGAGATGATAAGGAATTTTGCAATATTAGTCCAAGAATCAAAAAATAAAAGTAAAAAATAATATGGTTAGAATCTTATGCGAATCTTGTGCATTGGGGATTCACATATACCTAATAGAGCTAAAGATCTCCCTGAACAAATATATAATAAATTAAATGATTTATCTAAAGAAGAACTTTTTGATTATACGTTCTTTACCGGAGATATAATTAATTATCCCGAGTTAATAGACTATTTGAAATTAAAAACTAAAAAAAGTTTGTTTATAGTCATAGGAAACATGGATTATTATTATGGAATTCGAGATTCTCCCATGTATCAAAAATTAAACGTCTCTTTTGAAGATAATAATAAAGTAATTATCGGTCTAACTCATGGAGCACAAATAAAACCAAGGGGAGATCAAACTCAGTTAGAAAAACTTGCTATTGAAAATAAATATCAAATATTAGTATCTGGTCACACTCATAAAGAAGAAATTTTTCTCACAAAAAAAGGCATTTTGCTAATCAATCCAGGAAGTGCTACAGGTGCATGGTCTTTTATCGCAAGTGGTAATTCTTCTTTTGTGGAATTATATATCAATAAAAACACAAAAGAAATTGAAGTAAATTTATTTCAAAAACAAAAGCAATCAATGGAGATTAAACATTTCAAATATAATTATATCCTGAAGAATAACAAGATTCAAAATAAATATTAGAATGCTGTTGTCTTCTGTTTAAACTAAATATCTTTTTTTAACTAAACTATACTAAGTAATAATGAATTGGTATTATATTTTTAATCCAAAACAATAATTTTGGGAAGTTTTAGTAGAATACCAAGATTATGCTTACCATCTGAACCCTTTGAAAACCTTAATTTCTTATATCTAAACCTATTCTTTTTAAATAACATGTGAAGTGTCGAATTTTCTCCATTTGCAAACAATAATAAATCTTCTGGAGCAAATAAAACTTCCAAGTCATATTCCTCCAATTTTCCTCTTTTCAGAGCAAAGTTTCCTTCTTCTGCTATTAAATTTAATCAAAAGTAAAGGTCTTCTTCAATTTGTAATCCTAAATTTATTTTTGCTTTAAAATTATTTAATAATTTTACATTATTAGAATTCTTTTTCTTATCCTTTATTATGCTTTCAATTGTTTGTTGAAATGTAATAAAGAGATTTTCTTTTTCTTTCATTTTCTCTCTAGCTTATATTGTATATTTTGAATATATCCCCTTTTATTCGTCTTTAAATCAAACAAATAATATTTGATTATATTATTTATTAAATTTAATAAAAAAATAAAGATTATTTACAATTTAAAGCATTATTTTTAATATTTTACTTCTAAAAATTTTAAAATTAAAGGTGAAAAATGTAAATGTGGTATTTTTATAGCCCTAACATAATATTTGGTGAAGAAGCTTTAGACTTTTTTGAAAATATAAGGGGAAAAAAATGTTTTATTGTTACTGATAAAATTATTGAGGATTTAGGACTTTTAAGAATATTAACTGAAAAATTAGATAAATGCAAAAGGATTTACACAGTTTTTAATGAAGTACTTCCAGATCCAAGAGAAGAAGGTGTTTTAAAAGCTAGAGAAAAGTGTATTGATTATTCGCCTGATTTAATTATTGCATTAGGAGGAGGTTCTGTTATAGATACTGCAAAAGCAGTTTGGTGTCTATATGAATTTCCAGAATATACTCTTGATGATATTCAAGTTAATAACAATGAGTTATATGAAATGGGCAAAAAGTCAAAATTAATTGCGATCCCTACTACTTCTGGAACAGGAGCAGAAACAACAAATGTTGCAGTTATATCAAGATATGAGTATAATGTGTGGAGAAAACTTTTTTGCATGCATAAAAGTCTAGTCCCTACTTATGCCATTGTTGACCCAATATTTCCTAAAAAAATGCCTCCTAAATTAACAATATATACTGCTTTTGATGCTTTAGCACATTCGGTTGAAGGGTTGGTAACTCTATGGAGAAATGAATTCAGTAATGCTTTATGCTTAAAAGCTATAGAGCTTATATTTAAATATTTGCCATTAACTTATAATAATGGAGAAAATGAGGAAGCAAGGGATTATATGCATCAAGCAGCGAGTATATCGGGATTAGCTTTTGGAAATGCTCAAGTTATACTTGCACACACGTTAGGTCATAGCTTTGGCTCTATTTTTCATATTTCACACGGTGAAGCATGTGGAATTTCTCTTCCTTACGCTGTACAATATGTTTTAAATGATCCTGAAGGAGCGGCAGATACAATAAAAATTTATGCTAAATTAGCAAAACAGTTAGGTTGGGCTAAATGGAATGAAGAAAATAAAAAGGCAGCTTATAAAGTAGTAGATAGGATTAAAGAACTCCAAAAATTAATTAATTTTCCTACAAAGCTTAAAGAAACAGGTGTTTCAGAAGAAGATTTTGAAAAAAATCTTAAAACTTTAATTTTATTATGCTTTCAAGATTCTACTGGTGTATTAGGCCCAAGAGCTCCAAGTAGGGATGAATTTGAAAGACTATTTAGGTATGCATACGAAGGGAAAGATGTTGACTTTTAAATAAAGTTTTTATTTATTTTTTTTTCTTTTAAAATTCATTTTTCAATAATCAAATTTCTTATTTGTTTCATCAAACAACAATTATGTTAAACATAAATATTACGAGATGATATTATCTTTTTAAAGAATTCTTAATATTATTTTTACTAAGAAATTATTACAATAGTAAATGACATGACAATTCCCGAAAATGAAAGAGAAACACTTGAATTATTGGAAAAACATATAGGAAAGTCAATATGGGAAATAACAGAATTGGAACGTTATAGATTTGGATACTATGTACAAAATGATCATATTATTGGTTTATCTCTTTTTTCTTGTGGATTATCTACTATTCCTGAAGAGATAAAGTCATTTTCTTCGCTTAAAGAATTCTACTTAAGAGGAAATAATTTAAGTTCGATTCCAGAAGAATTATGCACTCTACCTTCACTGGAAATATTAGATTTAAGTGAAAATCATTTATCAAAATTACCCGAGTTCATTAATTCATTATCTAATCTTAGAGAATTGGATTTGGAATCAAATAACTTAACTGATCTACCTGTAACAATTGGAAATATTTCATCTCTTGAACTTTTAGATTTAAGTGAAAATGAAATTACAGAGATACCATATTCTTTAGGAAATTTAATAAATTTAAAGACACTAGATCTAAGTGGAAATAGTATTGAATCTCTTCCAGATTCAATTGGTTCACTAAGATCCTTAGAAATATTATACTTAGGAAATAATAAATTAATTACACTTCCTGAATCAATTGGTTCATTGACATCATTGAAAAGATTGAATTTAAGAAATAATCATATAAAAACCTTACCTGAAAGTATAAGTAATTTATCATTATTAAGCTCTTTATTTTTAAAAGGCAACAGTTTAGAGAGGCTTCCTAATTCAATAGGGAAATTAAGTAATTTGATATATTTAGGTTTAACATCAAATAGACTAACCTCTCTTCCTGAAAGTATTGGTTCTCTTACTTCCTTAGAGAATCTAAGTGTTTCATCGAATAACTTAATTAAACTTCCAAATTCAATAAGTTCTCTTACATCTTTATTAAGATTTGAGATTTCAGACAATAAATTAAAGGTTTTACCAGACTCAATTGGAGAATTATCATCTCTTCAAATATTACGATGTGACCGCAATCAATTAACAGAGATCCCAGACTCAATAGGAGAACTTGAAAAATTAGAAATTTTAATACTTGAAATAAATAATTTAAGAAAGTTGCCTGCGTCAATAAACCAATTGAAGTCTCTTAGAGAATTGAATCTATATGATAATAAAATTGAAACTTTAACAGAATCTATAGGTGATCTTCCATCCTTAGAAATATTGGATTTGGAAAAAAATGAATTGAAGGAACTCCCAGAGTCTATAGGTTCACTTGGCTCACTTTTAGAGCTGGATATATCTACAAATAAATTAGAAACTGTCCCTCAAACTATTGGTTCACTTCCTTTAATAAAAAACTTAATGCTTGGATTCAATAAACTAAAAACCATACCAAAGTCTTTAGGATTCCTCACATCGCTTGAAATTTTAGATTTAGGAAAAAATAATTTAATAGAAATTCCCGAAACCATAGGTTCTCTTACTTCACTAAAACATTTGTATTTATATTACAATGAAATCGAAAATATTCCAGAACCAATCGGCTCATTGCATTCTTTAAAATATCTATATTTAGGAAATAATAGATTGAATTCACTTCCTGAATCAATAAGATATCTTAAAAACTTAAAATATTTATTTTTAAGGACAAATAATTTGACAAAATTGCCAGAATCATTAGAAGCATTACCATCTCTTCAATATTTAAATATAGAAAAAAATAATCTAAAAGGATACTTAGATTTATTAGATAAATTAGAAATAAAAGGTATAAAAATTTTAAAATAACAAAATCTACTTTATAAGATCTCTCTGTTTTATTTTTAAAAGTAGATTCTTAGTTTAAATTACTATTTTATAATTAGTAGTTATTTTACTGCACGATGTTCCTTATAGGATTAGTAACTTTAAAATAATATAATTTAAATATTAAATGGAGTTAGTTTAAACTATGGATATTTCAAAAGCTATAAAAATTAAGATATCAGAGGAATTACCTCCATATCCAAAATTCATAGAAGGGATAAGAAATGCACCGTCTCGGGGATTTAAACTTACTCCTACTCAAACAAAGCTAGCTCTTAAAAATGCTTTGAGATATATTCCGCCAATTTTACATGAAAAATTAGTTCCAGAGTTTTTAGAAGAATTAATTACTAGAGGACGAATTTATGGGTATAGATTTAGACCTGAGGGAAACATTAAAGCAAAATCTGTAGATGAGTATAAAGGAAATACTCTTGAAGGTAAAGCTATGCAAGTTATGATAGATAATAATTTAGACTTTGATGTGGCGCTTTACCCTTATGAATTAGTTACATATGGAGAAAGTGGGCAGGTTTTTCAAAATTGGATGCAATATCGCATAGTAAAAATGTATCTAGAACATATGACTGAAAATCAAACTCTTGTTGTGGCCTCAGGACATCCTATAGGCCTTTTCCCTACTTCACCTACTACACCAAGAGTAATATCTACTAATGGATTAATGGTTGGAATGTTTGATAATCCTGATGATTTTAATTTTGCAGCAGCTTTAGGTGTCGCAAATTATGGTCAGATGACTGCCGGGGGTTGGATGTATATTGGACCTCAGGGAATTGTGCATGGTACCTATATTACATTATTAAATGCGGCACGGTTATATCTTGAAATCCCACAGGATAAAGATTTAAAACGGATTCTATATTTATCTTCTGGTCTTGGTGGTATGAGCGGAGCCCAAGCTAAAGCAGTAGAGATTGCAGGTGGGATAGGTGTCATTGCTGAAGTAGATGAATCAAGGATTAAAACTAGACATGAACAAGGATGGGTTTCTAAAATCTCGGATGATTTAGATGAAATTTTTAAATGGGTAGAGGACGCAAGGAAATCAGGTATACCTTTATCTATAGCTTATCATGGAAATATTGTGAATTTATGGGAATATGTGGTTGAAAATAACATCAAAGTAGAACTTGCATCAGATCAAACTTCTTGCCATGCTGTGTACGAAGGAGGATATACTCCTTATCAAATTAGCTTTAAAGAAGGAAGGGAATTAATTAAAACCAACATCGAGAGATTCAAACAATTAGTAGATGAATCTTTAAAGGAGACCTTTAAGCTTATTAAAATCATGAAAAATAGGGGAACTCACTTTTGGGACTATGGAAATTCTTTTATGAAAGCTGTTTTTGATGCAGGGGCTAAAGAAATTGCAATAAATGGAAATGATCTTGCTGAAGGATTTATCTTTCCATCATATGTTGAAGATATAATGGGACCAATATGTTTTGATTATGGATATGGCCCATTTCGATGGGTATGTCTATCCGGAAAAGAAGAAGATTTGGATAAAACTGATCAGACAGCGATGTGTTTTATTAATCCTGAAAGAAGAGCTCAAGATAGAGATAATTATTATTGGATTAGAGACGCTAAAAAAAACAAACTAGTTGTTGGGACAAAAGCCCGAATTCTTTATGCTGATGCCAAAGAGCGTATTGATATCGCTCTGAAATTTAATGAATTAGTGAGGAAGGGAGAGATTGGACCAATAATGTTAGGTAGAGATCATCATGATGTTTCTGGAACAGATTCACCTTTTAGAGAAACATCAAATATAAGAGATGGAAGTAATGTGATGGCAGAAATGGCAGTTCATTGTTTTGCTGGGAATGCTGTTAGAGGTATGACTTATGTAGTTCTATCTAATGGAGGTGGTGTAGGTATTGGAAAATGTTTCAATGGTGGTTTTGGCTTAGTTTTAAATGGGTCTGAAAGAGTTGATAACATTATCAAACATGGTATTGAATGGGACGTTATGGGGGGTATAGCGAGAAGAAGTTGGGCTAGAAACCCTAATGCTTTTCAAACTGCTTATAATTGGAATATAGAAAATGAAAAGAGAGGGCATTTAACCTTACCATTTATAGCAGAAGACAAACTTTTAGATGATATTGTTGAAAATTATTTAGAAAAATTAAAGTAAAAAATTTTAATTATTTAGAATTTCAAAATTGATTTAATATAGTCAATTTAGTATAAATTATAATGAGGAAATAATATGGTTGAGAATTTCAGATACGGGATCGATCAATTGACAATAGATAAAGCCTTAAAAATTGCACGTGGACAAATAGTTGGAATTTTAACTGATGATGCTAAATCGAAAATAATGGAGAATTATAATGCAGTTCAATCAATTGCTAATGGAGATAAATTAGTATATAGCATTAATACTGGTTTAGGCCCATTGTGCACTACAAGAATTTCAAGAGAAGACACTTCCAAATTGCAAGAAAATCTACTTAAGAGTCATAGTGTGGGAGTTGGATCATCTATAAGCCATGAAATTTCAAAATTGATGTTAATACTCAAAGTTCATGCTTTATGTATTGGTTTTTCTGGAATTTCATTACAATTAGTAGAAAGGATTTGCTGGCACATAGACAATAATTTTATTCCGTTAGTTCCTGAGCAAGGATCGGTTGGGGCATCAGGTGATTTAGCTCCACTAGCTCATTTATTTTTACCTTTAATTGGATTAGGGTATTTATCAAAGGATGGGAGTGATTTTATTCCAACAGACTTAATATTAAAAGAACACAATTTAAAACCATTGAAACTTCATGCAAAAGAAGGTATAGCTTTAATTAATGGAACACAATTTATTACTGCACATGCATTAAAAGTATCTGAAAAATTATCAAATTGTCTCGATCATGCAGATCTCATAGGTGCTATAACTCTTGAAAGTTATTTAGGATCACCTCAACCTTTTGTAGAAAAGTTAATAAAGCTAAGACCACATAAAGGTGCTTTGATTGTAGCAAAAAGATTTAGAAAATTTTTAGAAGATTCTCAATTAGTAGAATCGCATAAAGATTGTGGAAGAGTGCAAGATCCTTATTCAATTAGGTGTATACCTCAAATTCATGGTGCATCAAGAGATGCTTTAGAACATTTAAATGAAAAATTATTATGTGAGTTAAATTCAGTTACCGATAATCCTATTATTTTTAATGAAAATGAGACTTATAGTGGTGGGAATTTTCATGGACAACCACTTGCTTTACCTTTAGATTATGCGAGTTTTGCCGCTTCTGAAATTGGAAATATTTCTGATAGGCGAACTTATTTATTGCTCGAAGGAAAGTGGGGGTTACCTCCGTATCTAATAGCGAACTCAGGACTAAATTCTGGATTTATGATAACACAATATACTTCAGCAGCTCTGGTTAGTGAAAATAAAACTCTCTGTTTTCCTGCAAGTGCAGATAGCATTCCTACAGGAGGCGGACAGGAAGATCATGTGAGTATGGGCTCAATAAGTGCCAGAAAAACCCTTAGAATAATAGAGAATCTTGAAAAGATACTTGCTATTGAACTTTTATGTGCTGCACAAGCATTTGATTTTAGAAGACCTTTGAAATCAAGCAAAGTCATTGAAACATGTCATAAATACATACGTGAGAAAATACCACATATAAATGATGATATTATATTATCCAAATACATAAACATCTCAGTAGAAATTATAAGAAGTAATGAATTATTAAATATTGCTCAAAAATTCCTAGAAGAGGTATAATATGTTTGTAGCTTCAACATATTCAAAAAAGGAAATCTTTACTGATGTGGAACCAGATCTCGTTATTTTTCATGCTAATCAACTCGTTACCATGAATACTACATTTGGTGCCCCAAGAATAGGTGAAGATATGTCTGAGTTAGCAATTATTCATGACGGAGCAGTTGGTGTTAAAGACGAAAGAATTATTTTTGTAGGGACAACTGAAGAACTAATGTCAAAATTTGAATTTGGGAAAATTCCTACAAAGGTAAATGCAAAAAATAAATTAGTTATTCCTGGTTTTGTGGATCCGCACACACATATTATTTTTGATGGTACAAGAGAAAATGAATTAACCTTAAAAGTTAACGGAAAAACATATCTAGAGATTTTAAATGAAGGAGGAGGCATATTAAAAACTGTTAGAGAAACAAGGGAAGCTTCATTAGCTAAGTTAATAGAAAATGGGAAAAAAATTTTGGATCGAATGATGTTTTATGGTACAACCACAGCAGAAATAAAGTCTGGTTATGGATTAACTACTGAAAGTGAAGTAAAAATTTTAAGAGCCGCTAAAATCTTAAACGAAGAACATCCTATAGATATAATTTCAACGTTTTTAGGAGCCCATGCAATACCCCCCGAATATAAAGATGAACCAGATGAATATGTTGATTTAATCATTTCAGAAATGATTCCAACAGTTGTGAAAGAAGAACTTGCAGAATTTTGTGATGTATTTTGTGAGAAAGGGATATTTTCAATAAAACAAACTAGAAAAATAATTAATAGAGCGAAAAGATATGGATTAAAGCCTCAGATTCATATTGATGAAATCGTTGATACAAATGGTGCCTTATTAGCTGCTGAAGTGAAAGCAATTCAAACGGGGCATTTACTGAAATCTAATGATAATGGGTTAAAAGCAATAGCTAATGCAGGGGTCATTGCAACTCTCTTACCTGGAACTCCTTTCTGTTTAATGTCAAATGAATATGCTCCCGCAAAAAAGATGATTCAAATGGGAGTCCCCATAGCAATAGCGACCGATCTTAATCCCAATTGTTGGACAGAATCAATGCAAATGATTATTGCATTAGCCTGTTACAATATGAAACTAACTCCCGCTGAAGCATTATCTGCAGCAACTATTAATAGCGCATGTGCTCTTCAAAGACAAGATGAAATTGGGAGTTTAGAAATAGGAAAAAAGGCAGATTTAGTTATATTTGAAGTTCCAAATTATCATTTCGTACCTTATCATTTTGGAGTTAATTTAGTTTCTAAAGTAATCAAGAATGGAAAAATAGTAGTTGATAATAAATAATTAACCTTTTTATTAAAAATCAAAATAATGCTCTAATAAATGCTTTTCTTCAAGTTTTGCTGGTTTTTCAAGTTGTAAATAATATTCTAATGAATTAAATACAGCATCTAAAGGTAAAACGCCTATCAATTCAGTTCCTATTATAGGTACACCATAACGGGCAGCTTCAATTCTCACTAATTCCATTTGTCGATAGAGAGGAGTCTTCTTAAAATTAATATTGGAAATCCCTACTTGAACATAATTTCGATTTGCTAATTCTGTTCCCATTGCTTTAATATTTACTAGCCCACCAGAGCGTAAATGTATTGATTTGGCTACTTTTTTTGCAATTTTTATATCTTTTGTCCCCAGATTAATATTAAAGCTAATTAAAGGATTTCTAGCTCCTGTTATAGTAGTTCCTGCCGTTGGATGAAGTTCAGAGGGACCAAAATCAGGTTTACGTTCAGGATCTGTTTTAATTGACTCTTTCAACCCTTCATATTCTCCGACACGAATATTATCAATATTTATTCTTTCCATTCTTCTAGCAGATTCTTCATAAAGATATACAGGAATTCCTTCTTTTGCAATAGCTTCTGCAAATTTTATTGATAATTCAATACACTCTTCCATAGTCACATTTTGGGCAGGTACAAATGGAACAACATCAATAGCTCCAATTCTGGGATGTTGTCCTTTATGTTTGTTCATATCAATCAACTCAATAGCTTTTTTAGCAGCAGCAATATTTGCTTTTAAAACAGCTTCAGGTATTCCTACAAAAGTAATTACAGCTCGATTGTAATCAGAATCATATTGAACATCAACAATACGTGTGTTAGGAGTATTTTTAATTTCTGATACAATTAATTCAATCTTCTCTCCATCTCTTCCTTCACTATAGTTAGGAACTGATTCTACAATTTTCTTTTTTCCTCTTTCCATAATAAATAGCCTAGAAAAATTTGTGTTAATTATAATAAAAATATAAAATTAATATTATTCTTACGAATAAATAAAATTAACTTTACAATTACAATGAATATTTCTTCTTAGCATATGTTTTATCTGTAAAAACATAAATTTTATCCTCCCCATTTCCAATAGGAACATTTTTTATTTCTAAATCAATTAATATCTTCTTCTCTTTTGTTCCTCTGGGAGATTTATTTACTAATTTGCCTTCATATCTTATATTTTTAGCTTTTTCATGAATATATGTATCTGTTTTTTTTCCCATAATAATGACATCATCACCTTCCATCAAATAACCATTAGTTAGAGCTATCTTAGCAGTTTCTTCTTTTGAATCATAATCTAAAATATCTCCAACATATATATATCTATAATGAGATAAATTTGTTGGAGATTTATGTTGATGGTCTTCTTCAGTAACTCTTTTAAAATAGAAGCCTGGTGTAAATCCTCGATTGTAAACTTTTTTTAATTCTGAAACCCAACGACCTGCTTTCTTTTTTGTAAATGTTCC
>CAYSZJ010000025.1:0-40401 GCA_964435435.1 uncultured archaeon
AAGCTTGCACACCTGGACATCGTGTACAATATATCCCGCATGGTGCATGCATTTTCTTCAAATCTTCGACCATAAATCATACATCATCCTTTTATTGTTAGTATTAAAAAAATTAGGTGTTATTTAATTTTTTTTTAGTGTTGAATAAGAACCAACTTTTCATAATTTGTTTATAAATTTCAAACTTCATTAAAAATATAGAAAAATTGTTTATCCTGAGTTTAAGAGAGGTGATTTAAAAGATTAGCTATTTTGTCTATCCAAAGGGAGATGTGAAAATATGTAAGGTATGTCAGGGGAATGGAAGTATTTGGGTCTATAGAAGTGATTTAGAAGATTTTGATGAAATCTTATGCCATGAATATAAAGGTAAGAAAAAACAAGTAAAAGAGAATTAAAGATGAGATTCCTAAACTTTTATTCGAAAATATCGAATCTGTTAAAAAGTTTATACACTAATTTTAACCTCCGGAATTTTTTTTTGGCTCTCCTACTAGCAATTGTATTTATGAAAGCTACTCCATCATCTTCTTTTGAATATAAAGAATTTTTAAAATCAGGATAAGATAAACCACCAGTAGCTTTTGGAGGTCTGCCAAAACTTTTCACTTCTTTCCAATCTTTATTTAATTCTCTTGTAGCCGTCCATGTTTTATCTGTTTTAATTTTTATTTGTTCTTCTGTAATTAAATTAATTTCACCATAAACATTTATTGGACAGAAGCCACCAATATAATCTACATTTTCAATCATTATTAGATTGTCACCTTGCTTTAGATATTCTTTAATATCAAATATTTCTATGTTGTTTTCTAAAATAACAAAATTAAGGGAGTGTCGAGTAATGGTATGGCCTACTTCTGAATCATTTACAAAAATTTTAGCAAATGTTCCAGCAATAACTTGTAAATATGCTTTATCTATTTTTCCATCAATTTTTATCACCTTCTTATAAAAAGTCGTATGAACTTGGTGTAATCCTTTACTATCTAAATATATTAGTTCACTAGGGATATTAGGATTTTCCCATCTAACATTTCTCTCTAATTGTTCAATTTTGTCATTATAAAATTTTATTAACCATAAATAACGTTTTTTTATCGATTCAAAACCTTCTTTTCTCGCACATTTTAACCATAGGTGTTCATATTCGTCTAATAATTGAGTTAATTCATCTCTTAACTCTTGAATTTCTTTAATTTTGTAGTTTGTATAATCTTCTTTAAGCGGAATGTACTCAACTAAAGATTTTGAGTTTATTCTTTTTTTACAATAAAATTTAATGTGTTTTACGACAAAAGCAAGGTTTGTAATGTTTATTTTATTTTTAGGAACAATTTTTTCTAACTCATCACATTTCTTAATTATTTCATTCAATTCTTCTATTGATTTTTTAAATCCGGAAATCTTAATATTCTTTTTATATCTCCGAGTTTTTTTAGCATAAGGATGTGCAAAAAAATGATTATAATATGCTGTAGGACTTATATGTAATTTACGTTTATCTTGGAGTGAGCGGATTGCACTAAAAATTTGGATTAATCTACTATCTAATATTCCAAAAAAATGAATAAATAAACATTTCCAAAAATATATGATATTAAATTCTTTTAAGGGATTCCATCCTACCATGGCAGAAAATATGAAACCATAAAATCTGTTTTCTCTAATTTCCTTGTTTCTATAATCACCCCAACTTGAAGTTATTTCCCCAATTGCCCCGTTTTCATACCCATATTTAACTAAATTTATAATATTTTTTTCATATTTATCAATCGAAGGAAAAATTCGATTGAAATCCATTATTGAAGGGCTAACTATTATAGTATAATCATAATCTCTTATTTTTTTTAAAATTGGGTGACTTTCATGAGTATTATATTTCCAATACATTATTATCATATCCTTGGGTAAACCTTCAAGAACCTCTCTATATTTACAGAGAATATCATGATAAATAATGACTTTTTTATACCCATATTTTTTAGCAATATCATAAACTTTCTTATAATGATTTAAATAAGCTCTTCCGATACCAACATCTTCAATATATTTCTTAGAAGCTGCTCTTCCAACATCCCAACTCTCATCAGCACCAATATGAAAATACTCGGATTTGAAAGCTTTACTTAATTCAGCAATCATCTCATCCAAGAGTACATAAATTTGTTCATTGGCAATATTCAAACTATTAGAACCAGGGAATTCTCCATATTTCCAATATTCAGGATGATGCAAGATATTTTCCCAATGACCTATAGTTTGAAAAATTGGAATTATTTCAATAAAGAACTGTTTTGCGAAATTTTGTAATTCTATAATATCTTCCTTTGAATAAGCCCCCCTATTTTTTCCAATTTCTGGATGCTTTGGAAACTTAAACATATCTTGCATATAAACGAGGTAATACTGATTTATCTTGTAGAGGCTCAGTTCTTTAATAAATTTCTTTAAACTTTTAATGGTAGGTGCTTGTCCTCGTGCTATATCATCCGAGACACCCCTAATCTCTAAGGCAGGAAAATCTATAATCCTTAATTCGCTTAACGATAATTTATTCTGACTTGAGTTTAATAATTGCAGAAAGGTTTGAATTCCATAAAATAAGCCTTGAGGAGCAGATGCTTCTATTAAAACACTAGATTTTTCAGAAACTAAGATATATCCTTGTTCAATAAAGTTTTTTTCATTTTTAATCGAATTATAAAGATCTTCTGGAAAAATATGTCTTATCGCTTCCAAATTTGATTCAATAGTTGGAAATTTATTAATCTCCTGAATTTTATGAAACTCTAAATTCTTTTTCAATCCAAAAAATTCTAACTTTTCTTGAAGCTGTTCAATAATAAATAAATGTTCTTCTTCTAAGTTGGTAAATAATTTTGTCTGTTCAGTAATTTTCAATTTTTGTAAATTTTTCAATTTGAAGTAGCGAGGTTGTGGAATTAAAAATGTTTGTTGTTCCTTATCTTCAGAACTAATTAACTTCTCCAAAAAAATAAACATAATATTATTAAACTAAAGGAAATAAAAAAATTTAGCAAAATAGATATAAATATTCTATATTACTTACAGGCATCAACTCGCATTTTTCGAAAACTTGAATTTCGAAACAAAAATCGAAAAATTGTCAACGTATTTTTTTTTAAATCCCTCAAAAAATTACTTTTCTTGGTTATTATTATGGGTAGGACTGTTCCTTCTTTTAGACCTGCATTGGAACATGAAATAGAAAGTTGGAAAGATTTCAAAAGAGCGCTTCGACCAGAAGAACAAAAAGTTTTTGATAGATTGATGAACTTTGCACGAATTCATGCCGATGCTGGGAGTTTGAGCGCTCGCCCTATGCTTTCCGAAATTCTTTTTATTTCTTTTGCGATTGAGCAGGAAAAGAAGATTATGATGTTAGAGAAAAAAGTAAGAGAATTAGAAGAAAAAATTAAAGGAAAAGATTAAATTGGATTGTCAGGAGCAATTTGACGGTTGGCTTTTAGATGTTTCTACATGTAGTATCGGAGTTATTCTTTGGGTGAAAACAACAAAAGAGCAAAAAGTTATAAATATCTTTCACGAATTTTGTCCCGAATTCTTTGCTGTACCGAAAAAACACACTGGGAAGGATTTTAAGAGATTGAAGCAAATTCTCAAGTCCCATCAAAATGTAAAAGATGTGAGAATATGCGAAAAGTATATAAAGCTCGAGGATCATAAAAAAACAAAAATATTTGGGGTTTCTGTGGTAAAGCCTTCTGTATTTAAAAGAACAATTAAAGAAATCGATGAGATTGGACTTTTTACATTATATAACACAGATCTTCCGATCTCGCAAATGTATTTCTATGTAAATGACTCATTTCCAATGTCTTATTGTAGTTTCAAGGTAAAAACTGAGAAATGGAAGAATAGTAATGAAGAAGTAATGCGATTAATATCTTTGGAATTAAAAGATGACAATGAAGAATTGTTCTACGACTTGCCTCCTTTAAAGGCTGTGTGGTTAGATATCAAAATACGACAGCAGGGAATACGTCCTTATTTTAATGAAATTCTTGAATATGTCGAAGTTAGCATCGTCGAAAATGATGAAAACAATGTGCCGCGAGCTGATGGTTATAAGAAGCGTAAAATCCTAATTGACGAGGCAGATGAAGCAGAAACTTTGAGAAAAATTAGCAAGGTTATTGAGCGGCTTGATCCTGATATCATCCTTACTCACAATGGAGATGAGTTTTTATTTCCATATCTGGCTGCCCGAGCTTCAGTGAATCGTGTGTCCAAGGATCTTTTTTTTTCAAGGAATAGAACACCACTTAGAAACTGCATTTTTGATCTTTCGGGAAGTTCTGACCATTATATGTCATATGGGATAATTTTCCGACGCTCAAAAACTCAAGTTTATTTTGCCGGACGATTCCATCTAGACACTGCAACTTACGCAAGTTTACACTTCAGTGACGGAAATATCCCTGGTGTGATCGAAGTCGCTCGCATTTCGCGGATACCAATGCAAAGATTATGTAGAGTTACAATCGGGGGTGCTTTACAATCCATTCAGTTTTACAATGCTTACAAACTTGATCACCTCGTTCCCCCTTTCAAAAAAAGTCCTGAAGGATTTAGAAACGGCATGGAGTTAATAAGAGGCGATCGAGGAGGGCATATCTTTGAGCCAATAATTGGGGTATTTGATCAAGTGGTAGAGCTTGACTTTTCTTCAATGTATCCTTCACTGATGGCGAAATACAATATCTCTTCTGAAACAATTGACTGTAAATGTTGTAAAGATGATGGAACTGGAATTAAGGTACCTGGGCTTAATTTCCATATTTGCAGCAAGAGACAGGGCATTATTTCAAAATCGATTAGTCTGCCCTTAGAAAAACGATTAGAGTATAAAGAATACAACAAAACTCATGATGACCTTCGATACAAGTTCACGGACATCGCACTAAAATGGGTACTCGTTGTGAGTTTCGGATATTTAGGATTTAAAAATGCTCGTTTCGGAAAGATAGAAGCCCACCAAACGGTCTGTGCTTTTGCTCGAGAATTCCTGATGCGTGCTGCAGAAATTGCCGAACAGCATGGGTGTCAAATAATTCATGGAATTGTGGATTCAATATGGCTCAAGGACACGAAAAATCGAGCTCCAAAAGAGTTTGACGAAATAACAAAAGATATAGCAAGAGAAATCACTGAACACACCAGTATTACCATGAACTGGGAAGGAAGATACAATGTAATCGTCTTTCTTCCCTCTAGGGCTGAACCAGATGTTCCTGCTCTCAGTCACTACTGGGGTATCAAAAGTAATGGGGAAATAAAAGTAAGAGGGATTGAAGTCCAGCGCAGAGATATGCCAAAAATTGTAAAGGATGCTCAGTATGCCTTTATTGACATATTTCAAGGAGCAGAAACTGTTGAAGAGTTCATGAAAAGAGTACCAGATGCTAAGAAAAAACTCTATGAATATGTAGAAAGGGTCTATTCCGGAAAGGTAATAAGAGATGAACTTACGATTCGTCAAAGAATATCTCGCAGACTGAATCAATATAAAGTTAACTCGTATCAGGCAGTCGCTGCAAAACAATTGGAACGTTCAGGTATTATGGCAACTGCAGGAAAAAATGTGAGATACATCATTCTCAATGCTGATGCCAATCCTGATTTTCCTGAAAAAAAGGTTATCCTTTCAGATTTGTATGACGATAACAAGCATGAATATGACAGAAGAAAATATGTCGAACTGCTGAAAAGAGCCTTTGAAAATATATTCCCTTTTGAGTTCTCTGAGCTAGAAGAACTACTGACACCTGATTATAATAAGAAATCGACCCAAAAGGATTTGTCAAGTTTTATTTTCAATAATACTTAAAATCAAGATCTGTATTTTTAGATTTAATTTAATTAAATATTTTTCACTTTAAAATGGAATTAGAAATTAAAATTAACAGTTGGAAAACTCATAGAAATCTTACATATGATCTTCTTAAAATCTTACCAGAAGAAAAGCTTAAGGAGACTGTGGGTAAAAATATGGGAACTATGGGTAAACAATTTAGGCACTTAGGAGATGTACAATTATGCTATAATGAAGCAATTAGAACTGGAAAAATAGATTTTAATAAATATCGTAGGGATTATTCAATTGAAAGCTCAAAAGAAAAACTTGAAAAATTTCTAAAGGAAATAGATAATGATATGTTTCTCCTTCTTGAAAATAAATATAATATGGAAATTGACTGGGGATTTGCTCAAATTCCTTTAATTCAGCATATAGATTTTCTAATTCAACATGAAATTTTACATCATGGAGAATTAATTGTTTATGTAAGAACCTTTGAGTTAACTTTTCCAAAAAGTTGGGAAGAAATTTGGGGTCCACTAAATATTAAATAGACTTAGAGTATAAGGATTATCGTAAAACTAACAAAAATGTAAATATACTAATCATAAAATTTCTAACCAATGAAGAAATAGTAAAAGAGACTATAGTAAAGAAAGAGAAAGCTGAAAGATAAAAAAGAGGATATTCTATAGTAAATTGAATCCTTTCAAATTAGAAAAATTTATATTTCTAAATTTAGTAGAATTTTTGTCGGACTCATCTACTTAAAAATTTAAAAACTTTTTTAGAAAATCTACCCCAAAATTGACAATTTCGTACTTTCGATACGTAAAATTGACAAAAAGTTTAAATCTAAATATACAAATTTGTATTTTTTTTTATGGCTATTAGAAAACCTATAGTCTGTAGTAATTTAATTATAATAAAATAGGTATAAGAAGTATGTCAAAAGCAATTTATACATCTTACTATGATTGGGAATTGTCATTTAAATCAAAAGATAAACCCAAACTAAATGAATCTAATGAAATAGTAAATTCACTTGGTATTTCTAATTTTAAGTTTAAGAATTTCTTAGAAAAATGGAAAGATAAAAATATGGAATGAAAATTATATTTTTAATTTATATTTCTTCTCCCCGTCTTCTAGCTTCTATGTCTTTTAAATCCTTTCGGAGAACTTTTCCTACTAATGTTTCAGGTAATTCTTTTCTAAATTCAATAAATTTAGGTACTTTATATGGTGCTACATTTTTTCTACAGAATTCCTTGATTTCAGCTTTCATTTCTTCTGTTTCTTTATAACCATCTTTCAAAACAACATAGGCTTTAACTTTTTCACTTCCTGGAAGTTTAGGATCAGGGATACCAATAATAGCTACATTTTCAATAACTTCATTTTCAAATAATACATCCTCCACTTCTCTAGGATACACTTTAAATCCACTAACATTTATCATGTCTTTCTTTCTGTCTACGATGTAAAAGTACCCATCCTCATCCATTTTTCCGATATCACCAGTTAACAACCAGCCATTCTTTAATTGACCAGCACTAGCATCTGGTTTATTCCAATATCCTTTCATAATCTGAGGACCATTTATTATAATCTCTCCTTCTTTACCGAGAGGTAGTATTTTTGTATAGTCATCAATATCTACAATTTTAACAATTGTATCAGGAATTGGCATTCCAACAGAACCAACTTTTCTTTGACCGCTAAATGGATTACTATTTGTTACAGGTGAAGATTCTGTCAAACCAAATCCTTCGAGTATTTTACCTCCAGTTCTTTCTTCAAATTCTTTCAGAACTTCTGGTGGCATTGGAGCGGCTCCTGTGTTGCAGACTCTAATAGATTTTAAGTCTTTAGCATAATCTTCGAGGTCATCTCTTTCTAATAAGCGCATATACATTGTTGGTACTCCTGGAAACATCGTAGGATGTGTAGATTTTATTACTTCAAATAAGGATTTTTGGTCTCGAGGATCAGGGTTTAAAGCTAGTGTTGATCCCATATAAATATGTAAATTCATACATACAGTTTGCCCATAAATATGAAATAATGGTAAATTTGTAAGGATAGTTTCTTTACCCCTTCTAAATTCTTGACCGGCCCATGTTACTACAGCTACGCAATTTGACACAATATTACGGTGAGTAAGCATTGCTCCTTTAGGTAATCCTGTTGTACCTCCAGTATATTGAAGGCAAACTATATCTTCTTTTGAATTAGTATCAAATGTAGGCGGATTAGGCTTTGTATTATTAATTAAATTTAGAAATTGCATAGTTCCCGAGATTTCTGGTGGATTTCTTGGAGCCATTGGTGAATAATCTAACACATTTGTAATAATCACATGTCTAAGGCGTGTTCTCTCTTTTATTTTATTAATTTTTTCTACTTGATTATCCGATGCTATAATAATTTCAGCTCCAGTATCATTTAACTGGTAAGCGAGTTCATATTCTGTGTGTAGAACCGAACAAGCAGTAACGATTCCGCCTGCTTTCAAGATCCCATAATAGGCCATTATAAATTGAGGAAAATTTGGTATCATGATTGCTACAACATCTCCTCTTTTTAAACCTAAATTGACCAAAGCTGTAGCTAATCTATCAGCTATATCTTTTAACTTCTTATAAGATATTTTGTTTTTTAAAAACCAAATAGCAGTTCGACCACCAAAATCTTTTGCTGAATTATCAAGAAATTCATATACATTTATTTCAGGATAATCAATAGTGGCAGGGACGCCTTCATCATAATTTTTTACCCATGGTTTATCTGAATAAGGGTCTTCACTCATTTTAATATCACATTTCTTCTAATTTTTACTTTCTTTTTATTTTTTGAAAATGTTTGATCTAATAATAATTATGTTGACTTAATATTATACTTAAAGAAAGTTAATTACTATTAAAACTATTCCTACGTAAGAGACTAAAATTTAATAATAATTACATAATTAATGGTGTAAAAACATTCAAAATTTCTATTCTGAATATTTCTTGTTTAATGGTACAGATGTCAAATATATGATGCTAAATATCTCAATAAAATTAGAAAATTTGTCTAAATGTATTTTTGTTTAAATTTTGATATATTTTTTATTTTAGGAATTTTTCAATATTTAAATCAATTTAGAAACAACAGAAATTAATATGATTTAATAAATTTAAAAGTGTTTTTACTCATAATTTTTTTATATGTAGATTATAATTAATTTAATAAATAAGACACATTTATTTCTGGATTGGCAAGATTGTAAACGAATTTGCGATCAAATTAAAAAAAAGTGTGAGTAAATAATGGTTGATACTGAACGGTTGTTAAAACAAGCAGTATTTGATGATGTGTTAATAACATTAATGGCTTTCTTCAGTGAGAGAGTCTAACGCATTTATAGCAGATTCACATACATAATCACACTTATCATGAATTAGATCATTTAAACCTGAAATAACTTCCTCCGTATTAACGCCTAATAATCCTAATGCTTCAGATGATCTCCATCTAACATCAGGATTTTCATCTTTTAAGGCAATTATTAATGATGGAATAGCTACCTTTGCCGTTGATCCTAATTTACCTAAAGAAAGTGCTGCTTCATGTCGAACAACATTTTTTGGATCATTTAAAGCTTTCCTAAGAGCATAAACAGCATCTTCAGAATTAATTCCAATTTTTCCTAACGCTCTTGCTGTTTCTACTCTAACAGAACTTTTTTTTGATAATGGATCCTTCAAAAATGTTAAAAGTGATCTTTTGAACTTATTAATTAACGTAGGGATATATTCTACTTCTTGTTCGGTTATTCTTAAAATTTCAATTAAGACAGATATGGCTTCTATAGCATCAACACCAATACCTCCTAACGCAGAAATTATAATGTTCTTCATTTTTACACTAGATGTTTCAAATGAATTAATTAAAGTAGGAACTGCTTCTTTTCCAATACTTCTTAATGCATCAGCAGCTTTTCCGCGAACAGCTTCTTTTTTATCATTTAGCAAATATCCAATTTTTTCAATAATTTTAGGATCACTTATTTTCATTTCACCTAAAGCATCAAGAGCTCCCTTTCTCACTATCTCATATTTATGATTTAATACATTTAAAAGACTTGGGACTGATTCTTCTCCTACGTCTGCTAATGTATTAATAACTCTATTACGAACTCTCCAATCATTATCCTCAAGAGCATTAATTAAACTAGGTAGTGCTTTTATCGAGCCTCTTCCAATATTACTGATTGATTGGGCTGAGGCAGTTCTAACTGTCCAGCTTACATCTTTAAGACTATTCATTAATTCAGGAATAGCTTCATAAGCCTCTGGACCAATTTTTCCAAGTGCTATTGTAACTTCAGTTCTAACAATCTCACTTTCATCTTGTAATGCTTTAATCAAACTGTTAACTGAATCTTGAGTAGGATTTCCAATTTTTCCAAGAGCAATTGCAGCTTCTTTTCGAATTGATTCTTCTTTATCTTCCAACATTTTAGATAATCTTGGTATGGTATCCTTTGCATTTTCTCCTATCTTTCCTAATGATCGAGCTGCCTCACGACAAATACTCCATTCATTATCTTCTAAACAAGTTTTCAATTTTGAGATAGCATTTACGGATTTTTCGCCCAATTCACCTAGAACATGGATAGAATTAAACTTAATAGACCTAATTTCACTATCCAAATGTTTAATTACATCATCAATAATAGATGGATCTTTTTCTATTCTTGATAAAACTAAATCTATTCTAGCATCTCTCAATAGTTTTTCTAATGGAGCTGACAATTAAATCACCTTATATTCCTAGATATACCTCTTTTATTCGAGGTTCTCTCTCTAATTCCTCTTTTGTTCCTCTCATTTCAATTTTTCCTTCTTCAAGAACATAAATATTTTTAGAAACATTCATAGCTAATACAGCATCCTGTTCAACTAATAATGTGGTTGTACCCTCTTGTTTTATTTTTTCAATAGCATCAAAAATATTTTTCTTAACCTTTGGAGCTAAACCTAATGAAGGTTCATCCATCAACAGAAGTTTCGGATTAGACATAATAGAACGTGCGATAGCAAGCATTTGTTGTTCTCCCCCACTCAGTGTTCCAGCCCGTTGTTTTCGCCTTTCTTCAAGCCGCGGGAATATATCAAATACAAAATTTCTTAATTCTTTAAATTTTCCTCTATCTTTCACCAAATACGCTCCCATCTTGAGATTATCATCAACAGACATATCAGGAAACAATCTACGACGTTCTGGACAATGTGAAATTCCTTTTTTAGCAATTTTATGCGTTTTTAAATCATCTATTCTTTCACCTAGGAATTCTATTTTCCCTCTATCAGGTTCTTCTAAAGCAGTTATTACTCTGAGGAGTGTTGACTTTCCAGCACCATTTGGTCCAATAACCGCATCTAGAGACTTTTCTTCAATTTTTAAATTAATTTCTTCAAGGGCTTTTGCCTTCCCATAATAATGATAAATTTTTTTTATTTCAAGCAAATTCTCCACCTCTTCCTAAATATGCTTCAAGCACAATTTTATTATTAGCAACTTCTTGAGGAGGGCCATCAGCAATTAACTTGCCTTGATGCATGGCAAGCACTCTTGGAACTAATGTCATAAGCTCCCGTAATACATGTCCAGTTATAAAAACTGTTACCCCCTCTTTATGTAATTTTATAATCAAATCAGTAATTACTGATTGTTCTTCAAAAGATAAACCGCTAAATGGTTCATCAAGAAGAAGTAATTCAGGATTAGCACTAATAGCTTTACCAATTTGTAATTTTCTCAAATCACCATGAGGTAAAATAATAGGTGGTATTCTTGTTTTATCTACAAGGCCAACTGAAGCGAGAATTGAGCTAGCATACTCATCTGTACCTACAGCTTTCGAAACTTCCTTCCCTCTTTTTGAGAGACAAGAGACTGATACATTATCAAGTAAGCTAAGGAATTTAAAGGATCTTACCAATTGAAATGTTCGAGCAACACCTAAATTTACAATTTTATAGGGTTTCCATCCAGTAATATCAATACCATCAAACCGAATTGAACCTGAACTCGGTCTCTCGAATCCAGATATTAAATTAAATACTGTTGTTTTACCAGCGCCATTTGGTCCAATTAAACCAATAAAATCTCCTCGCTTAATTTCAAAACTAAAATCATTAACTGCTGTCAACCCACCGAACTTTTTCGTTAAATTTTTAACTTCTAAAATTATTCCCATATAGCTACTCACCGTTTTTTCATATATCTATTCATCTTTTTTAAATATCAATTATCTTCCAAGTAATATGTCCCAGAAATCTTTTAATTTTTCTAAGGCACTTCTTAAAATTCCCTGTGATACAAATCGAATTATAATTATAAGCATTATAGAGAAAACAAATGATGAATTAGCTATAGCTGCGATGAAAGGATTTGTTGGATCTACATCTTCTACTACTCTAAAAATCTCGTTTAATAAAATAAATGTAAATGCCCCTAAGGCTGATCCAGAAATTGTCGCAATTCCGCCTAATGCTGCCATAATTAATACAACGAATGAATAGTAAGGTTGAAAGATTAATGGATTTACGCTTCTATTATACATGACAAAAAGACCGCCAGCAAGTCCTGCAAATGAACCACTAATCACAAATGCAATAACTTTATATTTTGTTGTATTAATTCCTGATGCTTCTGATCCTGTTTCATCATCACGAATGGATTTTAAAATAGTACCCATATTTGATTTAGTAATTTGGATCATTATTATTAAAGAAATAATCATAAAAATCAAACTAATATAGTAAACTATTACAGAGTTATACGATAATGGGGGTACTCCAGATATTCCTTCATCCCCCCATAAATAGTCTTTAAGTTGTCCAATCCGGAATAAATTCATCAACATTAAAGCAATGACCATGGTACCTAAAGCTAAGTATGGTCCTTTCAGTCTCAAACATATGATACCTACTAAGATACCAACACCCACAGCCATGAGGATCCCGCTAATTAAAGCGGTCCACCATGAGAAATTATAAAATATAAGAGTGGCACTAACTATATAGGCGGATAAACCAAAGAATATAGCATGTCCAAAACTCACTTGTCCTGTGAATCCTGCTAAAAAATCCCAACTAGCAGCAAAAATAGTAAATATCATAGCTAGAACAAAAACTTCTAAGTAATAAGGATTTTGGGTCAGTAATGGCACAAGAAAGAATATAAATAAGCAAAATATAGTTACTCCTCCCTTGAAAGTTAATGCCCAACTCTTCAAATATTCTGGAAATCCTCTAAATTTTTCACTTACCTTTATCATTTTTCAAATTCATCCTTAATTTTTTGATTTAATACTCTTTACTATCAGCTAATTTCTTTTTTTCCAAAAAGTCCTCGAGGTCTTATAACAAGAATCAAAACGATAACTACTACTGGAACTAAAGCGGTATAAACTGGATCGATGAGGTAACTAGTAAGTATTCTTGTATACCCTAAAATAAAGGCACCAATTAAACTGCCTGGGAGACTTCCCATTCCTCCAAGTATTACTACAGCAATTGCACCTGTTAATACAGGCCAACCTTTATAAGGAGCTACTATATCAACTGGGGTAAAAAGAATAGCGGCTACACCAGCGAGAAATCCTGATATTATAATAGTATATAAAAGAGTTCTATCAGCATTTATACCCATAAGCATAGCAGCCTCACGATCTTGAGAGACTGCTCGAATAGATTTCCCGATTTTTGATTTGTTTATAAAAAGGGTAACTAAAATAACAACTATTATTGATATAAAAATCAATAAAATATAATGTACTTGAAGATTAACTCCTAAAACATTTATATATTCACGAAATATTGAAGGAATAGCATGAAATTTCGGATCATATACAACTATTACTAATTGTTCAATAAAAAAACCAATAGCAAATGTTCCTATCAAAATACTTATTTCATTTCCTTCTAAAGGTTTAATAATTAAGAAGTACGAGCCCATGGCTGCTAAAATTGCTACAATTACACCTATAAGCATTCCTATATAATAACCATTCACTCCTCCCATTATTAGCCAAGTTAAATAAAATCCATATGATCCGACTAAGTAATAAGCACCATGACATAAATTCAAAATACCTCCTACACCATAAACTAACGAGAAACCTAAGGCAAGTAGAGCATAAATAGCTCCCTGTACAGCCCCATAGATTATTATTTCTTCAACAACCAAATGAAATCACCACTTTACTTGATAAAAAATTAACCATTCTATTAATATTAAATCTTTTTATCAAATGTAAAGTCATAATATTTATTTAATTATATTAAAAATATTTAGATTTAATTATATAAAAAGCTTATTATATGAGTATCAGACAAAAGTGTTATTAAATAAGGATTCTAATTTGTAGCAAGGATTAAAGATACTGTCAAGTATGGAATTTTTTATTCAATTCATTATCAAAATGCAAACCTTTAATTATTTGCTTGCCTACAACAGTGAAACTTAGTCTATAATTTATCTTAAAAAGTGATCAAAAAAATGGAACTTGTGACAAAATCAGTTTTAGTTTGTATAATGCAATGGATTTATTAAGTGCTTCTAAGACTTCAATAATTTGTCCTTTATCGAAAAAAGATGATGATTGATCTATCCCTAGATTTTTCCTTCCTTCTAAACTATTAATAAAAAGTAATCGTCAGAAGGTAAAATATTAGACGTTTGAACTTTGGTTATTTATTATAGAATCAAACAAAAATAACAAATAACAAAAAAAAGAAGTTTAGATTTATTTATTTTAAATTTTCCTTAAATTCTTGTTTACCAACTTTTCCATATACCCCAATGTGGCATTTGAAAAGGTGTCGTGTTTAAGAGTATTCCATAAGGAGGTTTCCCCGCTATCGTTGAATAAGGATCACTTGGATAAAGACCTACTGCTGGTACTAATGTCTTTTTACCTTGATACCATTGAATAGCTAGACCCATAGCATATGGCCAGCCATATACAGGACTATGACTCGCATCATAGGCACCCACTCCACCAGCACCCTCAAGACCAGCCCCAGGTTTTAGCTTTTCTAATTGTGTGACAACATCGTCAGATTTAAATGATTGAGCTCCTTCAAGTGCCCATTTAAGCTGATACATCGAATCATAAGTACCAGTAGCTGTATAAATCGGTGAAGTATCCCATTTATCTATGTAAGCATACCAAAATGGGAGAGTTTTTGAGGTTTTATTTGTCTCATATACAGATTCTAAAGTAACACAATAATCGGAGCGATTACTAGTATCCTTCCCGAAATCAGCATCTTGAGCTAAAACATTAATACCTATTGGGACACACTTTGGTTCATAATCACCATACGTAGTGGCAAAAGTTAATCCTGCCGATCCAGAAATGATGGGGATTACTATTTGGGTATGTGCATCATCGATAGTTTTCCAATGTGCATTCAATTCTGAAGCGCCTACATCTTGAGGGAATGCAATATCCTTCCCTGTATAGGTCAGGTTAAAACTAGTATTATTTGTTAAAGCACCAATCATAATTGCAGCAAAACCAGCAGTCCACGCTAGATCTTCTCTCATGAAAGAAAATCGAGTAACGTTATAAGCTCCCCCTGCTAGAGCAGTATGGAGCGCTGCTGTACTGATTATCAAGGATATCAGATTTATTGCTAAAGCTGTTGTGTTTTGAGGACTAGGTTGGAAATAGTATTTATATTTATCATAATCATCAAGAACTTTCTGAGTGAGTCCCGAAGTAGCTGCTCCGGTATTCCAGAAGACAATTTTCTTTTTCGCCCACAAATCTTGGTACGCTAACGCTGCTTCAGTTCTGAATGAGCCACTTGCGAATTTAACTTTATAATAATTAATAAGTTTTTTTGCTGCAGATACAGCAACTGCTGTATCTAGGATAGGATTGGCTTCATCCGAATTTTCACTTACAATACCTAAATAATACTTTTCGCCGTTTACTGTAACCCCTCCATCTGAATTTATCTCTTCTGCTGCTAATAATGCTCCCTCTAATGCTCCTTCACCTTGTATTCGCTTTGTATCACCTATTATTCCTACTTTAATTATTTGATCTTTTGTAATATCATCTGGAGCTCCAGGACAATCATCAGCACTCCATGCATACACATCTTTACCAGGTGCAAGGAAAAACCAAGCTCCCAAGCCGATACTAACACCAATAACAGCGATAAGTACAATAGCTATAATTCTTTTTGTTAAACTTTCCACTTTTTAGATCACTTTTTTATTTTTTTTTTTAGTTTTTTGGATAAAATTTATTTTGATCAAATAATAGTTCATTTTCATATATATTTAAAGTTTTCAAATTTCTTTATACATATTTAGCATATTAACATAAAATTCTTTACCAAATTATTAAGAATGAAAAAACATCTTTAACAGAAAAATCAACATCCAGTAAATTTCTAAAAATCAATTAAAAACAATAACACATTTTTGACTAAAAACTAAAAATAAGTTGTAAAACAAACAAAACTCCAAATGCGATAAATGCGATAAAAAGCGTGATAAGAGTATAAAATCTCCATTTAATAGAAAGTTTTTCTCTTTCTTCTTTTCTTCCCATATATACTAAAGTAATTGTACCTATCACAGCTATAGATATAAAAATCGTGAAAAGATACCAAATTGGAGTAATAAACATAAATAAAACTGCAATCACACTTCCCCACCCAACTGTTAAACGTATCATTCTTCTCTTAAAAATGATATCTGGATCTTTTGATTTTTTAGATGGTATCACTAAATATAATAAACCAAACATAGCAAATATTACTAAAATTGAATGATACCAATTTAAATAATTCAAAAACAAAGGAGATAAAAGTAAACCGCAATAAGGGGATATGAATAAACTGAATAAGATCCAAATTAATTTATAATAGGTCTTTAAAAACCTCAAAATTGTATTAATGATATTAATTATTGACTGCCTGATTTTTCTAAAGAAGGTAATGAGAGAATCCAAAAATTTACTGAAAAGCTCACGTAATTCTTCTAAGAGAAATACAAAAGGATAAATAAGCATTGTTATGAAAAGAATTGCTCCACTAAGTACATAAGATAATGATACGTGATATAGTATTGAACTTAATAAGGAGAAAAACACTAGCCAAAAAGCAAAAGCAGTAAAAGAATGTTCTTTAAACGGTTTAACTATTACACCTAAGAACACTACAAATATTAATAGAGCAACACTTACCTTTAAGAAGAAATTGGTGTTTGGTACAAATCCTAAGAGTATGTGAATATCAAATGAAAGGAAAACTCCAATTGTCAAAAATGAAATCTTTCTAAGATTTGATAATAATTTGCCTTCAAATACACCTACATATTTATCAATACAAGTTAGAATAAAAAAGATTATACACGACAGTAATATTAGATTTAGATCCCGCAATGGATCTAAAGTAAGATAAAATAGTGGCCACATAACAAAGTCCAAGTATAAGATCAATAATAGAAAAAACCTAACTTTCTCTTTATTTGAAATTATAAACTTCGAAAAACCTAATAGATTAAAAAGATAGGCTGTCTCAATTATTAAGATAAAAATTATAAGTGGTATAGATGTAGATAACAATTGAATAAAATAAGCAGCATAGAGCCAAATTAAGTAAGTTGTTGTAAAGATCATTATGAATATCCAAGATATAAATCTAAGGTAATTTGCTATTTTTCCTAAAAATTTCATTAAGTAAATATCAAGTATCATTAGAACATGAACCATCAAGCTTAAACTTAAAAATACTAATTGGGGTTCAACTGCTAATAAAATTAGAGCTTGGAGCAAAAGAAAAAATAGATTGAAGTAAAAACATATTCCTAACACATGAGTTATATACGATCTGTATTTAATGAGAGACTCCTTTTTATCTGGATAAAGTTTATTCAAAGCAGTAAACAAGGAATAATTTGTGTAAACTTGCATAACTATAAAAATCATGAATCCTAAACTAAGCAATACGGGATAATACAAAATAAACTGGTTAATACTTAGAAGTGTAAATAATGAGATTATGAAATAACTAATTGTATGTATGAAATTTCCATAACTTTTCTCTACTTTCTTTAGAAAATATATATCTAATGAGGTTAAAATGAACAATATTAATTGTGAAATGATTATACTTTCAAAAACACCTAATATTTCGGTTAATAACCCATATGTCATTAAACTAATTTCAATATATAATATCAAAATCAATAAAGAATATAATTTCGTTTTGAATTCAGGAAACTTTTCTTTAGTGAAGATAAAATCAATATAATTAAATGTTATAAACAATATACCCGTTTCAATTAAAATTAGTGAAGAGACAAAGAAAAAGTTTAAAAGATTATATATAATTAATATTAATAACCAATTAATGGCGAGAAATCCTTGAAAGCTCAGAATTAGGATCAATTCAACTCGTTTTTTTACTCTTTCTTCCACTTTAATGAAAAAGTAGCTTAAAATAAATAATAAAAGAGAAGCATTTTGGGCAAATAATGAGTAGTATGCTAATTCTTCTAAATCTTGAAACACCAATAATAAACTATTAGATATTAAGGAAGCTAAGTAAAAAGATCCCCAAATAAATGTATTATAATAGAGTATTAAACGATAAATAGAAATTTTTTGACGTGAGATATCTAAATAAGATAAAAAGTATAGGGAAATAAGATTCAAAACTGATATTGTTAAAATTAATAGGAATAAATTTAAATGAAAATGGTAAGAGAAAACTGAAAGAGTATTACAAAATATGAACCATGATAAAACTATGAATTTATTACGTGTTGAATTAAATAAATAATAGAAACTATGTCTATCGATAATGAATGTTTCGAAAAATAAACCTCCACTTAAAATTAAAATAAATATATAAATTGATATGATAAGATTTAAATCTATAAAAATTGAATAAAGTAAGAAGTTAAGGCTCAAACCAATAGGAATAATTAGATATAGTATTAAGGAAATCTTATTAATATAGAGAAGTGGGTCTTGTACTTTAAATTCGATTTCAGATTTGATTATAAATCTTAAACATAATAAGAAGAGAATAGACCAAATTATAAGAAAATCCGTAATTTGATAAATTATTAATATTTGGGTAAATAAAAATTGCCTTAATGTAATTGGTAAGATAATCCCAATGAATAAAGAGATGAGTAAAGAATTAAGGATATAACATGTAAAATTAAGCCATTTTATCTGATTTTTATCCTCATATAATTTCATAATACTATTTCTAATTTCGGCTTTTTCCTCTTTTACTAAATTTTTAAAAAGATTAGTTAAAATTTGGAAACATGTTAAATACAAAAGAGCCCATGTTAGATACCAAAAAGGTCTAATTACTTCAAAAAATAAAAGTAACTCTAAAATAGGTAATGTAATTGGAATTGGAATTAAAAACCAGAGAATATATCGATATTCAGTTATTAAGAAATAGATAAAGAAAATGAAGACAATTGAGAAAATTGTAATAAAAATTCCAATTGATACTTTAAAAAAGATTAAGAAGAGTAATGATATTGAGGATGAGGCTCCAATGGTAACAATTAGATAAGGAATTACTTTATTAATTGGAATGTTCATCTTGAAATGATTAAACACAAAAAACGACGTACCAAAGACGGTTAATGCAAGAAAAAAGGAAAATAATAAAAATCCCGGATATAAACTGAATGTATTGAAGGTTAACCAAGAAAAACCTAATATTAATAACCAAGAAAGACATAAATCTATAAGTCTTATAGATAATTTAATATATTTATTAGAAAAAAGACTTAGTCCTACAAGAATCAAACTAATATTAATTGAAAATATCGGATGCAATATTATTGAATATATTACGAAATAAACCGTTAAAAAAATACCAGTTAAAACTGTGAAATACGCGATAATTAATACAAATCCTATTGATCTTATATTCGGAAAAAAAGAATAAGCAATTAAACACAATCCAATTATTAAAATATCAATTGAGCTCGCAACTTCTAATGAAATATTTATTGACATCAAATAATACTGCCAAAAAGAAGCATTTACTAATATTAATATTAACCATATTATTGAAGCAATTTTCCAATATTTAAAAATAGCGAATACTGGGAATAATAAAACTACAGAGAATAGAATAAAAGATATATTTCCCAGTAAAAGATCAGCAACAAATAGATTTTGGCTAATCCAATACAATAAAAATAAACTTTCAGCCCATATAATAAATATAATATGAAAAAAATATTTCTTTATTTTGGTATATAATAGTGGTAAGAACATTAGAGAGCATATTATTATACTGATAATTAAAGAACCGCTAAAATCATAAATTCCAAATAACCTTAACGAATTTGTAGCTACATCTATACCTGTTAATCCTTTATATATTATGTAAAAATTTACGAAGGGTATAATTATCCAGGCGTACCAACCTGATTTCCAAATCATCCACGAAATCTTCCATTGATAAATTCCTATAGAAATATAAAAAAGAAGAACACTTAGGTTAATAGCGATTATTATTGGAATAGGCTCTCCAATTGGAATCGATAAAGAAGAAATAATTAAGAAATATATAAATATTGGAAAAGAAAGGATAAGTGATATTAAATTAATAGTAAATGAGATCTTTCTAAATCTTTCAGATGATTTATTGAAAAGAAGTACAAATCCAAATCCGGTTACACTCAGAGTTAAAGTAAAAGTAAGTATAGGATAGAAATCTAAATAAGGTGGATGATTGAAAAGTAATGAATATGATATAAAACTGATAAAATCGAATATGAACAGTAAAATGCATGGTTTTATAAACCATTTATAATGTTCATCATTTTTACGATAAAAATGAATGCCTACTAAAAGTAAAAAGATAAAAACTGAAATGGTTATGGCATAGAGAATCAAAATATTTGTATATGTAATAAGATATATAAATGAAAGTATTGAGAATGATGTATATAATGAGAATTTTTCGAGAAAATTATTTTTCTTAAAATGTAGTAAAATTGAAAACAATAAAACTGAAATAAAAGTTAATAAGTATATATTAATAGAAAAACCAATAAAGATAAGATTAAATTCAAATACAATGTCATAAAATTCAAGAAGAGCAAAGATTTTTATTAATGTGATAAAACTTAGCATTTGATAAGATAAAAATCTAAATATTGGAGACAGACTTCTTTCTGAAAGAATAAGTGTATAAGATAGAATAAAAAGAAAAATTGAAAGTATAGAGTCGAAGTAGAGCAAACTAATGAATAATAGTATAGACAATAGATAAAATCTGAATATTTTATACTCAGATACAATTTCTATAACCTTATTCAATCCTAACCAAAAATAACTCAAAAACAAAATAAGATTAGCTACAATAATTGAAATTTGAATTCTTGGATTGTTATTAAAGAATGAAACTATATTAGATAAATCATAGAAAATTTCGGGATAAAAGCTTAATAATGAAACAGTAAATAAAATAACTGTTACCTTTTTCATTATTGATTGATTTACTTCGGAAAAAAGATTCAATTTTTTAAAATAAGAGAGAGTAATGGGGGTTAAAAACGTAAAAGTTAGTATATACAAAACGATTTGTGTGAAAATGGTATAGGGAAATATAAATATAAAAAAAATACATACAATGACTTTAGTAAAAAGCCATGAAATAAATTCTAATCCGTCTCTAAACTTTTTAAATTCTATTTTTATTATATATGTAAATGATTTAAGTAAGATTAAAACCAATAGAAAAAATAGTCCAAGATACCAGACTGTATTATAATGCCTTAATATAGAGGGAAATAAATTCAGAATCGCGCTATCATGAATTAAAAATATAATTACAAACGATAAAGAGAAAATAATACCATGTAAAAGACTATCACGCAAATATTTATGAACTTTTAATTCTTTGGAATAATCAAATAGCAGGATCAAAGTATAAATATTTAAAATAAAAAATATCAAGAATGAACTGCTAATGATAAAAGGGCTAAAATAATGAAAAGAGAAAATTATGGGCAACTCTAAGACAATAAAGATTGAAATTATCAACCAAGTAAATGTTTGAACTAATTTTAGAAAATTAATACTTCTTTCCTTTATTAGAAACTTTTTAGACAAAAAGTTTAAGAATTTTAGAGTGCCAAAAAATAGAAAAAGAGTCACTGTAATAATATGGACGATATGGGTGCTTAAGCCCAATCTTACTAATTCTAATCCAACAATGCTTGGAATTGAAATAATTAATCCTGATAATATTAAACTATTACCTAATATGAACTTCTTAAGGATATTCTCATTAAATAATCTTTTTTTATAAGAGTATACACTTGGCAAATAGAAGAAAATTGATGCAGCAATGAAAGGTAAAAGAAACTTATAAAGAGTTCCAGATAATAGGAGAAAAATGTAATAGAAAACAGTCGTTCCAGCTAAGACTACTTCTATAAAAACTTGAGTTTTTAGAATCCTCATAGTGTATATATCTTTCATTTGATAGTGTTTTATTAAATAGTAAGTAAAGGTTAGAATACCAAACACGATATATAGTGAATAATTCACTACTGAAATGGTATCAATAGGCAATCCTAAACGAAAAAAACGGTCTAAACTGATAATAGTAGGGATTAATATTATACACGCTGCTATTAAAACACAATCTATCAATAAGAATTTGCGAGATAAATTCTCATAAATTTTCATTTTTAATAGGTAAAATATTGGAAAAAATAAAATAGAGAAAAAACACATAAAAGGAATTAAAATTACATAAAAAGTGTTGGTTGTGAGAATAAATGAATAATAAAAGGCTAATCCCGCGCTAAAACCTAATGTTATTAAATTTATTTTAACTGTTACTAATTTTGAAAACAGAAGTTCATTCCTAGAGAGTAAGTTAACGAAGACAGTCATAATTAGTAAAGAGAAATAAATGGAAAATACTATTTTTAGGTACATTATTAAATTTACTAACACAATAGAGTAAAAGAAAAAGAAAAACAATGCAGCAAGCTCTATCGTCATTAAGTAAGAATTTATATCTACAAATTTTTTGAATGTAGATTCTTTTATTCTTTCTATTTTTAATCCAAACTTTAAGTTAATATAACTAAAAATGGATAAAAATAGTAGATCTAATGTTAAAACTATAAAACTATTCAATGAATTAATACCTATCGCCAGAAAAATATTTAAAATTAGTACCCAGAACGAATAATAACTATAGATTAAAAAATCGTTATGAGAAAACAATCCTATAAGATAATTTACAAAAATGAAGAGAATGAAAATTATAGGAAATAGTATAGAGGAAACTATTAAGACTTGGAAAAAACTAAATATTTCAACAATAAAAAATGTCCTTAAATTAATTAAAATGAAGATAAACAATTCTATTAAGAAAATGTTTGTAAATACACATATTCTAAATAGTTTTGACCGTTTTGCATAAAAGATCCGAGCGTACAAAATATAAAATGAAACCAATAAAATTATTAAAATAATAGTTGAATGAAGTAAAAAATTTGAAAACAATATGATTATTGGGTCTGATGTAAATCTAATATATTCAAAAATTAAAATGGGAAAGAATGAGTATGCTATTAAGGAAAAACTGATAACAGCAATTATATTTTGATATATTATAATATTTTCTTTGTTGAAATAATCAAATTTGACAAAAATTTGCAGAATGAGATATAAAGATAAAAAAAACACAATAAACTGAATATTTATAAGAAAAACAGGTGAGATTAGAGGAAGAACTCCAAATGAGATAGATGTTAAAATCCCAATCGTATTAAATAAAAAAACATATTTATTATACTTCTTAGGACAAAATTCTGTTTTTTGCTCATAATAAAAGGGAATGTAAAGGAAGGGAAGTATAAGTAATATTAAAGTGGGATTATTTATCAAAAAACTAAATAGAATTATGAACAAGATTAATACTCCAGATAAAGCAGAATTATACTTTTGATACTTAATTTTTTCTACATCATTTTTGATATCATTATTTCTTTCAGAGTTATTATATATACTTAATTTGCTGCTATAATGAAAAAGAATGTAAAATCTGGACTTAAAATAGGCAATTATAAATATTATAGTTAAGAAGGAGCTATTAATTAATTCTAATAAAGTATACTGAACACCTGATAGAATAGATGTAATCACTATAACAAATGGCATTTGAATTAATAATACAAAAATTAGACTAACTATTGAGACTACGAATTTTTGCTTGAAAATGGTTAGATCTTGTAAAAATGATTTTTTTTCTTTAATTTTATCTTTTATTTTACTGCGCTGGATTTTTGTATTGAAATATGTGATGAAATAAAATATAAAATTTGTTATGAGACAAAAAAGCCATGATAGATTTGTAGAAATTGTAAACGCTAGAAATATGATATGGATGATATAATTAATTACAATTATAAAGTTGTAAGGTTGTTTAATCATCAACCTTAGATTGATTGTATGTTTGAATTCATCCTCATTTATGTCATAAAAACCAAGTGGTTGGAAATAATAATAATAATATACAATATTATACAGAAAAATAAAGCTAATTAAAGGAAGTAGCGCAAATGAATAATCTACAGGAGAAATAATAACAAATATAGGAGCAACTATAAAAGATACTATAGCAATTAAAAATAAAATATGAATTCTAGCAATTAGATTGTTTTCCTTATTCAAGAAAAAAGGTCTATTTCTGTATTTATCAAATGCTTTATAAAAAAATAGTAACGCAAACATAAACGTTATACAAGAAAGGGGTAATGCTAGATAAATTCCTCCAGGGAATAAGCTAAAAATCCAAAACCCAGTAAAAGCAGTTGCTAATGGTGCTATAATCAAATAAAAACAAAACCACCAAAGCTTTTGAAGTAATTCTGTAGCTTTCTTAAGCTTCTCTTCAGACTTACTATTTTTGTCAGATTTCATTTGTTAGAATAAATTAACTTCTACTTTAAGTATAATAGAAACTAAAATTAATAAATATATCAGAACTAGATTTTTTCTTGCTTAAAACAAATAATAGTTATAAATGAAAGAAGTTCACTTAAATTTAGGAAGATATTTTTTTTGTAATTGAATCATTTCATCAAACATCTCTTCTGCAATTTCAAAACTTCCCACATTAGGATCAGTGGCTAAACACGCAATTGCAAGATCTTTAGATTTATTCAACACAGCATCTACACATAAATCTTGTATTGAAGCTTCAATGCGGAGTAAAGCAGCAATATTTCTAGGAATCTTTCCTAATTTAACTCCATGAATACCATTTTTATTAACTGTTGCTGAACACTCTAGGATTAGATCCTGTGGTAAATTGTCTATAATATTATCATTAGGAATATTAACTGCAAATTCATAGGAATTTTTATTTTTGATTATTGCTTCAATAATTGGAACTGCCCTTTCTCCAGAAGGTCTCCCGAATAATATGCCTTTACTTGGATATCTTCCTCTTTTGCACCTCTTATGGTATCTGAGAAATTTGTTGTAGATAAACTGTCCCTCATTGTCTATAAAATTTATCCAATCTATCATATCTTGGGTTTGTGTAAATTCTTCCCCAAATTGTAAGTATTCTCCTAGGTGGTTGTCCCCAGCATAACAAAACCATCTAAACCTTCTGAAAATTTCAAAAGTAAGCGTGGAGAATTCAAATCGATGTTCATATCCTCTAAAATAATCTAAGGCTTGTTCATTAAAAGTAGGCATTAAATCTTTTCCTGTTAACAAATCCTCTAGACTCAATAAGAATGCGAAATGATTTAGGCCTCCTACTTCCATTTTTAGCTCTTTAATCGATTTTTTAAACATGTTAGGTAAATGTCTTACCAAAAATGCGATTTGGTGGCATAAGCCAATAAATTTTAACTCTTTGACACTTCTCTTTATCGCTAAACATACTCGAGATAATGGATTGGAGAAGTTAATCAAAAAAGCATTTGGACAAAATTTTTCAGCATCTTTAACAATTTCGACGATTGGAGGGATTATTCTCCATGCATGGAAAGCCCCTCCAGGACCTCCACACTCCCCTAATATTTGTGTTGCCCCATATTTTCTCGGTATTTCATAATCTTGACGCCATAATTCCATTCGATTTCCAACTTCAATCGAATTAATGATAAAATCAGCATCTTTAAAGGCTTTAGCTCTGTTTGTTGTTCTTTCAAGATAAATTTTATTTTTTTGTCTTTCATTTTCAATCTCTAAAATATTATAAACCATCTCTAATTTACTTTTATTTACATCATGAAGTACAACAGTAGAACCTTCCAACAAATCACTTAGAAAAATATCATTAAACATTGGTGGACCAAAAGAGGTGGAACCTGCCCCTACTAATACAATTTTAGTTTGCATGGTTTCAAATCAAAAGCTCATTGATTGAATTTTTATTATGAATTTAAAAGATTGATTAATTTAAAGAGTTTTTAAAATTACTTTTCACAAAATAGGCAAAATATTCTAATATTTTGAATTGTGGGAAAAATATAGATTCAGAAATAACTTAATACAATTTTTAAATAGGACATTACCTAATTAAGAATAATCTTAAGAATTAAAAAGAATGATAATAGGGAAAGAATAACATGGAAAAACCACAATTACTATTAGAAACAGAAGAAGTAGAGATGGCTTAAGAGATGCTATGGATCCAAAATTAAAAAATTTATAAAATCTCTTTTTTCTACGTTTTTGATTAAGTGAAAAAGATTATCAAATTACTTAATTGTAAAAAATCTAATATTTAGATATAATGGGAAATCAATGGGTAAAATTTAAATAGATCTTTTCACATTTACTTATTAATGAGTTTTTCACATAATACTATGGATTATTGGTGTAAATTACCTTTACCTACATTTAAGGTACTCATCCGTAGTATTATTAAGAGAGAATAAATCAAATTTCTTGACCTCTTTCTTATAATTTTTACTGATTTGTTCTCTTTTAACACTATATATCAATAATAACTATTCGAAATTGGTCAAAATTAGCATTTAGGGCCTCTAGTGAAAAACTAAATTAAAAAAGGAGGTGAAAAATGCTGGAAAAAGAATCAGATAGAATGGATCTGATATTGGATTATTATAAAGATTGGGATTCTTATAAAACTCCAGTTATGATGATGTTTGATAACTCAAAAGAATTTGACGAAAATATAGAAAATGTTGATGAGAGAAGACAGGGATATCTTTGGAGTAAATATAGGAAATCTTCCAGATGATAAGAATCTATTTCAATCTTTTTAAATTTATTAAAATTTTTTTTATATTATTTTATTTTACTTTAATCAAGAATGGGCTTTATCCTTTCTAAGGCTTCTTTAATTTTTTCTTCAGGTTGAGTTAAAGCAAATCTCACATAACCTTCTCCATGTTTCCCAAAACCTGTCCCCGGTGTGGCAACTACTCCTACTTCTATCAATTTTTTTACGAAATCCATGCTACTCTCTTCAGAAAATTTTTCAGGAATTTGTGTCCACACATAAAAGGTTGCCTGTGGTTTTTCTGTTCTCCATCCCATATCATTTAATCTTTGTATTAAAATATCTCTTCTTTTTTCATACACTCTTACAGTTTTTTTTACTATTTCAGGTTTTTCCTCAGATTTATATTCATTTAAACCTTTCATCACTGCTTTCTGTATGAACTTTGGACATCCAGAGTCAATTTGAGACTTAACTTTCCTTACTCCTTGTATTATTTCTTTATTACCTGCTATCCAACCACATCGAAAACCAGTCATATTAAACATTTTAGAGGCACTATTAATTTCTACATGATTTTGATCTACTTGTAATATTGTTGGCGCAATATAATCATCAAATGTAAATTCAGAATATGGATTATCATATACTATGAAAAAGTTATAGTCTTCGGCATAATCAACAACCTTTCTTAAAAATTGTTTTGGGGCTATCGCGCCAGTAGGATTATTAGGATAATTGAGATACATCATTTTCGCTTTTTTAAGAATGTTAGTGTCAATTGCTTCTAAATCTGGAAGAAACTTGTTTTCTTTTATTAAAGGCATCGGATAGGGTTCAGCATCGCATAGTTTTGTTGCCCCATTTTCATAAACAGGATATCCCGGATTAGGACAAAGAACTATATCTCCTGGATTAATAAAAGCTCTCGCAATATTAGCTACACCTTCTTTTCCACCAATTACGTTTGAAATCTCATCTTTAAAGTCCAATTTAACGTTAAATCTTACCTTATACCATTTTGCAACAACATTTCTAAAATCCTCTTCACCCATACTTGCAGGATAATTATGGTTTTCTGGGATTCTGACTTCTTCAACTAATGTATTAATAATCAAGTCTGGAGTTGCTAAATCGGGATCTCCTATACCTAGTGAAATAAAATCCATGCCTTTTTTCTTCTTTTCTGCTATTAGCTGTTCAATCTCTACAAAAATATATTTTGGAATTCTTTTTACCCTCTCAGCGTAATCTACTTTAATTTAGAACACCTATTTTTAAGAATTAGAGTGAAAGTACGTGTAGTCTATCATCTATATAATGATAAAAATTTTTCGAAATGGATCTATTTTAACAAGAATTTATTAAAAAAATTTTACTAGAAAAAAAGTTAGGGTAATTATTTTTAAAGATAATTTCTACTTTTTATCTATTGGATTTATTTCATATTCATTCGGATCAATTGTTAGAAATGGTATGAAATCGATATTTATTAGTATTGCCATGAATAAGAAAATAATAGCATAAATTGCAAATGTGGGTAATCCAACTAAGCATGCGAATAGTATACTCGTTAATTCTAATCCAATTGTGGCTCCTAAATTAGCAAATGAATTACACGTCGCATAATAAGTCGCATCATAATCCGGATATAATTGAGACTCCTGAGCAATTACAGCAGAAAAAGCAGAATTTTTCCAACCAGCAGCCCCCCCTAAAAGAAATGCAAATAACATTAATATTGACCAATTCACTGGTATTAAAAATAATAGGAAGGAGATCGTTGTTATTAACAATGATATATAAACACTACGCTTCCTTGACTGTAAATCAGCCATTCTCCCTCCAATTAAAGCCCCAACAATAACACCTAATCCAATAATGAATGCAGATAACGCATTAGGTGCATATAAATGTTCTCTTGTTGGATCACCAATTAAATCAATACTAGTGCCAGTAGCACCAACCAATCCCCATTGAATAAGAATAAAAAGAGGAATAAATAAAAATATTACACCATCCACTATTGAATTAAATAAAGAGAATATATATACTTTCCAATTCTTTGCTTTACCAAAAATTACTTTAAAATTATCAATTACATTTACTTCTATAGATTTTTTAAGCTCTTTAACGATTACTATTAAAAACGAGAAAAGTATCATCGCTATCCCTAAACCTATAAAAGCATATTCTATAATCCCTCCTGCTAATAAAATAAAAACAACTAATAAAGGACCACCTGCAATTATACCCACAGATCTAAATCCCCAACATACGCCCTGCACACGACCTAGCCTTTCTTTTGGATATAAATCTAAAATTAGCCCATCTATAGCGGTATCTGCCATAGCTACTCCTATGACAATAAAGATACCTAGTACCAACACCATTGTCATAGCATTTGAAGGTGTTAAAATAAATGGTAAGAATACCCATAATAAGCCTGATATAATACTAGGCCCTATAATCCAAGGCTTTCTCCTTCCTATGTTTTTAAAACCAAACTTGTCAGATAACATACCATAAATGAACTTTACTCCAAACGGCAGAAGGACTAATGACATTATAGAGGCAATCTCTCCTGCATCTACAGTTCCAATTAATTGTAGTAAATAGATAGGAATAATTGTTGTAAAAATACTCTGCACAATTCCTTGAATAAAATAATTTAAAGAGAATACCCCTATGTATCTTTTTTTCAATTCGAGTTTTTCTTGTTCCATTAGATTAAACTAAATCTTTTTGATTTACTATCTAATTTACTGTATAAAAGCTAACATTATTTTCAGATTTAATAAGTTAAATATTTAAGGACTCAATACGATCTAAGAGGCTAAAAGCCGCGTTTTAACTTAATTAATATTTTTAAATAAGAAAAGTGATTTGAGAATTTTTAAGATGGAAAATCTTTACGTATTTTAATTTCACGTTTATAGGTATTAATGCGATTTTGGATATGATTAAGGGGAAAAGATTGATTTCGGTGGTCTAAATTTTTTAGAATCGATTCCAAAACCATTATAGAATTCTCTAAAATATTAATTCTCTCTTGGATCTTTCTCATCATATAATTATACCTCAATCCCTTGTTTTTTTTAATAATTTTAAGATAATTTTAACTTTAAAATTATGAGAGTCAATAGGCTTTGTGAATATAAAGTCCGAAATATAATTAAATCATGTATTTTTTTATCATTTAATTAAAAATACAGATCTTCTTTATGTAGGTTATAAAATTGATTGATAAATTTTGGTATAAAGTAGCAAGAACTATTGTTAAAGCAGGAGTATTTCCTATTCCTGTCAGTGATACTTTAATAGAACTACTCCAGAACCTAATAACTGAAGACCAAGCTAAATTTTTGTTAATATTTAAAAAACCCTCGTTAACACTTGAACAAATTAAAGAGAGAACAGATATGGATGAGGAATCCATCCTCAAAATGCTTGATGTTTTAATGTATAATGGGATCATTATTGGTGCGAAAAGTAGGAGTGCGGGTGTGATGGTGTATAGATTGATGGGGCCATTCCCAGGAATATTCGAATATACCAACTTGAGGGGAGAGACGGATGAAAAACATATAAAATTAGCAAAATTGTTTGAAAAGCTTTTTTCGGAAAGGAGTCGGTTAAATCAAGCCAACTATGAAACTATGATTAACACTTTTAAAAATTTACCTCCTACAGATAGAACTCTCCCTGTAGAGAAAGAAGTGGAAGTGGGAATTGAAACTGTGATACCCTTTGAGGATGTCAAAAAATACGTTGAGGAATACGATGATATTGCCCTAGGCCATTGTTATTGCCGTCATCATCAAGATCTTGTGAATGATCCATGCAAATTAGGAGCATCTAAGAATAATTGTTTTCTTTTTGATAAAAGTGCTCAATTTGCTATAGAAAAAGAATTTGGACGACGAATTTCTAAAGAGGAGGCTATAAAAATCTTTAGAGAAGCAGAAGATTATGGGCTTATACATAAAGTAATTCATGTGCATTCTGATGTAAATAGAGGCATTGAAGCCATTTGTAATTGTTGTAAATGTTGTTGTGGCATTATTAGGATGTATCGTGGTGGAATAATGCCATTACATACGGTATCATCTTATCTTGCTGAAGTGAATGAGGACTCTTGTGTAGGTTGTGGAACATGTTTGGAGATGTGTCCTATGGAAACAATCTATGCTGAGGATAATGTTGCAATTGTTAATCCAGACAAATGTATAGGATGTGGTGTCTGTGCTCATCATTGTCCTGAAGAAGCAATACATCTAACCAGAACAGGTCCGAGAGAGGTATTTATCCCTCCTAAAGAAATAAAAGCTAATTAATGATTTCTATTCTCAATATTTTTATTTCAATTTTCCTTAATTCTTTTAATTATTCAATTTGAATTGAATTATATTAATGAGTGAAAAAAAATTAGCGCAAATAATGTAGTCTTAGTAGAAGAAAATGAGGACCAAACAATAACTACAATTAAATTGAATCGCTTAGAGAAAAGAAACGCAATAAATTGGGAAGTTATAAACGGTTTAGATGAAGCAATTGAAGAAGCAGAAAATTCAAAAACTAGGATTATTATTTTAACAGGAGCGGCAGATTATTTTAGCTCTGGAATTGACTTGAATACTCTAGCAGGTCGGGATTCTTCTGGAGGGGAAAGAAGCCCTGATTTAAATTCACCACCTCGTTTTAGGTATTTCTTAAATACTAAATTTCACCCAATTGTAACAAAAATTGGAAAAATAGAAAAGCCATTTATAGCTAGAATTGAAGGCTTTTGTTTAGGTCTAGGATTTGAGTTAGCACTTGCATGTGATTTTCGATTTGCTTTAGAAGACGCTACATTTAGTATGCCTGAAGTAAAAGTAGGTATTATTCCTGATGTTTCAGGTACTACACGACTAACGCGCATCTGTGGGATTATGCATGCAAAGGATATTGTATTAACAGGAAGAAATTTTAACGGAGTAGAAGCATATAGAATGGGCGTAGTAAATGGTGTAGCAAAAAATAGAGAAGAATTAGATGCATTAGTAAAAAAATACTCAGATGAATTAATTGACAGTGCCCCATTAGCAGTGGGTCTAGGGAAAAAGTTAATTGATGATATATATGGACAGAATTTTGAATTCGGATTAGAACTAGAAGGCCTTGTAAATTCTCAATTATTAACATCAAAAGATTTTATGACGGGAGTTATGGCAAGAATACAAAAGCAAAAACCAAAATGGAAAGGTAAATAAAAATTATCTAGATAATATTTCCAAAATTTAATAGGAGACTCTGATTTTTGGCAGTTAAAGTAGATTATCATTCTAATAATGAAATTATAGAATGGCAGTGGGCATCAGATAACGAATTAATGCCTTATCCATATTGGACTTCTTGTTATTTAGTTGATGGTCTTCTTATTGATTCAGGAGCACCTGGTGGAGAAAAAGATTTAAGAGAATTCGTACAATCACTTCCTCCGGATAAAATGATTGATAAGTGTTTTATTACCCATACACATGAAGATCATGCTGGAGGTGCTCATTTGTTGAATACAGAATTTGGAATTCCTATATATGCAAGTGAGAAAGCAATAGAAATTTTAAAAAATGGTAATACATATCCAGATTATCGTCAAATGGCGTGGGGACCAAAATTATTACCTGTCAATGTTGAAGTTATAAATGGCCCAATTATAACAAAATCAAAAAAGTACAAATTTGACTTATTTCCAATGTCCGGTCACGCTCCAGAGTTGATTACTTTAATTGAAAAACAACAACAATGGGCTTTTGTAGCAGATGCAGTACAGCCAAAATATAAGATGATATTCGGTGGAAATAGTGATATAAAGGAGGATATCTCATTAATTTATCAATCGCACCAATCTCTTTACAACTTCACAGAGGGGATGGATCAACTTTTAATTTTTTCAGCTGGAAATGGTGTTCTACATGGAAGAGATTTTCTAATTAAAAAGATGAATGAAATTCAAGAAATGCATTTAAAGGTTTATGAAAAATATAAAGAACTCCTCAAAAATGGTTACACTGAGAAAGAAATTGTTAGAAAAATACTGAAAAGAGTGTTTGGCAAGGAAAGCTTTATAGGACAAATGACTAGAGGAGCTTTATCAAAAACAAATTTAATTGTTTCTCTTATTAATTGGCAAATTGATTAGAATTTAATTCTGTTTATACTTTCAAGTCTCGTTTAATTATTTGAAGATTAATAATTGAATCATAAAACTATATTTAAGATAGTATTTATATTGAAATATATTGTAATATATAGAGAACTGAATAAATTAGGCATAAATTATTATTATAGTTGATTAAGATGGAAGAGCTTAGTGAAAAAGAAATTAGTAAGCTAAGTATAGATGCGTTAACTCATCTTTTCATGGATGTAATAAATAACCAAAATTTAAAGTTAATACAAGGAATTGAATTTCTTGTAGAGGAAAATTTTGCAAATTTTGAGAAAAATTTGCATTATGTGATAGATACTAATACAGAAGTCAAGATTAAGAAGAGATTTGAATCTAAAATATTCAAGTCAAAATTAATGTTTTCAAAAGCAGATAGATTAAAATTATTCAATAAAATAAATGATATAAAAAATATTGGGGAATTTTTAGCCAATAAAATGCTTCTTTATAGAGTTGTATTCCCCGATGAAGAATTTAAATTACAAATTTTAAATATTCTTAAATCTTTAAAGATAATCTCCAATGATTTAGCTGATGCCGTCAAATTAATAGGTTCCGATTTAAGTAAAGCTCATGATATTTGTGAAAAAATCAAAGAAGAAAGAAGAAAAATGAGAAAAAAAGAATGGCAGCTATTAAACCGATTATATAACTACGATATGGATTATTTATCACGAACATTCATTTATCTTAAAGAATTAATAGAAGATGTAATGATGTTAGCCGATCATATTAAAAACTTTTCAGAAAACATCCAATTCTTAGCAACTAAATACTTAATTTTCGATTAAAAATAAATTATTTTGATTTGATATGGCTGATGATATCAATTTAGCTCTAATTTTAGTTTTAATAGTTATGACTGTTGGTCTAGCCTTTTCAATAGGGGCTAATGATGAGACTCTTTCAGCATTAATAGGCGCTGGGGTATTAAAATTTAAAATAGCTTTGATATTAGGAGGAGTAGCTATAGGCGCAGGCATGATTATTTTTAGCCAAGGTTTCGTACCAGAAACTGTTGGTAAAAGTCTTTTAGGTGAAGGTCTAGAAGAAAAATATACTAATTATATGCTTTTAACGGTCTTGGTTAGTAGTATAATATGGTTAGTTATTGGTAGTTTTGCTGGGATTCCTCTAAGTAGCACTCATTCTTTAATTGGAAGTATTGTTGGAGTAATTGTCGTTTATTCTCTTTTTCAAGGAGGAGTTGATCTCAATACTGCATTTAATTATGATAAATTAAGAGATGTTATTTTAAGTTGGTTCATTTCTCCATTATTAGGATTATTAATAACCTATATATTCTTTAAAATTAGCGCTAAATTATTTTTATCTCGTTTAAGAGGTCTTAATCAGATTGAAAAATCTGAAAAATCTTTTAAATGGTTATTACTGTTCGCTGTTTTATTTGCTGAGATTTGGGTTGGGGCTAATTCTGGGGAGGCTTTAGGAATTCTTTTGAGTCTAAGAGAAAATAATTCTATAAGCAATGGTGAATATATCAGTTTTGTTATTGTATGCGGGATTTTTGCTTTTCTTGGTATTTATTTTGCTGCAAGATATGTCATCAAAAATTTAGCTTCTCATATGATAGCTACACGTCCTAGTGAGGGATTTATTATTCAAATGAGTTCAGCGTTTATTTTAATGATTGCTACTTTATTTGGACTTCCAATTTCACATAGCCATGTGATTGTATTTTGTATTATTGGGTTAAATCTTGCTCAAAAAAAAGAAATGGATTATAAAGGGCTAGCTAAGATGGGAGCTTTCTGGGTTCTTACATTTCCAGTTGCTGCCATTTTTGCGGGTTTTTTATATTATGGGCTAAGTATTTTTGGATTTTCGTGACAAATTATAAAAAATATATATATTATATATAACTATATAGAACTTATAAATAGTGGAAAAAATAGGTGATATTGATAGGATCTTTAATTGAGTATTTAAAGCGAGAGACTGCAGTCAATGCGCTAGAGAAGTCCATTAAACACGCGCAAGTAGTTCAAGAATGTGTAAAAAGACTAGATTCTGGTTTACAGATTTTATTAAAAGAAAAAGATCTTGAGAAATCTCACGAAATTTTTCATGAAGTTGATGTTTTAGAAAGAGATGCAGATAAATTAAGAAGAGAAATCCAAAAAGATGTTTCAAGAGGTGAATTAAATCCAAGCATACGACAAGACCTATCACATTTAATTAAAAGAATGGATGATGTTGCAAATTGCTGTACAGGAGTTGCTCGTAGAATCAATACTATTCCATTAAAATTTTGGGAACAAAGCAGCATAGAAACCATTAATTTAATCTTGGAAATGATGAAAAATACAGTTGATTGTGTTCAATTTTTAGATAAAATGGTAATCGATTTACTTGAAGAAAGAAAACATTTAAAAGATTACGTAAAGAAAATTAATCAACTAGAGCATGAAGTAGATCTACTTAATATTAAATTAAGAAAAAATCTTCAAGATACTGAATATGATGTTAACTCTTTTACTGTATTCACTGCAGGGAATGTTTTCGATATTCTTGAAGCGATATCTGATGCAATTGAAGCTGTTGCAGATTATATCATGGTATTATTAATTGGCACTGAAAAAATATAAAAAGTAATTTATAAATCTGCTTAATTGTAAATTATTTCTCTTCTTAAGAATTAGTTTTTATTGAATCCTATAATAATAATTAAACTAAATTATTTATTATTATCTCAGAGATGTCTCCTGCATACTTGACTATATAGATTCTATATCATATATAATTTATATCGAATTTTCTTTTATTTCGCAGTATATTAAATTAAACAGTATTTCAGAAACTAGTTAATATGATAAGGGTTATATTAATATCTCAAATACAAATAATAACTAAAAATTATGCTATTCTATTTAAGGTGCACTAAGAAATGGAAAAAAAAAGAATCTTGTTTATTTGTACCCATAATTCTGCAAGAAGCCAAATGGCTGAGGGTATGATAAATTCACTTTATAATGACAAATTTGAAGCCTATAGTGCAGGTACTGAAGTTGCATTTGTTAAACCAATGGCAATAGAAGTAATGAAAGAAATTGGGATCGATATCTCAAATCATAGATCTAAACATATTAGAGAATTTTATGGAATTGAATTTGATTTAGTAGTGACAGTATGTGATAATGCACAAAAAATTTGCCCTGTTTTTCCTGGAGCTAAAAAAATGATACACAAATCTTTCCCAGATCCATCAGGCGTATCAGGAACCGAAGAATATAAAAAAGAAATCTTTAGAAAAGTAAGAGACCAAATTATAAGTTGGATAAAAGAATATTTAATTAAAATTAATTAAAATTAATATTTTAAGAAATCTTCTTTTGTATTACTTTAATAATTGCGAAGTTATATATAAAAAGTATATTTAAATTTAGAAAATTATGAATCTGTGGAGAGATATCCCACCTGGAGATAACCCTCCAGTTATTTTAAATGCTATAATTGAAGTTATTAGCGGTTCAAGAGATAAATATGAGTATAAACAGGAATGGGAAGCTTTTGTATTGGATCGAATTATACCCTCATCTGTTATTTTTCCTGTAGAGTATGGTTTTATTCCCCAAACTTGGTCAGATGATAATGATCCTCTAGATATAATGGTATTAAGTTATGAACCACTAGAAGTGGGGTGTATTGTAAAGGTTCGAGTTATTGGTGCCTTAATTATTGAAGATGAACATGGAGATGATCCAAAAATTCTCTCTGTTTTAGTTAATGATGCTAGATTTAGCGGCTATAATGATATCGAAAATGTCCATAAACACAAACTAAAGGAAATTCAGGAGTTTTATGAGACATATAAAAGATTAGAACCACATAAATGGGTTAAATTTAAAGAATGGAAAAATGCTGAAGGTGCAAAAGAAATTGTGGATTATTCAATCAACCTCTTTAAAAATGAGAAGTTATTTTAAATTATACTTAAAAGAATTTAAAAAAATTTATTTGTATAAAATTATATTAAACTTTCCCCTATAACACTTTTATGTGGTGCTTTTCCTAAAAGCTTCAATAAAGTTGGAACAATATCGGTAATTTTACAAAAGGGAATATGTTTGTGGGGGATTTCTAATGATCCTCCAATTATTAATGGAACAACCATACATTTTCTAAGACCAAGATCATGGTCATAAATATTCTTATTCTTTCTTCTCCCATGATGTATATTAAAAACCACAGTTCCATCATTGCTCAAAACTAAATCAGAACTTCTAGGATTTTTAAAATGGCGGGGTATCAAGTCAGGGAACATAGGAAAATCAAGATGATGAGTTGCTTCCAGCCATTCATTAATAGAATGAAATTTATCATCCAATAATCGACTTGCTATATCATCATTTAAATACCCAAAAATATCATTATCATTATCATCAGAAATATAACGAGTTTTATATTCTATACCGCCTCCTTGATATTCAATTACTCCAGATAAAGTTGTGTCATTATCATTGATTTTTCTTTTTAAATGAATAACTCCTTTATTATGTGTATTCTCATCATCTCTATAATACATCATATGACTTCCTTCTATTCTAAATAACTGTTCTAATAAATTTATTCTTCTTGGCCCATAATTTTCAAGCTCCTTAAGAGTAGGACGAGTCCATTTATATTTATATTCTGGATCGTTTAAACCCTTAAAATTGAAAAACCCTACACCCGCATACTCAGAAATATTCATATTTCCCTTTAAATTTTTGCGAGGATGATAATGAGTAAGCTCATTTTGTTTAAAAAAATCAGATAAATTACCCACTTTATTTGCTTTATAGTTCCCATGATCAGAAGTGATTGCAATAGCTGTATCTTCTAGATACCCTAATTTTTCTAGATTATCAAGTAAAATGCCAATGACTTTATCAATATGCAACAAATTCAATTTATAAATAAATGAATCGAATCCATAAGCATGCATTAATAGATCTGAGGATATAAACCATAATAAAGAGCAAATAGGAGGCTCTGAATCATCAAAAAACCTTTTTGGTTTATTGAAAATCTCAATCAATTTTTGTACTATTCCTGAATTAGCCCTGATGAGTCTTCGCCTTACACTTGGGAAATATTTTAAAACGAGATAAAACATAGCAAGTTTTGTTTTTCTTTCAGGAAAAAAATAATTAGATCCCCTACTAATAAATTGAGCTATACTTGCAGTATTTCCATCATCTATCATTTCAAGAATTGTCTTACAATTATTACCAATTTCTTCATTAAGTTTATAGATTTGCATGTTTGCAGCGGCGTAACTTCTTAGAATTGGTGGAGAATAATCACGATTCATCCAATTTATTAAGGGTATACCGTGACATAATTCTTTTTTATAATTTCCTGTGTAAGTTCCTGTTAAAAGAGATACTTGGGTAGGATACGTGATGGGAGGAAAATCAGTTATAAAATTCTCAGAATACGTTCCCTTTTCCATTAATTTCTTCATATTAGGGAGGAATCCTTTACGTATCAAATTAAAAAAAAATGCTGCTCTGACGTCATCAATAATGCAAAGAATAACTCTGTTTATCTTATTCATTTAGCCTCAAATTAATGAATTATCGAAAATATAAAAATTAATATAATTAAAGATGGTTTTCTATTAGGTGCTATTTTTAGTTATTAATTTTCTGTAATATATCCCTATGCTCATATTCTTTACGATTAATAGTATAAAATATTAAAAAACTAAGAAATTGAAACCCCGCCATAATTAACATAATAAAGAAAAAGGTCTCATAATATTCATTAAACAATGATGAGAAAATTATTATTAGTCCACTGGTAATTGCCATTCCTACAGACTGTCCAAGATTTAGACAAGAAATCACTATTGCAAAATAAGTGCTATTTAATTCTGGATATTGTTTTGAAAGATCCCCGCGAATAGATTGGTACGAAGCCATAAGAGCGCCCTGAGCAGCACCTAATAGAAAGATCATTATACCACCAAGAATATACGGTCCGCGGAATAAAACACATAAGATTAAAAATGGGATATATGTAATGTTTGCTATATAAACTGCTAATCTCCGATTATTGTCTGCTATTCTTCCAGTTGCAATACTTCCTACAATCACACCCGCCCCATTAATCGCACCGAGAATAACATAAATTAAAAAAACCTCTAATGCTAGTCCTTCTAATGATAGCGATGTTACTGGACCTGAATTAGGAGAATTTGGAGCATAAAGCAAAATTAAAATTGTATATGTTATTGTCACAATACCATAGGGAATAGAATCTAAAAATGAAAATGTGAAGGCTTTCCAGTTTTTTCCCTTAGTAATAATTGTTTTCATATTTTTCCAAACATGAATTTCTTCTGGAAGTGGTTTTTCTTTAACAAAAAATGGGAAAATACTTGAGATTATTAATAGAAATCCTTCAAAAACAAACAATAAAGGTATCGCATTAAACGCTAGAAATAATGCTCCTAAAATAATACCCCCGCCAGGGCTTCCAAATAGATTCATTGCCCACGTATATCCTTGAACTTTCCCCAATTTTTCCTTTGGTGTAACGTCTAATATTAATCCATCTAAAGAAGTATCAGAAACAGCAATACCAATATTCCACATAAGTGCATAGAGTAAAATATAATCAAGAATTGTGTTGCTTGATTGTAAATTTATTGTAAAACCTGTAATAATAAACCAAATTCCAGCATACACACCAAAAATTAAAATCCATAATTTTCTCCTTCCAAACTTTTTTGTCCCAAATTTATCATTGAATAACCCTATTAAAAATTTCAATGCCCAAGGAATAACTGTAATTGAAAAGATGCCTAAGATCACTGCTAAATCGATTGTCATTATACTTATTAACCAAAATGGAATTACAATATATTATATCCCGTTATATAAGCCTTGAGCTAAATAAAAAAAAGAGAAAATATATGGATATGATTTCTTGAATTCTAAATTATCTTGGTTTTCCATATAATTAATTAGACCTATGAATTAATAAAGAAGATCAAAACAATAAAAAAAGTTATTTTGTTACGTATT
>CAYSZJ010000026.1:0-27658 GCA_964435435.1 uncultured archaeon
TTTTTTCAATCTCCCATTCATAATTTGGAAAAATTAGATTAAAATCAATATTGGGGGAGTTTGCTTTTATTTGATAAGAACCTGCATTTATTATTGTATCATTTGAGAAAATTAGGATGTGATCTATTTCATTGTTTGTAATATCTAATGTTATATCTTCAAAACCTTGACCTGAATCTCTTGAAATAAACAAGTTTATCCAACTTTTAAGATAATAAAACATTATTGAATGTGTAATGAAATATCGAGTAGTATTAAAAGTTAAACTCCATAAATTAGGTTGATTTTCAGTAATTAATACAGTACTATCAGAATATAGGATTCCTTCAGCTTTAATGCTATAATTTACATTGAAAACTAATTGAATAGATTGATTCGTCTTAATTGGAATATTAAAATTAAGGGTAGGTGCGAAATTTAAACCTGTCAAAGTTAAATTTCCTGTTCCTTCACTTGATCCATTTAAGATATCATAATCCTGTCCATCAATTTCAGCTCGCATTGATAAAACTTCTGGCCAATATATTACATTTCTTTTTTGAACTATTTTATGCAAGTATGTAGAATTTACTTTACCAATACTCCAAGAATTTACATATTCCGATATATATAAATTTGGAGTAATAGGTTCAATTTCATTAAATTTCCAATAATATATAGAATCTTTATCGGTAATATCTTCAATTTCTGTTCCATTCATAACTAAAGAATAATTTCCTTTTGTAAGAGTTTTCGGGGAACTAGAAAAATCTTGATAATACCATCCATCAGTATAAGATATATTTAAATCGATTTGGCGGTATATTGTATTATTTGGTCCATTATTAGTCTCATCATATCCATTGATTTGAAATTTGATGTCTATAACAGTTCCAGGTACTTTTCGGCCATATATATAGACTCCATATATAGTAGTGGTCTCCAAAATATTTAATTGAACACCAAGGTTAACTCTTTTAAACATTGGATTAGTATAATATATGTAATTTTGTCCATAAAATTCTTTATCTTCAACTACTTCTATTTCTCTTTTAAGTTTAATTTCAGTAAAATTCAGCTCAACTTCAGTAATATTCCATTGATCTGAAGGTAATTGAATATCGATCGAACTAGTGTTTAAAATTTGTCCTAAATCCTCTGCAAATTCTCTCATTTCAAACGTATTATTAATTGAGAGAGAATTTCCATTTATTTGAGCATGAGATAGATTTACGATTTGAAGTAGGCTTAATAATAAAATTAAAGCAAATAGAGCAGTTAGAACTAAAATTTTTCTCTTGATTTTAACCATTTTGCTGCCAATGCTACTTTTTTAATATATAGTTATACCAAATCATGTCCTTATATTTCACACAACCAAAATTATGGTATTAATGAGAGTGAAGAAATATAAATGATTATCTTATAATTTATTGAAATTGAAACCAATTGCTTCTGTCTTATCTAATCAATTCTTTATAGACATTTCTATAAAGAAATTTAGTCTATTTATATGTTTGTCAATTAATAAAAAAATTCATTTTTAAGATTTTTCAGGAAAGTTGAGGAATTATTGGTTTTTAGTGAATTCAACTTTAATAAAAAATTAAGCAATATTCAAATAACTAGTTCTATGCATTGCTTCTCAATGGGTTAAGATTTGTATTTTATTATGGGTTTAACCTTTTTTAATTTGGCAATATAGATCTATTAAATAAACTATTCTATTGTAAAGTGAAATAAAATGATTAGAAGAACCACTGAAGGGATGAGAGATTGGTTTGGTATGTTTCCATCAGTGACATTTGGTGATGGAAAATGCCATTTGATAGGAGGCATGGCTAATACAGGTGTAATTGAAACTAAAGATGGACTTGTAATATTTGATCTCCCTATAAGACAATTTGCAGAAAGAACATTCAGAGAAGTTAGAAAATGCACAAATAAACAGGCGAAATATATAATATATTCTCATGGTCATTTCGATCATGCATTTGGATTTACTCCTTTTATAGAAGAGATTAAGGAAAAAGGGTGGGAAATACCGCAAATAATTGCACATGAAAATTGTATAAAATGGTTTGAAAAATACAAAATATTAGATAAGTATCATGATTGGATAAATAAGATGCAATTTGCTTCGGTTGCAGGGAGAAGACAATCCGACCTTGTAACAGTACTTGAAACACTTGATCCGACTATAATTCTTAAAGGAAATGATGATTCTTATTTCTTTAAGTTAGGGAATGTAAATTTTGAGATATACCATGATAAAGGAGAAACTGATGATTCAATTTGGCTATGGGTTCCTGAAAAGAAGACTATCTGCGCGGGAGATTTATTTGTATCTTCTTTTCCAAATGTCGGAAATCCATATAAAGTCCAACGTTATCCTAAAGACTGGGCTATAGCTATGGAAAAAATGATGGAAAAAGAGGCAGAATATTTTGTACCTGGTCATGGGCCCTTAATTGAGGGTAAAGAAAAGGTTAGGGACTCATTATCAATTACAGCAGAAGCTATGCATTTTGTTCATGATGAGGTAGTGAAAAGGTTAAATGAAGGGAAATGGTTTGAGCAAATATTTCACGAAATGATGGAAATTTTTCCTGAAAAATTTAAAAATCATAAGATGTTAAGACCTATGTATGGATGTTATAGTTTTGCTATTCACGCAGCTTATCGTCTTTATCATGGATGGTATAATAGTGGAAATCCTACGGATCTTTTCCCATCAAAGTCAGAAGATATTGCAAAGGAATTTTTGAGAATTAACTCTGAAGAAAAATATTTAGAACATGCAAAAAGCATCTATAATGAAGGAAAATTACAATTAGCTCTTCATATTCTTGATGTAATAATTAATGGTATAGATAATATAAATAACAATGTTCTTTTAGAAGCGTTGAAATTAAAATTTGAAATTTTAAGAGAAAAATCGAATGAGGAAACTTCATTTATAGCTGCTAACATTATAGATAATGCTGCTCTTCAAATTAAAAACAAAATAAAAGAAATGGAAAAAAAATAAAAGTATTTTTTATCTATTAAATACTCGAAGTGAACTGTAATATGATAAATTAGTTATTTATTAGATTTTTTTTTATATAGATATTTCTTTTCTCAAGTTCCTTTTTCATATGTTCAATATTTAGATCAGGGCAACCCTCTGGGGGGAATACACCACGAGATTTGATATCTTTATTAACAATCATTTGAGCTATTATTGAAGCAGGTACTGACGTAAGTTTAGCAACTGGTCCAATAACTGTATATGATAAGTGCAAATGTTTCTGATTTTTAGAACCGATAACATCACTCCTAAAAGATGAAAGAATTTCTCTTTCTTCAACCTTACCAGTTATAAGAGGAAAAATTCTCAAAAAGAATTTAACTATTAGTTTCATAATTTTTATATCTTTTATTAAAATTAGTTTATCAAGGATTTTTGTTAAAAGAATATCTGATTCTGGTAAAACACCTCCCTTACATATCGCTTCATTTGTTTCTATATATCGAGGGATGGTTACAGGTTCAGGGTGACCGACATAGTATAAAGGGATCGATCCTAATGGCTTAGGAAATTTTACAACTTCTCTATCTGTTAGAGCTTTAATATTAACCCATTTTCCGTTAATAAATTGTGGCACTTTACCCATTGCAATATGACTCCAATGTGCTAGTTGCCCAAAACCAATTGTTTCCCCGGTATCCTCAAACCATAAGATTCTTACAGAATCAACTTTATCTAATTGTTCTGCGCCCATCTTTGCCATAATATTTGTCAATCCCGCGGATGCTCCAGAATTAATCAGAAAAGTTAAATTTTCACGCTCAACAATCTTATTCATATTCAAGAACATCAAGGTTGCATCATGGTCATCGCATATATCAACATAATTTTTTCCTGCTTGAATAGTAGCTTTTGGAATCCAATCACCGAACATATAATAAGGACCGATATTATTAACAACTACTTCATAATTTTTAAGCACTTCCACTAAATTATTAAAATCCATAACGTCTAATTTCTGAAATGACGCCCTACTTCCCAATTGCTTTACAAGTTGTTTCCCTTCTTTCTCTCTTATATCAGCTAAAACAACATCAAAACCACTCTTAACAAGATCTAAAGCAATATATCTCCCAATCTCTCCACATGCGCCTAAAATAATAATACTCATTTGTTTACCTCAATATTAAATTTTCTTTAATATTATACCATGTTTAACTAATAATATAAATACAAATATTGACCATAATAAATCATATGGAAGGACAATTAATAGAATTATAAAGAATTCAGGGTAAATAAGCAGATTTAATATTCCAAATACAATCATTATAATGCGAATAAGAATATTTACAAGTGAAATAATTGCATATTTTTCTACATCACTTGATGAATAAACTAATAAAATCCCATAGCCAAACAAGAATGCTCCTGCCATTTGGGGAAAAATAGGGATGGTTTCAAGCCCTACTTGTTCAAGATAAAAATCTAATACCATAAATAACAACCCTATGACAATTTCCACTACTCCGCCTAAAATTAATAGAATTTTTAGAATTTTATGAGAATTCATAATTTTTAATTAATTACTCTTACTTTTTAACAATTTTTAAGAGGAGTCATGAACCCGCATTTTTAAAGTAATGAAAGAGTATATCTCTATTACATCTGTCAATGAACCTGATTTAAAAATCAACGTAGCAATAGGTGTAGGAGTTACAGGTCTTATATTTACTGTATTAATACTATTATTTTTAAGAAAAAAAAAGGAAAGTGTTTGTTAAAGATACTATTGGTTCTAAAAAATTCATTACAACTCTTATTTTCTCCTACCACAAAAAAAAAAGATTAAGATTTAAGTTTGTGGAGTAAATAAGCAAAATTTTTCCCTAGATTTTGAAAAGTTTCTATTCCTTCTTCGTCATTCTCGAAATATCCTGGATCTGATACTTTTGGGTTTACCCCTAAATTCCAATAGCTTGAGCCAACGATAAACATCTGATTAATTCCAAAGAAATAATTAATACTCGAATAAACATGGGTTGCACCTGCCCGTCTCACAGAGACTACAGCAGCCCCAGCTTTATGTTTTAAAAGGTCACCATTAACCTTACTAACAAGACCTGCCCTTTCGATCAATGCTTTCATTCTTGCTGAAGTATCTGCGAAATATGTTGGTGATCCTAATATTATTCCATCAGCTTCAAGCATTTTTTCTAGATAATCATTTAACTTATCTGTTTTGACTGCACATCTCTTATCTTGATTCTGTACGCAACGATAGCAAGAAATACATCCTTGAATTTTGTCCATCCCAATCCAGATATATTCACATTCAATTCCAGCAGTCTTTAATTCGTCCATTACAATAGTTAAGCATTTATATGTAACACCCTCTTGTCTAGGACTCCCATTAAATACTACAACTTTCATTTTTCTTAACCCTAAAATATATAATTTTCAAATTATTTTTCAATAATTATTATAATGCTTTTAATTTTTATATAAAATTATAAAATTTTAAGAGGATACACCATTTGGCACTATTTTATTGGTTTATTTGGATTGTAGGTGTACTGATTTGTTTAATCGTATATATTTTATATAGAATTGATTTTATAGATAAATTCTATTGGAACTTGTTTTGGGTTGGTTTCTTCCTTGGATTATGTTGGGAATTACCAATGTCTCTTGCAAATGTAATGGATATATACCCCCCTGCTAGATTTATTACTCCAGTACCATTACCAGAACCCTTTTCATTTCTAGTTATTGCACTAACCCATAGTCTTTGGGATGGGGGTTTATTTTTACTTGGGGTATTATTTGTTAATTTATTGTGCAAAAAACCTTATTTTGAAAAATTTAAGGTTTGTGAGCTTAGCATTCTGATTATTTATGGACAGATATCCGAATTGATTGTGGAATTAATAAGTAGTCTTAGTAATGGGTGGGAATATAATATATATTGGTGGAATCCTCGATTATTTATCTTTAATGGACATAATATTACCTTATTACCTCAATTAATCTGGTTAATTGCTCCAATTGTCTTTTATTTTTTTGCTATTAAACTAAAATCCACGTCTTCAAACATTTAATTACTTATGTTTAAACAAATAAAATTAAAAAAAAAAAAGGAGCTTATTTATTTCTTAGAAAAAGTTTTTCCATCCATCGCGGTAATATAAAGCCACCGTAAAACTCAATTGAGCTTGATATCAATATAAGTCTTGCTATGATAAGAATAGCTATCGATATTCCGCTTAAAATCTCTAATAATGAACCAATTACAAAAGATAAGAAAGCAGCAAGCAGTAATTTTCCTTTTAATTTGATCTCAGGAGTATCAGACTTTAAAGATTCACGTGCAAATAAGATTCCAGACACCAAAACAAGGATTACAAGAAAAATCTGGTAAATAGTTATGAATATATCATATTCAGCATCAACTGGACTTGTTACTATCCCTACTAAATTATAATCAATAAGAAGCAATGTAAATAATGCAATTTCAAATACGACTCCAGTAATGCCAAAGACTAATAAAATTATTTTTTTCTTATCCCTATAGAGAAGATCTGTGAAAGCATCCATCCAAATAAAAGCTGTAATTGGAAGTGGTGCAGCACCGATTATAAAATAATATGGAGGAGCAGACATATAACCATCTCCGCCTGTTATGAGGGCAACTAAAAAAGAAGAAGAACTCGCATACCACGATGAGACAATGCCAAGCCAAACAAGTCCTACAAGCAGTACTGTTCTATTTTTGGATTTTGGATATTTTGAAATGATTTTAAGGCCTATAATAATAGAAATGACAACGAATATAAAACTAAATACTCCATTTAGAATTTGATCTGGAGTTAATACCACATTTATCTACCTTTTACCTAATATTGGAAAAATTTATTTAATTGAATAAGATTAAACAATTAAAAAATAAATAATCTTATATCACCCATTTATTAATTTATATATAAAGGAAAATAACTAAAATCTTTGAATCTCATAATGGATAATCCCCCAGAGTTACTTGCACCTGTTCAAGATTGGAATTCTTTAATATTAATTGATGGCTTGGCTGATGCGATATATTTTGGCGTAAAAGATTATAATATGAGGTTAAAAGCAAAAAATTTTAATCGAGATGATTTAAAGAAAGTAGCCGAACTTTGTCACAGCCAAAAATCGCCTATAAAAGTATATTTAGCTACAAATATTTTAATTTATGACTCAGAATTACAAGATTTAGAAAATTTGATATCTGAAGCTAAAGATGCTGGAATTGATGCCGTTATTGCTCACGATCTTGCAACGATTCAAATTGCTAAGCGTAATAATATTGCCTTTCATGTGTCTACCCAAGCGAATATATCCAATATAGAATCGGCTAAGTTCTATGAAGAACTTGGTGCTGATAGGATAATATTAGCAAGAGAATTATCACTTAAGCAAATTAAATTGATAAAACACCTTTTAAATAAAACTAAAATTGAATGCTTTGTGCATGGCTCAATGTGTACTTCAATTTCAGGGAGATGTTATTTTTCAGCAACAATTTGTGACTCAGAAGAATATTCTGCTAATCGAGGTAATTGTGTTCAACCATGTCGGAGAGAGTGGAAAGTAATTGATGATGAGAATAACGAATTTATTTATGATGGGCAAATGTTTTTAAATGCGAAAGATTTGTGTATGATTGAATATATCCCAGAGCTTATTACCGCAAATATTGATGCCTTTAAGATTGAAGGGAGAATGAAAGATCCCATTTATGTTAAAACTGTTACTGAATGTTATAGAGAAGCAATTAATAGCTATTTCAATGAAACTTACAGTCAAGAAAAAGTAAGAAATTGGCTAGAACGGTTATCAAAAGTATATAATAGAGGTTTTCATACAGGGTTTTATTTTAAAAAACCTACAATTGAAGATATTGAATTAAATAAAAGGGGAAATGTTTCTCAATATAAAAAACACTATTTAGGGAAAATTCTCTCGTATGATAAAAATAGTAAATCTGCGAATGTTTTACTAGAAAGTTTAGAACACCCTTTAAAATTAGGGGATGAAATCATTATTACAGGAGAGAATCGTTATTACATTGAGACGATAAGAAAAATGATCTATAAAGGAGAAAGAATTAAAAGATTAACGAGAAAGAGATATAGCGATCCAGTAAGATTTAATTTACGTTTAAATAAAGAAGTTAAGTCGAATGATAAAGTTTATATCTACCTTCCTTAATACCCATTAGAGCATATCCGCCGTCATGCTGATATATGCCATAAAAATCAGTAACAGAGATCTTTCTAAGAGCACAAAAAAAAAAAATGTAAAAGAAGTTTAAATTGAAGTAAAATGGGAATTTAGTAATTCATATTAAGAGTTTTATGGTTGAATTGCTTCACTTAATACCTTCTCCTTAAAAGTTTCTCCTTCTATAACTTGCATTTCGTAAATTGCTTCTATTTCAATACCTCCAATTTTCTCAAATACATTACGTATTGATTCAGGGTCTTTTGCATTCCATTCACAATATAGCTTTTCTTGTTCAGGTACTCCCCAGCTTCTTATCCAATCAGCATCACTTGTACAATTTGCCTTTAACTTTTTAAGCAATACGTTTTTCTCAGTAGGAAGCTTTAACATCGCCTCTAAAGACCGCTTTCTAAATGGGTGAATTACAATATATTTTGGCATTTTCATATCTCCTTTCAAATTTATTGGACTTTCATTAATTTTTTAAATTAAATTACGAGGTTATAAACCAAATAAAAAGTAATGCAGATATTAATTTAATTGTTATTATAAAATCTTACAAACAAAAATTAGAAAAAGAAATTCCTCATGTAGAATTAACAACAAATTTCTACCATAGCATCTACTAATTAAAAGAATATAGCTTTTTATTTTTTAATTATAAATACTTCAAAATTTTAATAGAATAGATGCTTAATAAAAAATGGTTTGAATTTTTTTTATACAGTTTTCCATTCATAGCACTAAAATAAATAGAATTATTATGAATCTCGAGGAGAAAAGAAAAAGACTGGTTGAAAGTCTAAAAAATCGAGATATTTTATCTAGGCCGAAGGTAATTCAGGCTATGTTAACTGTTCCAAGACATAAATTCGTACCTAAAGATGCAGAATCTTCGGCATATATGGATACTCCTTTATTGATTGGGTCAGGACAAACAATTAGTGCTCCTCACATGAATGCTATGATGTGTGAATATCTTGAATTGAAAGAAGGGGACAAGGTTTTAGAGATCGGAACAGGTTCTGGATATCATGCTGCTTTATGTGCTGAGTTAGTTGCCCCAAAAGATTCAAATAATCCTGGTCATGTATATACAATTGAACGACATTTAAAATTAGTGCAAAATGCAAGAGAGAGTCTTAAAGAAACAGGTTATGAAAAAATTGTAACAGTAATTCATGGAGATGGTACACTAGGACACCCCAAACAAGCTCCCTTTGATAAGATATTAGTAACTGCTGCTTCTCCTAAGAATATTCCCCCACCATTGCAAGAACAATTAAAAGATGGCGGTATTCTTTGTATTCCTGCAGGATCCCATAGCTTTGGGCAAAATCTTTATATCATTAAGAAACATGGAAAGGATTTTGATAGAACCAGAATAACTGGTGTTCGGTTTGTGCCGCTTATTGGGAAATATGGTTTTGAGCCCTAAGCTTCAAAAAATGATATATAATCTAATTCTTAAGATTGAAATATACTCAAATATTTAAGAATTTATATAAAATTTTGAAGTATTTATAATTAATATTAACTTAGAGTCTGAAATAGAAATGACAACAACAAAAAAGAATCCAAACTCTACATTTCCAGATGCTACAATTTTAGATATCGATCTTACAAATAAACAAATATCTAAAAAAACACTTTCTGGAGATGTTTATAGATTATATCCAGGAGGTTCTGCTTTAGGAGTATATTTAATGTTAAAAGAGATGAAACCAAAAACGGATCCTTATGCTCCAGATAATTTGCTTATCTTTTCTGTATCACCTTTTACTGGTTTACCTATTAGTGGTACAAGTCGGTTGACAATTTCAACTAAAAGTCCATTAACGGGTGGTTGTGGAGATAGTCAAGCAGGTGGAGATTTTCCTGCTTATTTAAAAGCAAATGGGTATGATGCAATAATATTTCGCGGTAAATCAGAACAACCCTCTTATGTGTATATTGATGGAGAAAAGGTTGAAATTAAGGATGGAAAGAATATTTGGGGAAAAGTAACTGGAGAAGCTGAAGATATTATAAAAAATGAAATTGGAAATGACAAAATTGAAATAGCTCAAATAGGTCCTGCCGGTGAAAATTTAGTTAAATATGCATGCGTGATGAATAAAAACACTAGAGCAAATGGTAGAAATGGGACTGGAGCAGTAATGGGATCTAAGAATTTGAAAGCTGTTGTAGTCCAAAGGCAAAAAACAATAAATCCATATGATAAAGAAGGACTTAGTTCATTAATTAAATCTCCTGAGATGAAAGCTAGGATAAAAGGATTTGCTGAGGGTTTTGGTTTACATGGTACTGCTGCAACTGTAGTTCCTATGAATAAAAGTGGTTTTCTTCCTACTAAGAATTATTTGGAAGGATATATGGAAGACGCAACTAAAATTGACGGGAGAACAATGACTGAATCGAAATTCTTTAAAGATAGGGATACTTGCTATGCATGTGCAGTAAGGTGTAAAAGAGTTATTGATATTCCTGGAAAGGTTGATCCTAAATATGGCGGTCCTGAATATGAAACTCTTGCTACTTTTGGTTCTTATTGTGGAGTATCTGATTTAGAGACTATCTGTATTTGTAATCAATTATGCAATATGTATGGTCTTGATACCATTTCAACAGGGGCATCAATCGCATTTGCAATGGAATGCTATGAAAAAGGGATTTTATCTAAGCAAAATACTGATGGGCTAGAATTAAATTTCGGGAATCACGATGTTCTTCCAATTCTTGTAGAAAAAATAGCAAAACGAGAAGGAATAGGAGATCTTCTTGCAGAAGGTAGTAAAAGACTTGCAGATCATTTAGGTGGTGAAGCAAAATCTTTATTTATCGGAGTAAAAGGTCAAGAACTTCCTGCTCATATGCCCCAATTAAAACCTGGTTTGGGAATTATTTATACTGTAAATCCTTTTGGTGCTGATCATATGATAGCCGAACACGACACAAACATAGCTATTCCAGGCAAACCATTTAAAAGACGTACGGATATCGTTGGCGGTTATAAACATTATCAAGTTCCAACAATTTTAGATGAAAATAAAATTCGCTATATGTTTGATGGTCAGTGTTTTAATTCAATGATTAATTCCTTAAGTCTTTGCGCATTTGTATGGGGTTTTACTTGGCAACTATATGGACCCTCTGAAATCATAAAATTATGCAAATATGGATTGGGATGGGATACAGATATTAAAGAACTTTTAGAAATAGGAGAGCGTTGTTTTAATATGATGAGATATTTTAATGCTAGAGAAGGATTTACAAAAGAAGACGACAAGTTGCCTGAACGTGTTTTCAATCCTGTCCCTGAAGGACCTGGAAAAGGGGTCGGTATAAATAAAGAAGAATTTTATAATGCCCAAGAAATGTATTATAAAATGGCAGGATGGGACGAAAAAACAGGTAATCCTACTGAAGATACACTAAAAAGACTACAATTAGATTGGGTACTTGACTAAATTATTAACTATTCAATTTTTTTTCGAATTTTTTTTGTTTTAAAAGATTCCATATTCGTTTTACGTAATTGGCCCTTCTTATACATTCTTTTAAATTATCATTGCAATAATTCCAACTTATGCAATCCTCAGAACAACTCATGATTATAATAGTTTAAATTATTTTTTTTAAGAAATTTACTATTAAATCCTTAATTACAATGAATAAAATAGCCTATATTAAAGTAAGATTTATAGAAATAGAAATTAGTATTGTAAAAAAGCTAGATTTTATAATTTAATATTTATTCAAGATTATATTTCATAAAGTAATATGAAAACTTGAAAGAAATAGAGATTAATTGTTCAAATACTTTTTTAGTTTTTTATCTATAAGTTTTTTTCTTATATTTTTAATGTGTTCGTTATTTTCAATATCACGTTTTAAAGTTTTGCTATTATATGTCCAGCCATTTCGTTTTCCGTTACCATTAGTACCCATAATTCCAAAGACCGATGCAATTATAGTGATCTTATTTTTTATTAGACCGTTAATATATTTAAAAGTGCTTTAAATCGACAAAATTCTTACGGTTATCTAAAAAAATTTAATTTTTAATAAAGTATTAATATTAAAAAATCTTTAATTTGAGATGAATTTCTAAGTTTTTTTCAAGTTCAAAAAGAGGAGTGATGTTTATTCCTTGGTATATCTTTTCATATCCCTCTTCTGTATAGGCATAGGAGATTATTGGAAATTTATTAATTTTACTTGAATTTAAAACCCCTGAAATTGACAATTCGAGATTTAAATCATAAGTTTCATCATAAGCTTTAAAATGAACACCTTCATATTGAAAGGGTTCTAATATATCTTCTTCAATCTCATCTTTAAATTTAACTTGATTGCTCTCCCATTGGAATTTATTTGGGTCTCCATTGAAGAAAAATGGAATATCAATGGCAAAGTTCAAATTTTTGATTATTCTTTTTAATATATCTTCCTTTCCCGAGATTTCCTCAAAAATCAATCTTATGAAGACCTCAATCTCGTTGTCTTCTACATATATATCTTTTGTTATACGTATTGGATTTTTTTCATCGGATTCTGTATCTTTTACATTTCCAATACGTTCCATTTCAATTATAGCCATCTTTCCTTCTTTCTCACTACTAGTAATCCGAAAATCTTTATCTACGAAATCTCCAAATTCATAATAATCATCTGCTTGAAGTTGCTCTAAAGTTACATCATCATGTAAAAATCTCAAACGTAACATGTTCCTTTTGAATCTATCAACCAATACTTCTTTAGTTTCAAGCTTTTTACTTTCATGATAAGCTTCAGGCCATCTTGTTAATGTATTAAGTAAATTATATGATTTAGGTTTATAATCAATTTCAAAAACCGTTCCACCATCACTAGGAACGATATAAAGATTAAGTAAATTTGATTCAATTATATATTCTGTTTTGCTATCCTTATTGAAATCAAGTGGAGTTATGTAGACATATGATTTTAAATCTGGATTAATTAGAGAATTTATATCATCCATAATTTTTTCAGCATTTATCAAATGTGCATAAACAGAAAACCTTAAAAATTGTAAATAAACCCCTCCAAATAAACCATGCCAATAACAATCATTACATTGAGCTTTGTATATTTCATCCCATGCTTCGTTAATTCTTTCTAAAATTTTAGAAATAAGATTTTCATCCTCAATTTTTAATAGACTTTCTTCTGTAGAAATTAGTGCATTTCTAACGTGAAGCATTTTTTTATGCATATTATTAGATTCAGGATATTTTACAAGAAAATATCTCCAAAATCCTCCCTTTAAGAATTGATATGTTTCTTTCTTTTCTTCATCATCTTTGAGAGATTTCCTTATTCTTTTAAAATTTTTTCGAATTTGAGTAGGTAAGACCCATTCTTCCATCTTATCATAGCTAGCAGTAGGGAGATATATTAAATCTTTTGCTGGAAATTTTTCCATGTATTCTGTAAGGGTTATAGATTTTATCCATCTATTCTTTCTGATTTGTTCAAAAAAAGCAGGGATAAATGGCTTTCCTTCGTCTCCATCTTCATGACCATAACCATCAATATAACAAATTTGATGCGTAGTGCCCCATACGCCCATCTTTTCAGCGTCAGATATTAAAAGAACAATTCTATCTCCTTCTATATCAGCTAGTTTCTTTAAATAGTCGATGGAGTAATATGTGGGTTTCCAAGGCGTCAGATATCTCAATTCTTCATTAATGGGAAATATTCGTAATGTTTTTCCCTCGTCCTCAGTATTATAGGAATAAAGTGTATCGTCTTCCGTTAATCCCGTCGATCTAAAGTGATTATCATCAACAATAACATGTTTTAACCCCGCATCATTTAGAAATGAAGGATAATCTGGTTCCCATACCCGTTCCGATAACCAAGCTCCTTTTACATCTAAATCGAATTCTTTTTTAATAAAATCAGATAATTTTTTTATTTGTGCAATTTTATCTCTATATGGAATGATAGCAAAGATTGGTTCATAATATCCTCCACTGATTATTTCTATTTGTCCCCTTTTTGCTATAGTTTTTAATTTTTCTATAAATTCAGGCTTATTATTTAAAAACCATTCTAATAAATTCCCTGAAAAATGTAAGGTGAACTTGATATCAGAAAACTTGTATATATTATCAATTAAAGGTTCATATGACTTTTTGTATACGTCTTCTATGACGTGATGAAAATTATCTACTGGTTGATGAAAGTGAAAGATAATAGGCATATGAATACTTTTTTCACTCATATTAAATGATTCCACTTTTTTGTTCATTGGTTAAATATTAGTAATAATAATAATAATAATAAAATATAATTTCTACTTTATAGATTTTGAATGGTTTTTATGAGTAATTATTTTGATAAAAATTTGATTCAAGGAATTTATAATTCGAATGAGTTTAAAGGATGGCTTCTATCCCGAAGATGGTCGGGGTTAAGTTTAGTATCAAACTTAGAATTTAATATATCTATTGATTATTTTAAAACCATTGCTAACAGAATATTTCTAACTATTATTAAGATTGAGGGTCATGAATTTTCTAAAACTTATTTTCTCCCACTAATATATTATGAAAAAATTGAGGATATTCTAGATCCCATTGAAAAAACAAGAGAAAATATTACAAAACTAACAGAAAATACCTTCAACAAAAAAATGGCTATTACTATTGAAAATGAACAAAAGATAATAACACTTAATCTATTGGAAGCAGAATTTTGTCTTTACTTTTGGAAGCATATATTATTCGATAGTAATGTTTCTGAGAAGTTTCCATCTATGAACTTAGAGTTAACACTCTATACAAAACAATTCGAAGATGAAATTAACATGAAAAAGGTCCAAAATTTAATAGAAGCAGGATTATACACGGATAGATATGAATTTTCAATTCAGCAATTAGGAAAAGGAAACACAACTAATATTTTGTTTTTATTAAGTATTTCCAATAGGAGAGACCCTAATCAAAAACCAATTTCATATGTCTTGAAATCATATAAAGATTATTCTGTAAGTTTAGAACCGTCTACCTTATTTGTACTTGTCAAAAATAAATTCCCTAATGCACCAAAAATATATGGTACAATAAAAGTGCAAGATAAAGAAACAATTGGAATTATCGAAAATGTACAAAATATTGGAAATTTAGGTGATATATATTGGAGTGAATTAAATACCATGATCAATAATGTGTTTAAAAATGTCAATGACAATTATTCCCTATATAGTGATAAAGCAAACATTTCGAAATTAATTAAAGAGAATTGCACAGAAACGTTAAAAGTATCAACTGAAATTGGGGATTATATTAAAAATTTACATGCATTTTTAATTTTACCAGAACAAACAGAATATAATTCAGAATCCGTGGAAAGTTCTGTTTATCTTAAAGATTATACAGAAAAACTCAATGCTATTATCTCAGAATTGTTAAATTACATGACTCAACAGCCAGAAAGCGCATTTTTTAATTTACCAAAAATTAGTTCTATCTTAATTGATATTAAAGATATTATTGAAAGATTTCGTTCTGAATTTGAAAAATCAAAAATCACAATCCAACCAGTTCATCAAGATTTACACATGGAACAGATTCTTTATCATAAAATTGATAATCAATATAATTTCTACTTTATAGATTTTGAAGGAGATCCACAACTTACATTGGAAGAAAAAAAAGGGAAATTCCCTGTTGAAAAAGATTTAGCTTCTTTTCTAAGAGCATTAAGCTATATAAAATTTAATACTTTGCTTAAATTTATCGAGAATAAAATTATTCGAAAAGATAGATATGTAGTGCCTGAAGAGATTCTTTATAATCTATACTTCAGAAGAGCTGCTAGACCTTTAAATAAAGTTCTAGATATAGTTCTGGATGTTTTAAACACGTGGGAGATCAAATTAATGGGTAAAATCTTGAAAAATCTAAATCTAAGTTATATCTTAATCACATATTTCTATATTGAAAGAGCATTACACGAATTAAATTATGAAATCCTCTTTCGACCTCATAAAATAATTGTTCCTGTGTTAGGGTTAAAAGAGATTGTGGATAAAAGCTAAATCTTTTTCTTTACTTTACTTAATCAACTTCTTCCTCAACTATTTTTGCAAATTCAAAGGAAAAATGTGAAGATGATATTTCTACTGGTTGTACCTGTTTCTCATAATAAAGTAAATATTACATAAAATATTGAAGGGGGTTAATGATTCTCTGATGTGGGTAAGATCATCACCAATTAGGAGAACAGCATTAAATATCACATAGCATAGTATGTAGTACAGATGAAAAGCCCTTTATAAAAAGCGTTAGCTTTTTAAGAGTGTTCCAATGGTATTTCGATTACCTAACCTACTATATCCTTATATAAAAAATGTAAGTTCACTATCTAATGAACTTAAGTACTTTTCAGGATAAAAAACAATATACAATAAAATAAAAACAATAATTCCTTCTGAAGAGTAAGAAAAAATATACTTTCCTGAATCATGCTCTTTTTCTTTTAACTTATACAGTAAAATCTCAATATCTGCCAACATACTTATAACTTCATTGAAATGATGATTAAATAATAAAAAAAAGAAGTTAGAAATTAGTATTACAAATTTGCTTTAACCAATCATCTCAAGAAATTGTTGCTCGGATATGATCTTAGAGTTCTGTCCTTGAGCCTTTACATATTTCGCTGTCGGTTCAGTGGAATTGGTAACCAAATATGTTAAATTCTTTACTACACCGCTTTTAGCCTCTCCGCCATGATCCTTAACCAATTGCTCTGCTTCGGCTCGCTTCATGGTCTCAAGCTTTCCTGTAAAGCAAAACGTCATACCTTCCAATATACCTCCCATCGTTTTTGCCTCCTTTATTTTTATTTTATTGATATCTAACACTGCCTTCATTTCAGGATAGAGTGCATTGACACCATCGAGTAAATACGTGGCGGTAAGTTCTGCTAAGCCATCCACCTGCGACAATTGGTGAATAGACGCATCTTTGATTTTTTCTAATGTGTCAAATCCCTCATCTACAACTCGTTGAGTCAAATCTTCTCCAATGTTTTCAATATCAAATCCAGCTATGAATTTTGCTAACGGAACTTCTTGTACTGCTAAAAGATTGTCTAACGCTTTCTTCGCTGAAATTTCTTTTACTTGTTCAAATCGGGTTAGATCTGAAATCTGTAAGGTGTACAAATCAGCAATGGTCTTGATCTTTCCACTATCAAATAAGGGTTTCAGCATTAATTTCTCGCTAAAGTGTTTTACTTCTAATTTTTTAATCCACTTCACAATACGATGATACAGTCTCTTTGGGCACGTCTCATTTGGACAAAATAAGCGTGTTCCCTCATTCACAAGGGGGGTATTACAGACTTCACAAATAGTAGGGATTGGGATTTCCTTAGCGTCTGGTGGAGTGTGGATTACTCGTTCTATTTTTGGGATAATATCTCCTCGCTTACTGATAAAAACTTCAGAACCAATTTTTATCCCAAGGTCTTCGATTAAATTAGGATTGGCTAAACTTGCTCTGGAGACGTTTGTACCCATTAATCTTACAGTATCAATAATAGCTACAGGGGTAAATGTCTGCCCACTTGTACTCCATTCTACATCTCTCAAAAAGGTTTCAATTTCTTCCGCGTGAAACTTAAAAGCGATCTGCTTCATGGGTCTCGATCTTTTGAGATCCTCAATATCGATTTCCTTTCCCTTAATAACAAGTCAATCAATATCATATTCTAACGTATTTCTAATATTATCCATTATATTTTCTCTGACCTCAATAACTTCTTGTGCTGTTTTTACGGTTTTTGTCTTAATAGTGTCGAATCCCTGTTCTTTTAACCATTTTAATTTGTGAACTTCAGTAGTAAATATAACCTCATCAGTGGTGCTAATTGCGTCATAATAAACGAGATTCAAATCTCCACTTCCCACACTATCTTTTCGTCTCACTATCCCAGCAGCAGCATTTCTGCAATTTTGCTTATCGGAATATTTCTTTTCAAATGTTTCATGAAAGAGTAGAATCTCAGCTCTTACTGCACCAGTAAAGGGAACTCTCAGTTTTGGCAAAAATCCTTTCATGTTTACGACATTTGCAGATACATCATCGCCCCTTATCCCATCTCCTCTGGTGATTGCATATTGAAAGATGCCTTCTTCATACTGCAATTCAATACTGATCCCATCAAGCTTAAATTGAATAAGAAAGGTCTTATAATTCCTTTTTCGTGCCCATTTCATAAACTCTTTAGAATCAACCACTTTACCCTGAGAAGTCATTGGAATAATATGCTCTCGTTTGGTGAATAATTCAGAACTATCAACACCGATTTTAAATAAGATTGGGTTGTCGGGATCAAGTTCTTGTAGCTCATCTTCTAAGGCATCATATTTTGCATCGGAAATTTCTGGCTGTTCATTATAATAGAGATATCTATGGCGTCTAATTTCCTTAACTAGATATGTAATTCTTTCTTCCTGTCCTTTGGTCATTATTACCTCCTCAAGAAATGAATTAAGCAGGTATGATACATAATTCTTATATTTTTTTAAACTACATGAGTCTTTAAAATTATTATGAAATAATCAAATAACGTGATACAAAATCATAGAGTAAAAAAGTAATATCAACTATATTTAAGGTTATAAAATTTTCAGCAGTGATTATCATGATGAAAGAAGATAGTATCGAGTATTTTTAAATAAAAAGACAATGATGATAAAATTTCGCAATCAGTCCCGAATAAAAGGTTGCTACATTAAGATTTTTTTCCCCCAATTCTTACTCTCCTCTCTCATTTATTTAAGGAATTAATTTTAAATCAGAAGTATCAAATTCTCCTGAAAAAAGATCATGTAGCTCTATTAAAACAAAAATGAAGGTGCCATGAACCTTTTTAATACTTTTATAAAGTGTGTCTTTAGAAAAAATTTTAGTAAATAATTTTAGTAAATAATACAGGAAAAAATGTTCTTCATAATTGTGAAGCAAAAGCAGAAATTTATCAACTTGAAAATAATGATGAAAAATTAATTAGAGAGCCTGCTGCAATTCTTCATTGGTATCGAAATATCATAACGATTGAAGAACAAGTTAATATAAAAGAGGAATTTAGACCAATAATGATAAATAAGGGTGATAAAGAGTTCTTAGATATTATAAAGGCATATAATGAAAAGTTTTTTTTATTCTCTGATAGATTTTTTAAAAACATTGGAACGGAATACGGCAATGGATGTTATTATATTAAATTAACGATATTTTCTGAGGATCTTCATAAACCTAAAGTACAGGTATTTAAAATAAAGAAGAAATACGGATTTATGAATATTAATATTACAAAAGTTAATAGGAGGATTTGAGTGTAAGAATCCACTGAACAAAAAAAATTATAATCTCTCTTCTCCTGGTAAACTTTGAGTTTGAGTTGGAATTAATTAATCTCTTATGAATAAATGTGTCGATATTAATGAATTTCATAAGAGAAATATCGACAATTTTCTTTTCTTCCATGATAAGTAAATAGAAAATTGCTATATTTAAAGAATAAGTCCCTTTAAATTAACCAGAAAATAATATTTAAAGAGAGTCGATTCCTTGATTTAATTATGCGATTAACTAAAATCAGAAGAGAGAACTAGAACTGGATGCGAAGTTTCTGTTATATTTTCAAAAGGGTATATTACATAAAGATAGGTATACAATAGGTTCCAATAAACGAAAAGAATTAAAAGATTACATAAACAAACCAACTTATAAAATCGCATGAATAAAGTCAAAATGCCTTTTAAAAGCCATCAATTTAAGGGAGTTCCTTGAGTGAAGAAAATAGATATTATTCGGAAAAGCTCTCTGCCATGCGTTTAAAACGATGTTATGAGATTGCTTCTCTTAGAATCAAGCAATATTTGGAAGCTGAAATCCAATATGTATTAGAGTATATCAAACCCAGTGATGTAGTGCTCGAACTTGGATGCGGGTATGGAAGAATCCTTTCACGATTAGCTCAAAAAGCAAAAAAAGTGTATGGGATTGATATATCAGAAGAGAGCTTGAGGCTTGCTCGGGAGATCTTTAATGACATGCCAAATGTGGAATTGCATAAAATGAATGCAAAATCACTAAGTTTTAAAGACCATTTGTTTGATGTAGTCATTGCTATCCAAAACAGCATTTCAGCATTCAAGCTGGATCCATGTGAGCTAATTAAAGAAAGTCTTAGAGTTACTAAGCATGGGGGGAAAATCATCTTGTCCAGTTATTCCAAAAACATCTGGGAAGCACGGCTTGACTGGTTTATCCAGCAATCAAAAGAAGGATTAATTGGTGAAATTGACTTGAAAAACACCAGACACGGGGAAATTGTGTGTAAAGATGGCTTTAAAGCAACTACATTTACCCCAGTTGAATTTCTCAATCTCACTTCGGAAATGAAATTAGAAGCTATTATTGAAGAAGTTGATAAATCCAGTATTTTTTGTGTCATTACAGCATATCATTAAAAATCCTTTGAATAGCATTATAATTTCCTGTCATAAAATCTTATTCAAGATCGATTTTCCAATATCAGTTCTTCCAAATAAACCGCCATGGTGGGATGTAAAAGATCGAATCGCTTTCGCACAATATTTGAGAAAGGAGGGTTGGAAACCATTTAATTATTATTAGTATCGGTTTATATCAGCTTTTCGACCTTCAGCACTAGCTTTAAGAAATCTATTATGTCCTTCTATATCCTTTCGATATTCTTCCAAAACTTTCTTAAAGAAATCGATTTTATGACTCCTTAATTTCCATAATTTTTTTTTAATGTCTTCAATAGGTGGATAAAAATTAAATTCCTTCAGGTCTTCGATGTAATCAAGAAGCACTTCTTCCATATCTCGACCTTCCGTGAATTCAGATATGAAGTTTCCGGTTAAAGCAGCTAAAGTTCTCGATGGTATTGATTTTTTTACATCTATTGTATCCCATATTTTACTCATTTCGTGTTTGATGAGATTAACCATTTCGAATAAAATGTCCACAGCAATTTTATGCGCCCACACTATAGTGTCTCTATATGGTTTTACATTAAGAACCTCCTCATACCAATCTTCATCATCATTTCTACTCTTTTCTTTTTCCTTCTCCTTCTCAAGCTCAGCTGCTACATCACGTAGATTAATTGCCCTAATATCAATCTCATATGTATCCTCGAGCAAAATGTGTGAATTCTTATCATATTGTTTTTTCTTTTCGCGTCTACTCATTTTTTTTAATCCTCCTCTTCATGTATTTTCGCAATATCAAAAGAATAATGAGACATTAGCCTTTCAACCGGTTGAAGTGCTTTAGCATGAGCGGATTCGATTTTACTCTGTGCCTTTATGTTTTCTTCAGTAAAACGAGTATCATATTCAGATTTAGGTTCATAATTAATTAATTTGTATACAAAAGCTTCAATAAACTTTTTTGGTCCGAATTTCTTAGAAAATAAAATATAATTTTCCTCATCAATAAATTTAGGAAAAAATCCTAAATGTTCGCATAAATCTAATTTATATTCGATGTCATCGAGTTTTCCTTGAATTGTAGCAATATCATTGATAAAACGGGCTAGATCAACGCCCAGATCCATTTGTTCTCTTTCATCCAAACTTTCAAGAAGTTTCTTAATAAAACTTTTTTTTATTACAATAAAATCCCTATTATTAAGAGATTTAATCGCATTATTCTGTATAATTAAGTATTTAGACATTTCGAGATAATTGCGAATGAAATCTGCTTTAGATATCCCTAATTTCGAGCGTAGTTTTTCAATATTTTCATTCAAGTCTTCATCAATTCTAACAGTTATAACGCTCGTTGAATTTATTGGGTTTTTCTTTCTTTCAGATATTGGTTTTTTTTTTATTCTTGATAATGGTTCAGTATCTCTACTCATTTTTGATTATCTTTAACTTTTTTATCTGTAATATTTGTATTTAATTAATATATATGTAATATAAGTAATATTAGTATATAAATGATTAAGGACATAAAGATTTCTAATTTTGAATGTTATCGATTCAACTAATTATAGTAAATAGAAAATGTTAGGATATTAAAATTGAAAGGAGATGAATAATTACTAAGCATTTAAAAATTATCTTAATTTATTTTTCGAATTCTTCTAAATATTTTTATTTTATTAAATAAAAATTGAAATTATAAATCCAATTAAGAAATTTATTATAAATTTTTACAGAAGTCTATTACTCGACGTCATTTTTTTAGAAAATTTTTTATAAAAATAGCTAAATTGTAAAATACATTATTCAAGGCTTAAAGTATCAAGATTATTGTTTATTAAAAAAAACTATAATATTTTAATAAATTTCTAAGTATTTTTGTGAGAATTGAAATTGTATGACTTTAGAAAGTTTAAATCAAAATATTTTATTATATTTCCCTTAATTTTAGAATATATTTAGAGATTTAGTTATATAGAGTTAACTCCTTCGAGAATTAACATTTTATAGTGAGCAATTTTAGAGTTTTTTTATTAAATAAACATTTATCTAAATAAAATGTTGTTTTACACAAACTCAATTTTTTTGCTTTTTTTTAATATCAATTGTAATCATTGTAATAATATATATATCTAGATTACAATTGAATATCACATGATGGATTCTAGAATTGGTGTGAATATATAAAAGCATAGAAAAATATTGGTTTAATGTAGACAACCATAAGAAATTTGTTAAGGGTTGGATAAATAGTTATGGAGATCACACAAACTGGTATTTTAGAGGTTAATTTAAAAAATCAATCTGAATCTATAATAGTAGACTCAGATGACCAAATTGAAAAGATTGTTAAAGCCTTATCTTCACGAACAAGGCGTCAAATCCTCCATCACATCCAATATGAACCTTTAGATGTTTCTAATATCGCTTCTACCCTAGATATGACAGAAGCAAACATATCTGCTCAAATTAAGAAGCTTGAAGAAGCTGGGTTAATTATATGTGATTATGCATCTGGTAATCATGGTGTCCGTAAGATAAGCCGTTTAAAATTTAATAAATTAATCATTAAGTTTTGATCATCCTAATTTTTTAAGATCAGATATCTATTGAGATTTTAGCATGTAAGTTTTCTAACTTTATGTCTGTTTTTGATCGCATTTTTTGACTTTTTTGTGAATTTCTTATCACATGCATTAAATAAAATTATGTAAATCCAATTAGTAATCTAAAATTTTTAAACAATATCAGACATCGAGGTTAGTTATGGATGAAAGATTTTAAAGATAAAGTAGCAGTCATTACTGGTGCAGCAAGTGGTATTGGGGCGTGGAATTGCCAAGAGAGCTGTAAAAGAGGCTATGAGGGTCGTAATTGCTGATATTAAAGTGGAATCTTTATCTCATGCTGAAAAAAAATGGAATTCTTTAGGGGAAAATTTACTATCTGTTGTTACTGATGTTTCAAAATCCAAAGATATCGAAATTTTAGTACAAAAAATACTAGATACTTTCGGAGAAGTTCATTTATTATTTAATAATGCTGGAGTTGGCAAGAGAGATATTCTTTGGGAATTATAATTATCTAATTGGAAATGGCTTATTGATGTTAATTTATGGGGGTAATTCATGGAATCAGAATTTTTTTGCCAGTTATGCTCAAACAAGACTATGGGTGTCATATAATTAATACTTCTTCCATTGCAGGTCTTACAACGTATACATTAAACGGAATTTATGCAGTCACAAAACATAGGATAGTAGCTTTTTCTGAAACATTATCGAATGATCTTAAAGTAGTTAATTCAAAAATTAAAGTGTCAGTTCTTTGTCCTGGAGCAGTATTAACAAATATAAGAACTTGAGAAAGAAATCGTCCAGTAGAATTAAGAAATCAAAAACCTGAACTTGATGTAAATTCAAGAATAGAAAAATTTCTTAAAGATTATCCCAAGTTTAAATCAATTGTTACTAATTTTTTCCAAAGTTTTGCACTAGATATTCTATCTGATGAAGTTGGTGATATTGTATTTGAAGCCATCAAGGACAATGTATTTCACATTTTTACTAATATAGGATCTTTGTTAAAAAAAATGGTAAAGGCTCGAATGAAAGGGATGCGTGAAGCATTTAAGCAGAACAAGCTTATACAAGAAAAACTCTAAAAGTTAAAGAAAGAGATAAATCTGAATTAAAAACTATATAACGTAGCTATGTAGAATCAACAATATATTTAAATAATTATAACTTTAATAGAATCATACTAAAATCATCTTTCTTAAAATATTTCAAAATTGTGTGAAAATAATGAGTATAAATTCAGGATTTTCAGAAGAAAGTTTAAGAAAAATAGCGGCGCAAAAAATTAGTTTTAGAATTTCTGTGAAGATCCATTTAACTATTTTCATTGTTGTTAATTTATTGCTTTTGATAGTAAATTTTCTTTTTACACCGGATTTTTATTGGGTTATCTTCCCCTTTTTTTCATGGTTAATAGGAATAAATATGCACGCTTTAGCATATATTTTATATGCTAGAGGGGTTTATCCAATGGGTAAACGAGGAGTAATTTATCATTTAACCTCTTATATTTTTGTTATGATTTTTCTATTTATAATTAACTTAACAACATTTCCTGAATTTTATTGGGTAATTTTTCCTTCAATTTTCTGGGGTGCTGCTGTGATTTTACATATATTAGTCTACATCCACTATTATAGTGGAAAAGTTGAACCAACTGGGAAATGGAAATCGAGAAAAGAGAAAGCAATTGAAAAAGAATTAAAAAAAATGAGGAAAAAGCATAAAAAGAGTAATCAAGGAAAAAATCAAAATGTGGTTAAGTAAATTTTTAGATCTTGAAGAAGATCTAGAAAAGTTAAGATCTACAATTAAAGAAGAAGTATTTGATAATATAAAAAAATACAGACTTACTCCCCTTGAATTTACAATTATAGAGAGCATTTTTAATAGCAAGAGAATCTCTGGATATGACCTGATTCGAATTTTGAATGAACATTTTGCTGGTACATGGAAAGCCCAATCAGGAACTATATATCCAATTTTATCTAAGTTAAAAAAGAATGGATTTCTAAAAATTGAACGTGTTAAAAGTGAAATTGGCCCGGTTAAAAAAGTTTATTCATTAACTGAAGTAGGCGGAGCATTACTTAAAGCTAAAGTCAACAAGAATTTTCAAGATCAATTGAACTTTGTTGAAAATTTCTTAGTCGAGCTTTCATCAATCTATATTCATTCTTTTTCTGAAGAAGAAAAGGAAGAAAGAATCAGGGAAGTTCAGAACTCATTAAAAAAAGCTTTAGAAAATATAATAAAAAATATTCCTCCAACCGTGAAATTTAAAACCTTATGTCCAAAATGCGAGACAGAATTTGATCGAAATACAGTTAAATATTGTTCTGAATGTGGTACTCCCTTATTTTCTATAGAAGATAATGAGTAAAGAGAAAAATTCCAATATAGAAAAATTTTTACTCAAAATAGTTAATTTAATTAATTAGTAATTTTTACTGGTTTTGATGGTTTTTTAACCAGAGCAAGAGGTTCTATTACTTTATCTAAATTTTTAGATTTTTCAGTAATTAATGGTTTATTTCCTTTTCCCCGTTCCATTAATTCTTTTAATTCATCAGAAATTACAGATTTCGTCATTCCCATTGAATGAAGCATATCTAACCCGCTCACAATCACCGTTTTAGCAAATCGCGGTACATTTTTGCCCATCCAATTGAATTTTCCAAATGGATTGATGTATCTTTTTAGGAGCATTTTTAACCAGCCTTTACTCATGTAATAAGCAGAATACGCTTCAGCTACTAATCGATACATTTCGATACTAGATAGTTGTTCAGTTCGCATCATTGGATGGAACAAATCATAGTGTTTATAATTATGACTAGTTATCATGTTTTTTTCTGACATTTCATTGTAAAAATCAGTCCCCGGAAAGGCAGTTATTGGAGTCATTTGTACACACGTCATCTTGAGTGAACGAGCAAATTGAATGTTTTGTCTAACCATTGTTTTGGTTTCTCCAGGAAACCCAATAATTACCCCTCCAAAAATCGAAATTCCTCTATCTTGAAGTAAGGATACAACTTTTTTAACCATATCGGGAGTTGTATTTTTTTTATTCATAGCATCAAGGCTTTGCTGGTGAACCGATTCAATTCCAAGAAACACTTGTCTTATACCTGCTTTATGCATTAAATCAATTAACCATTGATTTCTATATAATGTATCAGCTCGAGATTGACAAGAAAAATACATTTTGTTCGGAACTCCTGAACGAATCATAGTTTCAAGAATCTGTTTTGTTCGCTTTATTTTAATTGTAAAATTATCTTCACAGAAAAAGATAAAATCGTTTTTCCAATCGATATCATAAATTTCTTGCATAATTCGCTTAGTAGATTTTGTTCGATAGGTTACAGAGCGATCTGAATTTCTCCACATTTTTATAATGCAACAGAATTTGCAATTATGCGGACAACCTCGTGAAGTCTCAAGTTGCGCTACTCGTGCGCCTAAATATATATATTTTTTATCGTCTAATAAATCTCTTCGAGGCATAGGAAAATTATCTAAATTAGGTTCAAGCCTTCGATCGTTATTATGTATTACTTGTCCTTCTTTATTTTTATAAGAAACTCCATTAATATCTTTTAATGTGGTTTTAGCTCTGTTTCCATCGAGATACTCTACTAATTCCCGAAATGTATGTTCTCCTTCACCCCTTACAGCGTAATCTATTGCAGAGTGCTTTGCTACAAATTCAGGAACTAAAGTTGGTTGATATCCCCCGATTATTGTGGTACAACCATGATCTTTTGCCATTTGAGCTATTTCAAATGCATGAGAGATTTGGGGTGTCATACTTGTGAGAGCAACTATATCACTTTCATTCAGTAATGAACGAAATCTCTTCTCATTATACTTATGAACTTTAAAATCGAATAATTTCGCATCATGTTCGGGAACCATAGCTGCAATTGATATTAAACTTAAAGGAGGTCCCTTAATTATTGCATCAAGCCCAGAACTAAGTCGAGCAGGATTAACATATAAAATTTTCATTGTTTATTTCTTACCTAAACATTTCTTTTTAGTTTTTTAAGGAGTATACTAAATTTTATTAAAGTAATAATTGTTTCATCTTATTAGTAAAATTGAAGAAGCGTTAATAGTTTATGATTAATTTTTCACCTTATTAAAACATTATATAACTAACGTTGTTGGGTCTTAATAAATCTTGTTGTTTCTACATAGATGATAATGTTATAAAAAATTAGAGAATGAGAAAGTTGAAAAATGAAATTCATAAAATAAAACATATAAATCTAGATGGGTGGAATTTAAAGACCA
>CAYSZJ010000026.1:27758-39511 GCA_964435435.1 uncultured archaeon
AATGAAATTCATAAAATAAAACATATAAATCTAGATGGGTGGAATTTAAAGACCATCCCAGAAGTAATTTTCAAACTTCAAAACCTAAGGGAATTAAGCTTAGAATTTAACCAATTACAAAGGATTCCGGATGAAATTTCAAACTTAAAATCACTTAAGTATTTATATTTAAATTATAATAACCTACACACACTTCCCGATGGTATAGGGGAATTGTCTTCTTTAAAAGAGTTAAGTATAGCTCATAATGATATTTTTAATTTGCCCAAGTCTTTAAAGAATTTAAAAAATCTAAAATATATATGCCTAAGAGGAACAAGAATAACAGAAGCCCCAGAGTTTCTTAAAGGTTTCAGATATGATGAACTTACTCAGACTCTCTACCTCTAAAGAAATTTTTTGAAATATCCATAGAATAATATTAAAAAAGAAAGCCTTGAAAGTGCTATAACACAGAAGTTATGGCTAAATTTATTATCTCTAATCTATTCGATTTATCATTTTAGAAGATATCATTAAGTTTTTATAAGATCAATTTTAGACTTCATTGTCATGGAAAAAGCAAAAGATTTATGCAATATGCTTAAACAAGGATATTCTAAAGGTGCTTGTGAAGTAAGATTAAAAAATGGATCTTCCCAAACAGCTTGCAAAGCTACATTGAAATTTGAGAATGGGCAATATCATAGAGTAATATCTGCTTTACATTTGTCAAGACCAGAAGATTATTTTTCGATTTATCAATCTGGGTGTAATCATAACTGCCTTAAATGTCATTCTTGGGAATTTTCAAAACATTATAACGGAAAATGGTATTCAACCGATGCTATTGCTCAGGAATGTAAAAATTATGAGAATTATGTTACTGTTTTTGAACCACGAGAGCGTGCTTTAATGTATTATGCAAATAAACAATGCAGACATTGTGGTTCTTGTATAATATTCAACAAACGGAGTCCATTATGTCCTAATAAGCTCTCAAAAGATCAGATTGTATTAGGTCCTCAAGGGTTTGGTCCTGCCAGAAACATAATAGCATTTACAGGAGGTGATATCGCATGTCAAGCAGAATTTTATGCAGAAGTAACTCAAAAAATAAAGCAAAAATGTGATAATATATGGGTGCTTTTAGAATCAAATGGATTTGGACTTACTCCAAGAAATTTAGATCTTTTTCAAAAGGCAGGATTAGATTCTTATTGGTTAGACATTAAAGCTTATGATGAGAAAATTTATAAAAAATTATGTGGAACTTCAAATAAGACAGTTCTCAGTACTCCAAGAGAAATCATAAAGAGGAATTTTGTTTTAGAAATTCTTACAGTTTTTATTCCAGATTTTATTGAATTAGATCAATTTAAGAAAATTGCGGAGTTAATTGTAGAAATAGATGAGAATATTCCCTTCCATATTTTAGCGTTTTTCCCACAGTATAAGTTAAAAGATTATCGGCCCCCTAAATTAGACGAAATCTTAGAAACATATAATGTGGTAAAAGATGTAGGTTTAAAACAAATTCAGATTGGAAATATTGGAGTTTTTGCCAAAAATGAAGAAGAAATCAAAAGATTAAAAGAAACAGTAGGATCTGAAGCTTTTTAAATAAGAAAAATTATTTAAAATAAGAAATTAATGTGTTTTTTATACTCTCAAAATGCCCAAGATTAAGTTTTAGAAGATCTTCAAATACCTCTCTAATTCCAAGTCTTTCGATTCTTTCTGTGATTTTAAAATAAGGAGACTTTTTTAATCGTTTAATTAATGCTTTATTCTCCATCACACCCTCAAGAAGATATTCAATTGAATTTATTTGATGTATACCTATCGTTTGCTGAATGATTGCCATTAGCATTGTATCAAAAGTCACTCTTAAGATAACTTCATGATCAAATTCAGGTGATTTAGGAAATAGATAAGTTTTAAGAAGAGAAATTGACTCTTTAAAGCGACTAATTGAATCCACCCCTAATTCCTTAATTCTTTCATTAAAATCACGGTTTTCAGAGGCTCGTAAACACAATGCAGAGAATGTTTGGTATTCTGCCACAAAATGTATAACACGAGCCCTTGCATTAAGCATCGTGTCTGTAGATTCCTCCTCATCGATAATATCTCTCAAATCTTCCAATGCTGACTTGAAATATGTTGCAATATCATTGAATTTTATAGCTGCTGCCTCAAGCTCACCTGCTGATATTAATTGCAAAGCATGTTTTTCTGCAGTTTTATATAGTTCATCAAATTTCTTTATTTTCATTACTGCTTTAAGAATTAAACGTTTACCTAAATCCTTTCTTATTCGTGATCGTTCGAATGATTGTCCTGCCTTTAAAAGTAATACTGAAGAAAGACTATTATATTCTTCAGGATCAACTTCATGTAGATATTCTGAAGCTTTTTGCCAAGATTCTCCTGCAGATTCCCAATCTCGCATTTTATATGATACATTTCCTAATCGTAATAATAATTTAGCTGAAACTTCATATAATTTTAATTCCTCAGTTTTTCTGATTATAGATTTTAATCTATAGACTGCTTGAATATTATTTTTAAACTGTGAGATTATTTGGGCAATTCTTATGTATAATTCGTCTAATTTGATATAACTCCCTAGATCAAGATAGATTTGGGCAGCCTTTTCGTAAAAATTAATTGCCTCCTCGCCTTTATTACGATCAGCTAAGTTCTCTGCTTTATCTATTAATTGTATTGCCTCGATTTCTTTGCTATCTTTGTCAAAATTATTTATCATAATCTTTCTCCATAAAATTCAACAATAAGTAATTTAACTCTAATTTACATAGACTCAATTAAGATATTAAAACCTTAGTATTGATTAGTTTTTCTTGTTATTTATTTGTTTTATTAATGAAATTTTGATATAATATCACTCAAAGAGCTTAATTTTCCGACTTTTCATTATGTTTTTGAACTCAAATGATTGTTTTGCTGAAGCAAATGATTCTTTTGCGTCTTCAATCGCTCCATAAAAGATGAAATTAGAGAACCATGATGCTATAAACATGATACTTGATCTCCTATACCTAGTGTGAAATTTAGTATTTAAACGTGGAGAGGAGTATTGAAAAAGGAAAAGATTTGGCGCGGTACCTACTGGAAGTTCTAAAGACACACTAATTAATTTTTGAGTTTCCAATACATGTGCTAAGCTTTCTATATCAATAACACCCCCATCAATCCAAATCTTTTTTATTCCTATTCTTTTTAAACCTTCAAGAATATTTGAATTGTCAGGTTGATTATTTTCTGTAAGATAAGCAAATCTTTGAGTGGATGTCATATTGTTTGAGCCCAATATTAAAACAACTATAGATTTTATTTTGTATTTTTGAAGTATTTGTATTTCTCTTTTATTTTTTAGATTTGAAATAGTATTATATATATATTGGTCAGGGTTAATACCATTTTCTGCAAGATATTCAATTCCAGCAACTCTGGATTCAAAATTTCCTCCTAGCACAAATGGTAGTTCATAATTATCTAAATAAAATTCTAGGTATTTAACCATAGCTTTCGGAGTTATTGCTGATATTTCAATCAGGTTAGGGATATTATATTTCTCAGATAACGAGATTTGGGTATCAATCCTTTTTTTAGCTTTCTGAGTATTAAAAATTTCACTATTTTTTCTATCTACAATAGTTTCGTTTTGATAAAAAATCGTTCCAATTAGCACTGGTGGTAATTCGAAACTTCCTCTACCTAATTTTAAATTACCATAAGAATAAAATTTAGGATTATTCATAATAGATCAATTATTAGATACGATAATTAAAATAGAAATAACTAACTATTTAATCTGCTAGATTTTTTAATGTCTAGGTATTTTTCTAAATTTTTCCTATCTTCATTAATATGTCTAGCTCTGCGATTAACCAACAGATAACATCATAAGGCGCGGAAGAAAAGTAGATTTGAGCTGCTTTTTCCTTTATCCTATCTTCTTGGTTATGTTTTAGATCTTTCTGTGCAATTAATTGCCTTTTAGCAAGCATCCAGCATAATTTATCATAAGTGTAATTCTTTTGTGAGATGTAATAAGCAGCAACATTTACTTGATTCCGCATAGCATTTTCAATATCATTCATAATTTTGTAGACTTTTACTTTTTGTGATTTTTAATAAAGATGGAGCTTTACATCGCAATTTCTACAATTCCCATCCTTTAATTTTTTAAAACAATCCTCATGATAAAGAGTATTACATTCCAAATTACCACATTGAACAGCTCTCTGTCCTTTTTCAAAAATAAAATGACATACTGGACATGCATTAAATAAAGCATCTTCCCCGAGAATCGCAACATTTTCGATAAATTTTGCTGGAATAACTTCTGGTCTTTTAGCTGGCTTCTCTTTTGGACCTCCAGTAAGAATACGTAATTTTTGGATTTGGGATACTTCCATAGGAATTTTCACTAAATAAAAACAATGTGGACATCTTGCGGTTCCAGATTTCTTTGCTATATGATCCTTTTGAGAATCTGCCCATGCAGCTAAACAATGTATATGAAAGGGAGTGCTACAATTGGGACAATACCTACCTGTCAAATAAAAAGACCCTTTAGTATAGTGATTTTTGTCAGAAAAACAGATTGAGCACTTTTTATAATCAACCTTTCCTCTTATTTGTTTAGCCCTTTGTTCTTGGTCTTTAGTTAAATCTTGAACTCTTAATAAATCTGCTGCGATTTTTCTAAGAAAAGCTGGATTTTCATTGATTGCCTTAGTATTTATTCCATATGTTTTATAATTATCATCAGCAATTTCTTGGGCAGATCTTATCAAACTTTCAGGATCATTGTTATAAAAAAATCTGCCGTCAGTTAAATCGCTTAATCTTTTTAAAATGTTTTGTTGACCTAATTCCCCTATTAGAAATGTATCAATTTTAATATTCAAGCCTTGAGCAAGACGAGCCATTTTTAGAGGATCTACAGCGGTTTTCATAGTTTTTCCATCAGAGATTAAAAGAATTCTAGGAGGTTTCGCACCAATCTTCCGCAATTCCGCTATAAGAGTCTTAATTGATAATGCTAACCCATCACCGATAGCAGAATACCCCCCACAAGTTAAAGAATCTAAAGCGGAATCTATATGCCCCATAAAACTGGAACTTGTAAAATCTATTAATTTTTCTGCGGTATCAGAAAATTTTATTATAGCAAATGCACTTAAACTATCTTTATCAAATCTCTCCTTTATAAGAGTTTTAATGGCATTCACACAACTGGTCAATCGGTTTGGAAGGTAATCTTTTCTATACATCGATCTTGACGAGTCTATACAAACAACAATATTTTCTGGTATTCTTTGCTCGGCCATTTTATGTTAACAGATTTTTGGGAACATTTTTAAAGAATAAGCTTTAGAGCTTCGCAAATTACTCTATTCATTATTCTTTTATTAATAATTAAATAATAGTTCAATAATTTAATTATTTAGATTAATGAAAAAATAAAGTTTTATTTTCTAAATAACATATATTTAATAATACTTTATTTATCTATTAAAATAGAGTTAAGATAATTGTTTATAAATCTGATGCCATATGTTACAAGATGATGATAAAAGTGTTGTTTTAAAAGATTTCTTTAAAAGTAACGTTCTAATCAATGAATTAGAAGAAATTCTACGATTCAAACCAGAAACTTTGATAGGAGTCGATAAAATCAGTTCTGATCATTTAATTACTCATGGTATTAAAACAATAGAAGATTTAGCTAATTTATCTGTTGCAAATCTCCCAGAAGTAAAAGAAATATTACCCAACATGCTTCAAAAATGGGTGAAAATTGCACAAGTCATACAAAAAAATGTAAAAGAGCAGTTAAAGCGCCATAAAAAGATTTTAATGGTTGGTCTTGATAATGGTGGTAAGACTTCAATCTTAGCTGTAATCCAAGAAAAATTTTCGATTATAAAATCATTATTGCCGACAAGAGGTGTCAAAAGGGAGAGACTGGACTTTTTTGGATACCCAATTATAAGCTGGGATCTTGGGGGACAAGTACAATATCGAGAAAAGTTATACTTTAATAGACCAGAGTTATTTTTCACAGAAGCAGATGTTATGTTGTATGTCATTGATATACAGGATCCAGATAGATTTCCTGAAGCTGCTAACTATTTTCGCGAAGTATTAAAATCCTTCACCGAATTAGAAGAAAAACCAGAGTTATTAATAGTCTTGAGTAAAAGTGATCAAGATATCAGAAAAACACTTCAATGGCAGCAGAATGTAACTACTGTTAAGAATAAATTTAACAAAATTGTTGACGAATTCGAGCAATTTACAATTGATTATTGTGATACAACAGTATTTCAAAAAGAGACCGTGATGCAAATGTTCAGTATAGCACTCACGAAGGTTTCTGATACTTCAGAGATTATTGAAAATATATTAGAAGATTTTACAAACCAAGTTGATGCAAAAGCAGCAAGTTTAGTATCTATGGATGGATTAATTTTTGGGAATTATACCAGAACCGATACAGATGAAATGTTAGTTAATAATACAGCATTACTTTTACAAACTCTTTCCAATTTCTATAATTCCATAGGATTAATAAGGGAAAACACAATAAAACTTGATTTACCACTTAATGGATTTACAATTCGTGGTGAAAAATTATTTGAATATTCAGATCTCCAGATTCCTGTATATTTATGGGCGCTTGCTGAAGAACCTGAAAAATTGGAAGGCAAATTGGATTATTTCAAAGAACAATTATTACCTTTAATTAATCTGTTTCTTTAAATATACTTTTTTTAGTGAACCAAAGCGATATTATTCTTTTTATTATTAGTTTTTTCAATTTTTAGAAGTACAGAAAGAAATTTCTAAAAAACTACTCCAATTCATTATGAGCGCGAAGTAAAAATTCATTACACTTATCTAACATTTCAATTGCATTGGTTAAATTTTCGGCTACTAAATCTAAACCTTTATCTCTAGCAATATTTCTCCATTTTAAAAAACTCTCTTTGTGTGAATCATTATGGTCTGCCCAATGTCTACATAATTTTGATAATTTTAAAACATCCTTATCTTGTTTATCCAACATATCTCACATTTTAAATGATAAATAAATCTATAATTAAGCATATTCATATATACATTAACTTTTGGATTTTCTATTTAAATATATTTAACTAACCTTGCCTTATTATTGAATCACTCAAACTAAATTAAATTTGAAACGAAATACATGCAATAGAAGATTTTAAAGCTGAAGTAAAAAAACATATAAAAAAAAGAAAAAGAAAAAAAGAAATTTAAATTAAGTTCGACATAATCTTTTTAAAAGAGTGGGATCGATGATTTCTTTAGGTTCCCACCCTTTTTCTTCAAGAAATGCCTTTATTTCATCTTTCATATTAATTGGTATATCCGTGTCGACTCGAATATACCTTTCTAAATCATTTGGAAATTGAACACCTTTATATTTCCGTTCTAAGTCAATCCAATGAGATAGTTTGATCATCCTTCCTTTACTATTATCTGCTGGTCTTAAGCATAGTTTTGCTGCTAAACAAACAGCTTGTTCAATGCTTTCAGCAGTAGTTAATAAGTGTTCTGGACCTGGACCAATTAAATGACCACTAGTACCATCACGAGCATTCCATACTTTCCAAGTTTCTTCATCATCAGATCTACCTATATACATTCTTCTATATTCTGCTGAATGTGGCCCGCATATAGCTGGAATTCCCATACCATTACAACTACTAGCAATACTTGCCGCTTTTTGTGACATTGCACCCCAAGCAACCCCACAAGCACCTACACGATTAAGAATATAATCTGCGATTTCCTCGTAATTTCCTCGTAAAGGTCTTCTTGCAAAAATATTTGCAATTTTTATTGCTGCTCCATTTATATGTGGATTACTTACACAGCTTCCGACATTCACAAGTCCGCCTCTATCAAAATCACCTGGATATCTATCGTAAAGTGTTTTACCTTCTTCATCTTTCACGAGTCCAACATCCATAGCTCCACAGCCAGAAACTACTACGATATAATTTCTTTTACAGAATTCTTCCGCCATTAAATATAATTCTTGAATTTCTTTGGCGTAATTAGCACATCCGATAATAGCTATAACTCCGGGAATCTCTCCTAAGACTATAGGTGCTCCTACATTTCTTATTTCAACATCTTGAATAGGCCCACGACCCGCTCGCATATTAAATTTCTCATTTCTAATCTTATCACGTCCAGCATACATTATAAGAGTAAGTGGGGATACCTCTTTCATACAATCTGCTTCACATCGTCCGCAATCTAAGCATTGATCAAAAGCATCAGCCAATATTGAAAAATCACCATCTTTCACCCTATTTACTCCTTCTACTAAAGGTAAATCATTTGGACAATTCCTTTGACAATTACCGCAACCATTACAGTTCATCGCCATATCTATGCATCCTTCCTCATCAGGAATGGTACTTTTAGCAGCTCTAATTGGTTTAACTTTAATTGCAGTCTCAACAGCTACTTTTCCTGCTTTTATTGGATCTAAAATTAAAACACCATCAACTTTTCCGCTAACTAAATCATCTATGATTTCTTCAGCAGGATCATATGTTCTATTCTGTAATCCTCCCATATTCTTTTCATTTGTAGCAATAAACGGAGCATTTACGAGCTTTGCTTGCTCAAAAGTACGCAAATGAACACATTGTTCATCTACTATAACAACATCAGCTAATCCAGAGCGAATATAAAACATCTGTCGAGCTAGTGAGCCAACAATTTTAGCACCATCAAAATATCTTGTCAAATCTATTGCAGTACAACAAATTGCTCCTACATCTAATTTATCTTCATACCCTTTTTCTCTCATATAATCGACTAGTTCGATTCCTGGTGCCACGTTATGTCCAATCATTAAGATCGTTGCTTTATTTTCAGTATCAAGTGTACCCATTCCTAATTCAATAATAGGGACATCGGCCTCACCCATAGGAAACCCGTACGCAGCAATCTGAGCTGCATCAGATATTTCCATACCAACAGCATCTACGCAACCTGCTAAAAATGATTTCGCTTCATAATCAAGATAACTAGATTCTTGCCCTGTATGCCCTGAGGCAAGAAGATGTGTAATTGTATAATGTACCCACTCCATCGCAGTCTCCAGATCCTCAAGCGTTTCTGGTTTCATTCCAACAATTAACCGTGTACAAGGCATTTCAACCTCTATATTAGTTCCAAAATTTATTGGGACATTACCATATTTCTCTTTAAGCCAGTGGAGCAGATGGTCACCATGAGCACTATGACATGAAGCACCAATACAACAAGCAATTTCTACGATTTTTGCACACGCTGTCTCCATATTTATTCCACACGCGCCTGTTCTGCCCTTAGATAAGTTGCATTTACCAAATGTGCAAAGGCAACACATATCGCAAATTGGCATATAGAAGGGTTTATATCGTTCCATTAATTTAAAAAACCAACTACGCAATGTAGGAATATGGGGCATCATTGTTGGGCCAATTGGTTCCCACTCTGTCTCGTCTCCATAACTTACTTTGTCAGTGGTTAATTCAAATCCTTTGATTATACCGAGTGGTCCTTTATATTCATCAATTTTAATTTTTGCGCCTTTTTTACTCAATGATTTCTCACATCAAATTTTATTTTGTATTTTTAATAAGTTAAGATAATAAGTAATTTTATCTTTGAATGTATTTTAAATTTATTTTAGGCTATGAAGATCACTTTTTCAATAAAATAAAAATTATTTATTATATTCAAAAACTCATAATCGAGAAATACAAATAATTTATGTGTGTGAAATTTCATACAGATTAAAAATCTGTATAGAATTTTTTGATATAATTAAGGAAATTCAGAACTAAAGTGTAGAGAGGAATTCAGACACAGATTCTTCTGCATCTTCATCAACTAAACTATCTTCTAACTCTTCACCGATAAAGTTAAATCTATATACACATTTTTCACCGCCAAGTAAGACACATTCAATTTCCTCACCCTCAACATCCAAATTTAATATTTCAAATGTGCCATTTAATAATCCCTGATAAAGTAAACATAAGTTTTTTGCCATTATATTGTCAGCTTCATCACTTGCAAGTGAGTTCTCTACTTTAATTATAATATAATTTTTTTTAAAAACTGCCCTTAAATGTCCAAATCCCATAAGTTCCATAGCTTCAAGGACACCTAAAAGAACTTCTTTTCTTGTTGCCATATTTTCAGAGCTCCAATCTTTATTATAAAAGAATTTTTCCATAAACGACCGTCCTAATGACTTACCAACCCATACAAGAATATCATCTGCGTTTGTTCCAGCAAATTCGGAAAACTCGATTAAGTCGATAGGTCTTAACATTAACAAGCGTAAGTCTTTCTTTTTATCTCCAAAATATAATTGTCCTGTTTTTTCATCAATTAATATCTGGAGCTCTTTTTTTAATCTTTTTTCCATGCTATTTCCCTAATTTAATATACAAAAAGAATTATGATTACATATAATAGAAATTTAAATGGCGAGATATTTAAATTTAATGATTAAAGGATTTTTAGTTTAAGATACTACTCTAGTTTTTCAAGAGATTAAATGAAAAATCGTTTGAATTAAGTTCTCCATATTAAAATTTGTTTTCACGGATGTAAAAAGGAAGAGCCATTCTCTATTTTTAATATTATTAAAATCAAAATAATCGGAAAGTTCTAACTTTAAATTCTCAAGCTGATCGTCAAAGTTGTCATCTGAATATTTAATTAAATCGATTTTATTTCCTATAATTAATAAAGGAATACCAGTCAACTCACTCCTATTTATGATATTCCAAAATTCTCGTTTTGACTCTTCAAATCTTCTTTGGTTAGCAATATCAATCATATAGATAATTATGTTTGAATCTTGAAGCCCTTTCAACCATTTCTTTCGAAAAATCTTCTGTCCTGGCATGTCCCAGAACGCCAACAATCCCTTTTCTTCAGCTAGAATATATTCAATATTGAATTTTCTTGTAGGAGTAAAAAAATTTTCGTTAAATTCTCCTGTTTTTAACCATCTTACTAAAGTCGATTTCCCTACTTCATCAATACCAAATAGAAAAACTTTAAAAAATGTTTCTTTTTGATAGTAATACTCGATTTCTGAAGGTTTTTCTAGTACTTCATCGCCAAACCTACGAATATCAATAAACATTGATAATAATAAATTATCTATCTCAATTTCATCATCAAAAGAATATCCTTTTCCATTATTCAATAATTCATTCAATAATTCTCCAAAAATAATTTTATAGTCATAAGGATTATCTTCATTATCAAAAATTAAACCTATGAGAATATTTCCATTAATACAAGATGTATATATATTTAAATTATTAATTATTTGGGCAACAGGTATATCGATTTTATAATGATTTCGACTTTTGCAATATGAGTAAGATTTATCGTTATACTTTAATTCTCCTTTATCATGACCACAAATAATGTCATTTACAAGATCTTCATTATTGTTTTTAATTATTTCATTTGGATAACAATATATATCTAAATCTTTTAAAGCTTGAAATTTCTTACCCCTAAATAGAAATATATTTTGTAACAATTAAAAATCCAATATTCTTAATTCTTATAAGTTTGAAAATAAAAAATTCTTAAAAAATATTTGGAATCTTCTTGAATCTTCTTGTTTTTAAAGTTTTCGGTCTAATATATAAAAGACAATTACTTTTTTG
>CAYSZJ010000027.1:0-18852 GCA_964435435.1 uncultured archaeon
TGAGTTTTGTTGATGTATCATCAATTGTTTTATGTCAACACCATCAAATTGATAAAATTGTAAGTTTTGATCCACATTTCGATAGATTTTTGGAAAAAATCAAAATGCTTCGTATTACTGACTGATACACTTTTTCTTCTTTCGCATCAATTTTACAAAATAATAGGAGATAAACTATGTTAAAATAGATTTTAAGAAGAAATTAAAAAAAATAACCAAAACACATAAAATTTGTTCACAGGCATAATCTTTGAATGATCTTCTTTTATTCGGTCAAGAACAATTTCAGTCTTAACCACTTCTACTCCAGGAAGGTTGCATCGTTTTTAATAAGCCCCATAGAATCTTGATGGTTTAGACATTTTGCCATAATAAACAAAGGATATTCTCCAGTAACTACATACGCATATTTGATTTTTTCCATATTTTCAATCTCCTGTTTCACGAGCTCTAATGGTTTTGTAGCATTTACTCTTAGAGACGCCATAACTATTTCTCGATACCCTAACTGGTGACAGTCAATTAAGGCTACATATTTTTTAATTAATTCTTTCTCTAATCTTTGAATTCGAGATCTAATCGCTGTCTGGCTTTTCTTTTCATCTAAATTTTCTTCAATTTTTTCTGAAATTTGTTTAATTGTGATTTTTGCATCTTCTTGTGAAAGTTCGAGAATTTGCCTATCGACTCTAACTAAAATAGTGAATGAAATATTTACAGCGTTGCTATAGGTATATTTATTTAGACGCGGGGCATATCGGTCAAAATTTTTATATAGTAGCTGAAGCTTTTGGATTAGGGGCTTGTACTATTGGAGCGATTGATGATGATGAATTGAACAATCTGCTCGAAATTGATGGGATTAATGAAATTTCAATCTATGTTGGTGTGTTATGTAAATTTAAAGAGTATAAGTAAAGTTAAAGTTATAAATTTGAATATTCTGGATGTTTTAGTCAAGAATAAAAATATATAAAATGGTTTTTTCCTACCTCAATTGTTACCAGGATTCACACTCCAGCTACTCTTGTCCTATTAAATAAATTGATTACTTTTAGATCCTTTTTAAAATGAATTCTTCTGGTGTTTGGATTGAAATGCGTTTAAGCCATAAAAAGTGGTTTTTATTATAAGATATTAAATCAAAACCTGTATTTTCACATTGAGTACCAATCATAAAATCTCGAAAATGGTGGCGAAAAGTGAGAGTTTCTTTATTATTTAGAGCGTTTTTTAGAACTTCTAAAAGAATGACTGAATCCCATTCGAGAAAAATACCATTAAATTTTTCTATTTCTTTGAGAAAATCTTCCCAAGTAATACCTTTAGTGAGAAAATAATAGCCAATTTCAAAACTCACTATGGAAGGAATATATACTTGGAGTTCTGCTTTATTTATTCTTAGATAATTAATAAAATTTAGATTACGGAAGACATTAGAATCAATTGCGATCTTTTCTAATTTTTCCTCGTGCTCCCCAATTCTTTTTTTGCTCATATTTCCAACCCGGAATCCCAATTGTTTAGAATAACTTCATCAATAGTACTAGGTCCTTTTTTTAATTTTTCTTGAATTTCTCGAGTTTTTATATCATCTTCCCAAACTGCATCCGTTGCTGCTTGAAGGATTGTATCAATTTCCTTTTTGAATTTTTCCTTGCTTGTATTTGGATAAACGTTTTTATTAATAACGGTTTTTTCAAATTCCGCGATAGCACGTCTAATCACTTCACCTTGGGATATATCTAACCATGCTGCTAGTTTCTTAATTATTTTTCGTAGATCACTATCAATAGCTACGGTTGTTTTAACAGTCATAATATTATAGAAGTTATAAAAATATATAAATATATCAATTAAATTATTTGAACAAATAAGAACTATAAACCCGCTAGTGAATTTGTTCCACGTGATTTAGCGAAGACTAAACACAAACATTTAGGAACAGACTTCATAGAAGACGATGAGCATTAATAAAAATATTTCGATGCAGTAAAATAAAATTATTCAAATTTACAGAATATTTTCTTTTTTTCTCTTTTCTAATTTTTTATATTTGTTTTCTCATTATATTATCTCAGGTTTTGTTTTTTCTTAAAAAAAAGATTAGAAGCGATATATAAGTGAAAATTATTGTTTTAAATGGAAGTCCAAAAGGCAATGAAAGCGCTACAATGCAATATATTCTGTACATTCAGAAGAAATATCCTCAACACGAGCTTAAAATCTTAAATATTGCTCAACAAATTAAAAAACTCGAAAAAAACGAGGATAAATTTAAAGAAATTATAGAGGATGTGAAGAATTCTGATGGTATTATTTGGGGGTTCCCTTTATATGTAATGCTTGTTCCATCTCAATACAAAAGATTTATTGAATTAATTACAGAAAGAAATAATGAAGATGCTTTTAAAGATAAATATTCTGCTGTGCTCGCAACATCAATTCATTTCTATGATCATACTGCGATAAATTATTTGAATGCAATATGCGATGATTTGGAAATGAAATATGTAGGATTTTTTTCTGCTGATATGTTTGATTTAATGATAAGGAAACAAAGAGAACATTTGATCTTATTTGCTGAAAATTTCTTTTACACTATTGAAAGCAATTTACCAACATCAAAGCAAAATCTCCCATTAAATTATCATAAATTTGAATATAACCCCAGTTTGGATATAAATGAAGAGGAAAAAATAGATATTGAAGATAAAAAAATATTGATTGTATCGGATTCTACAAATGAAAATACTAACTTAGGCAAAATGATAGAAAGGTTAAAATTTTGTTTTTATGGAGAGATCAAAGTAATAAATATTTATGATCTTGAGATTAAAGGAGGATGTTTAGGTTGTGTACAATGCGGTTATGATAATACATGTGTTTACGAAGATAAGGATGAATTCACAGAGTTTTGGAATTCATTAAAATCATATGATATTATAATTTTCGCAGGAGTTATAAAAGATAGGTATTTATCATCAAGATGGAAATTAGTCTTTGATAGAAGTTTTTTCAATGGTCATATACCTACTTTGAGAGGAAAACAATTTGGTTTTATTATTACAGGACCATTAGGCCAGATATCCAATCTAAGACAAATTTTAAATGCAATTCCTGAGTTTCAAGAGAGTAATCTTGTTGATATAATTACTGATGAATATCAAGATTCTAGTAAAATTGATTCTTTGCTGCTTAATTTTGCTAAAAATTTAGTTCTATTCTCAAAGTCTGGATATATTAAACCTCATACATTTCTTACGGTTGGCGGTATGAAAATTTTTCGAGATGCTGTCTATGGAAGAATGAGGTTTGTTTTTCAGGCAGATCATAGGTTTTATGAAGAAAATGGGTATTATGATTTCCCTCAGGATGATGAACGTGCAAAAAAAATGAACGATATGTTTATCCCCTTAACTCAAAATGAGAAATCAAGGAAAAAATTCTATTCAATGTTAGCAAGTCAAATGATTAAGCCCTTACAAGATGTTGTAGCCAATCCAAATAAATAAGTAAATAAATAAAACTAAATTTAAATTTTCTATGGAGAATATTAGTAAATCTTTTCAGAAAATTCTTAAATCTAAAAATCCTGAAGAACTTAATGATTTTTTAGTTAAATTAAGTGAGGATCCTAGTGATGAATACCTTAATTTCATAGATTATTTAATTAATAATTTGGAACTTCAAATCTTAGAAAAAATAAAATTAAACTTGATTTTTTTTCTTGGCGAGCTTGGTAAAGTTGTATCATTGGATCAAAAATACCTAGAGTTTTTGTCAGAAACCTACTATAAATCAGATAGATGGGTAAGACGAGAAATAATTCAAACGTTTTATAATATCTCCAAAAAAACAAAATTAACGAAAAATATCATAGAATTAGTTGGTTATGCATTAAATGATGATTATATACCCATCAAAGTTAATACCCAAAAAGTGTTATTAAATTTAGATGCACTTCCGAAAAGTGTTTTAGAAAATCTCTTTCGCTCGCTAAATTCCAAGGAATCTGAAATGATAAATTATAGTTCAAAAATTTTTGAGAAGCATTTTAAAGATTCTAAGCAAATATTTACTTCTCTAAATGAATCAGGAAATTATATGACTTTAAAAAAACACGGAGTCAGAACACTTCTTTTAATTTGTTTCAAATCTTTAATCAATCTAGAAGCTCTTAGAGAGATGATTTTAAGCTCGAATTGGCCTGATACCTCTAAAAAGATTTATCTAAAAGAAATTGAAACGTATGAAAGTATTTTGTTAAAAAATCTATAACTCAAATTACTTATTGATAATTGCTGGGAATATCTTCTAATTTTTCATCAGATAAAACAATCTCATTAAAGATTTTTATTAAAAACTTTATAATTTCTCTAGGATTGCCGTTAGTATTATTGAAGATATATTTTAAAACATCTTCAGTTAAAGGATAATAAGAATCTGAAAAATCCTTAAAATAATCATTATAATTAATACTTGCGAAAAAAAAATCCAAATTTCTCTTATAGAATTGATATATATCACTTTCTACAAAGTCCGATAGAAATAATGGCTCTTTTAGCCGAGGAATGAGATCTTTATTTTTTTCTTCAATCTCCTTTTTAATTTCTTCAAAATATTCAATTGATTTGAGAGTAATAATAATTCTTAAGCCTTGTATTTTTTGCAATTCAAGTATTTTATCTAATATTCTCTCAGCAGAATATTTTTCTGGGGTTTTTTTACTCCCATATAACCATCGAGGGTCAAAAACTTCTTCGATTTCTTCAATCTCTTCTGCTTCTTCAGTTGTTTCATAAATTTGCTTCCGAATCGAAGTAATCTTTTCAACATCATCAATAAAGAGTACACTTTTTAACTTAGAGTTTTCAATTAATATTTTTAGCATTGTAAATGCATTTTTTGTTTTTCTAAGGTCATTTGTCAAATTTAATCGAGAAAGATCTCTAAAATCCATTAATTCCCCGATAAGCCAACTCTCTGCTTCACTTTTTTTATATGGATCTATTTGATGTGTTGTTATAGCATTAATTGCATCTTTTAAAGCCTTAGTATTTTCAAATTTAGGTTTGCATTTTTCTAAAGCTACTTTTCTGATCTTTTCAATATCAGCTAAATGAAAAAAACCATATCTTCTTTCTGAAGCACCCCATTCGTTACATAACTGTTTTGTTATGTTTCTTAACGGTTCTACACCCATATTTTCAATGAATTCAGAATATAAATTGTAATAAAATTTTTTATAAACAGTTTCTAATGAGATATAGATGATATTATAGTAATATAATCTGTGTTTTAATGCCCAATATAAATGTGTTTTTCCTGATCCAACATTCCCTATAACAGGTAAAATAAAATTTTCATTTTTATCAATCTCATTAACAATAGATTCTAAAAATTCTTCTCTTGATTGTACTAATCCAAGATCCTCTTCAATTTCACTGGTAGAAACAAACTTTTTAAAAGGAGAACCAGTGAATTTTAAAACATTGAGTAGTTTTTGTTTTTTATTTTCATATAAGAGCATTTTTTAAATTGAAGTAGATTTAGTTTTTTCATTTTTTCAATTCTTCAACGCCTAGTATTATTATGTATTTTACAACTTTATCATCAACATTAATAAACGATTCATAACTTACGTCGAGTTCATCATTTTCATCCCTTCCTATAATTAAACAATCATAAAAAACAGGATCACCATTATGATCAATAACAACTCTATCAGCAATAATAATTCCATTCGTAATTAATGCAACAGGGTTTTTCAAAATTTCATCTTTAAAGAAATCAAGATGATTAATTTGGAATTCAGGATCATTCAAATATAATCCTGCTGTATGCAACAAGTTAATAGTATACGGAAAGTCATCAGAAAATTGTTCTTTATCATAACGTTCCATGGTATTCTCTGAAATTAAAATAGAGTATTCTAATGGAGATGACTTTAAATCGGACCAGTTAAAATCGGATGTCTTTGAGAATGCTATCTTTTTATTATCATCATCTTCAAACCCAACAGATAAACCTTGAGATATTGATATTCCTTCAGAATCAAATATGTTTAAATTATCAGAAAAAATTATTTTATCTTGGCATTTTGAAATAATTGATCCCATAAATTCTCCTATAACTTTTCTATTCTTTAATGAATCATATAGTATAAAATCAGTCGAATCTTTCATGACAATTGCTTATCCATGAATATTTTTTATATGTATTTTATTCACTATTTAAGGTATTTAACATTTATCCTATATATATAATAGTTGGTCTTATTTATTGAAATATTTTATTGAGAACTTGAGTATTAAGGTTATTTTTAATTTATCTCTCCCCAAGAAATATTGTTCTTTTAGTAAAAATATAAAAAGCAAACTTTCAATATATGTTATGGTAAGAATAGAGTCAATATTGTCAATATAATAGAAATTTTCCAATAATATGCACTCAACTGTTTTACAACAAAAAGTTTCAGAGTTATCAAAACTAGATCTCCTAGAAAGAGCAAATCAATTTATTTTTTCAACGGGTCTAAACGATGGTACCTCAAAATTATGTAAAGCTAATATGAAATATGGTCTTGCACAATTTCAAATTATTCAAGAAAAATACGGATTTGAACCTAAAGCTACTTTTATTTCTTCTCCTGATGAAACAATTTCAAGGAATAAATATAGGTGGAATTCTGGCTTAGGATATGGTGGTCGGTTAAATTGGGGAAATGGTAAAGAAAAAATAATATTTTTAAATGCAAAACCTAATTGTTGTGGGATTTTGGTAGGTGGTTTGGAAGAGCTCCCAGACCCATTTAATTTGATTAAAAAAATAGATAAAATAAAATCACAAGAGTTATATCACAATAATATCCTAATTAATTGGGATTATGGAATATCTAATCACTTTATTAATTGTCTTGAAACAAAAAAATTATCTGATATAGATCTTCCTCCTTACATATTTTTAATTCATGGTTCTGCTCCTGAATTTCGAGATGATAAGTACGGCGGAATTGGTCTCTATATAGATAAATCCAAAACATTAAGAGAGCTTGCATTAGAAGAAAAAACTAAATTTGGAAACCAATACATAGTATTAGATTCTGATGCTAAAGCATATCTTAAATATCATAAAAAAGCTTTAGAGTTTTCAAGTAAAAAGAGAGAAGTTATTGCCAATCACCTTTTTGACTATGGATATAAGATTATTTGTAATCAACCGCACCAATTCCTTAAAGATTATAATAATATGTATTTAGGTAGTAATTGTACAGATATTAGCTGTAAACTAATCACTTCAAATATATTTCCAACCACACTAAGAGCAGATATTGCTGCGTATCTTTTTAAAGGTAAAAAAAGCTTATCTGAAACTATTTTAAAGAATCAAAATCTATTCGAAAGAGCAGAAAATCTGAATTTATTAAATTTACTCATGAATGCCTATATTCTTCCACATGGTGGAGGTTATAATTTTAGAGATGTTAAGGATGTATTAGACGTTTTAGAGTATAAGGACCAGAGATATTTTGTTACTTCCTTAAAATCAGATGTTAGTAGATTGAAGATAATCAGAAATGTTGGAGAATTGCAGTTCGAATATCGAGGTCGAGATATTGTGCTTAAAACAATTCAACTAGATCTTGGAGATATAATCGCACGATTGAATCCATTGTTTTCTTTGAAACTATAGCTCATTCTACTTTTGAACCTAGAGGGATATCTTTATCTGGGGTTAAGATAGATACATTATCTCCTTCCACAGCAGCTAGCAGCATTCCTTCGCTAGTAATACCTTTTAACTTCCTAGGTTCTAAATTAGCTAAAATAACAATTTTCTTTCCTTTTAATTCATCAACTTTATAATGTTGTGCTAAACCTGCTACTAATGTTCTTTTCTCTGTTCCTAAATCAATCGTAAGTTTATATAATTTATCTGCTTTAGGAACTTTTTCAACTTCTTCTACTTTAGCAACTCTTATATCTAATTTTTGGAAATCTTCATAAGATATCAGTTCTTTCTCACCTTCTTTTGGTTTTCCTTCTTTTAATTTTCCATATTCTTTCTTTATTTCCTCAATATCTAATTTTTGAAAAAATGGTTTAGGTTTCTTAATATTTTGCCCTGCTTTTACAGAATTTTCATTTACACTATCCCATATAAGTTCTGATAATTTTGGAGCATTCAAATTAGATAGAATCTTTTCAGAAGTTTCTGGAATAAAGGGCCCTAATAAAATTGCCAAGGCATATACTGCTTGAGCACAAATATTAAACACATGTCCAGTAGCTTTTTTATTTTTCTTAATTAAATGCCAAGGAGCTTTTTCATTTAAATAAATATTTCCTTCTTTTCCAAAACTGACTATATCTCTTATTGCTTTTCTTAATTTAAAATTAAGTAAACTTTCTTCTACTTGAATATTAATATTATTTAATTTTTCTACAAATTTTCTGTCTATCTCATCATATTCTATCTTTTCCGGAATCTTTAGATTAAACTGTTTTTCTATAAAGGTTAAAGTTCGATGGATAAAATTACCAATATTATCGTTTAAAGTTTTAATATTATTTTCAAATTCAGACCATAAGAAAGACGTATCACTAGTTTCGGGACGGTTGAATATAAGATTAAACCTCCAATAATCTAGAGATGCTAATTTTAATGCATCATCAATCCAAATACCTATATTTCTTGACTTAGAAAATTTTTCATTTTCATACATTAAGAATTCAGTCGATGAAACATTATATGGGAGAACAAACTGTTCTTCTTTATTTTTGTCATCATTATAGCTTAAAATAAGCCCCGGGAAGATAATCAAATGAAAAATAATATTATCTTTTGCTACAAAGAATACTGTTTTTGTCTCTTGGTCCTTCCAGAAGTATCCGAATTTCTCAGGTTCTCTAATCAACTTATCTGCCCATTCTTTTACAGCAGTTATATACCCTAATACCGCTTCAAACCATACATAAATCGTTTTATTTTCAGCGCCCTTGAAGGGTGCAGGAATCCCCCATTCTAGATCTCGTGTAATGGCACGTTCAGGTAAACCCTCTGCAATGCTATTTAAACACATTTGTCTTGCGTTAGAGGGTATAATTTTATTCTTTTCAATTAACGATTTTAATCGATCCTGTAATTTGGGTAAATCTAAATACCAATGTTTGGTTTTCCTAATTACAGGGGTTTTTCCACAAATTGCGCATCTAGGTTTAATCAATTCTAATGGTGTTAATATCTTTTGGCACTTATCACATTGATCTCCTCTAGCCCCCTCATCTTTACAGTTAGGACAAGTCCCTTCTACAAATCTATCAGGCAAGAATAAGTCATCATTTTCACAATAAAGTGATTCTATTTCTTTTTCATTTATATATCCATTTTTCTGTATATCTAAATACATTTTCTGAACAAAATCAATGTGCGTTGGATTATGAGTTATTGTATAATTATCAAAAGATATTTGCCATTTTTTATGCAAATCTTTTATAATTTTATGATATTTCATAGCTAATTCTTCAGCAGAAACATTAACTCTTTTAGCTTCAACTGAAATAGGCGTTCCATGAGAATCAGATCCTGAAACAAATACCACCTCTTCTCCTTTCATTCTCAGGAATCTTGCAAATACATCTGCTGATAATGTACTTCCAATTAAATTGCCTAAATGAGGTGTAGCATTTACATAAGGCCACGCAGAAGTAACTACCCATTTTCCTTTATGATTATTCGTTAAATGAATCACCAATTTACTCTCGTTTATATATAAAACGAATAGTAGCTTAAATATTTTAAAGAAAAAGATATTTTAATTTTATATTTGTTTTATAAATGATATGTTAATCATAAATGATTTTAGCACCACAATACCTGCAAGCATGTATCTCCTTATTCATTTTTTCTAAACAAGGTTCATGATAATATGCATGACATTTCTCACATTGATATACTTTAAAATCACCTAAAAAAATACTATGACAATAAGAACAAGATGCTTCTATTTGATCTATTTTTTGATTTGGAATTAATACCATCTTTGTATCTAATGCCTCATCTTCTTCTATAATTTTTATTTCTTGCATTACTTCTTCTTTATCTTTAATAAATTTCAAAGCTACTTGTGGTAATTCTAAGAGAAAAAAGCAGAAAGGACATCGAAACACATTTTCCTTATATTCAGTTTTTTTTGCCCACATTGCAGCACATGATAAATGCATAGCTCTTTCACACGAAGGACAATAACGTCCCTCACTATAGAAATCTGCTCCAGTTATTGGGGCTTTACTTGAATGACAAATCTGACACTTTTCTTGTGCTTTTTCTTTTCCACTCATTATTAATCGGATTTCTAAAATTGTAGGTCTTCTTAATGGTAAAGCTATTTCACTAACTAATGGAGCAATTTTTTCTTTTCCTTCAGGAGAAAACGGATCTGTTGTCTCTTTCGCATCCTTTTTTGAAGCAAACGCTTTGCCAGCATTTATTAATGCTTTAGAATTATTAAAATAACCATATTCCCCATTTGTTAATTGTGTGATTCTTTTTAATATATTTTCTTCGAAGTCTTGAGAGCCTCCTAATTGGCAAGCATCAATAAAAACACCTAAACCTTTAGAAATATTAATCATTTTTTCAAGTCTTCTTGGTTCAATTATTAATTTATTATCGCTAATGATAAATATCCGAGGCGTTTTGCCTCCGATTTTACGCATCTCTTCGACTAAAACTTGTAAAGCAAAAGCAATTCCTTCATGTAAAACTCCTCTTCCCGAGATTCGCACTTTTTTTAATGAATTTATTAGTTTTTCTTCTTCAAACGCAAAATTAATCAATTTTTTTGGAGTTTCTCCAAATGTAATTATAGAAATTCTGTCTTTCATATCAATAGAGAGTTTTGTTTGAACAAAATTTTTTGCAGCTTGAAGTTCAATTGCTAATCTGCTGGGTTTAAAATCTTTTCTGAGCATAGATCTAGATGTATCTAAAAGAAGAATTGTATCTTCAATTTTTAACTCCGGCAAATTTTTCTAAAATTACCATAGATATTTAGAATTAATAAAATAATAGAAGTAAGATCTTATAAATTTCTATATTATTCTTAGAATTTCCAAGAAACCAGGCTAAATTGTCAAATCTAATCACTTTTACTTCAAAAAATTGTAAGCAAATAACGAATAAACTTTAATTGCATTAATGAAATCCTGAATTACAATAGATTCATTAATTGCATGAGCAGTTCCTGCCATTCCTGGTCCAAATAATATTGTTGAATTGCAATAATTGCTATTACGATAATAAGCAGCATCAGCACTTGCAGGTAAGAAGAAATAGATAGGTGTTTTTTCATAAACTTTTTCTACGATATCATGGAATCTTGTCAAAACTGTAGAATTTCTCCAATCTTTCCAATATGATGCCTCACCTTGCTTAAGAACTTCTAAATATACAAATATTTCTTCAGGTCTCCCCGTAGGCTCTTCTTTAATTTGATACCCTAAATTATTAACTAATATTCTTAAAGCATTTAATACCATTTCAGTCGTTTGACCAGATAATAATCTAAAATCCATTACTGCTTCACATCTATCAGGGATAACATTTGGTTTTATACCTCCATTAATCATAGTTAAGCTTTTCGCAAAAACCGTGTTAGCTTTGATAACATTCTGTAGTAAAGGTTGTTCACTTAATATTTTCTCAAAAATTTCTTTACTAGGAAAAGCTACACTTATTTGCTCTTTTAATTCGCTTGAGGACATTGGGGGTTCAATTTTAGGAATTTGGTTCTCTAATTTATCTAAATTTTGAATTATTTCGCTCATCATGTAAATTGCATTTTTTCCCATGAATGGGGCAGATGCATGACATGAAATTCCATTTGTAACTATTTTTATCTCAATACGCCCTTTTTCTCCAAGTATTATTCCTTTTGGCAATGGATCTAATCCTGACGGTTCTCCAATAACAGCAAAATCACATCTTTTAGTAGATAATTTATTTTTAAGGACCCATCCAGTTCCAAGCACCCCTCCTGTTTCTTCATCTGCTACTGCCGCTAAAATAAGGTTTCCAGACGGTTTTAAATTTAATCTCTTTAATATTTTTAAAGTGATAACCATAGCAGTCAATCCTCCCTTCATGTCTGCAGCACCTCTTCCAAAAATTTTTTTCCGTTTTAAGGTTGCTGAAAGAGGAGGAGTTTTCCATTCTTCTTCGGAACCTGGGGGAACAACATCCATATGTCCATTATATAAAAGAGTTTTTCCTTCAAAATTCTCATTTAAAGTAGCAACCAAGTTAGCTCGATTATTACCAAATGGATATAGTTCTGATTTGATACCAGCTTCCTTCAAATATTTATCAATAATTAAAGCTACATTTTTTTCATTTCCCGGAGGATTATATGAATCAGCTTGTAAGAGTTCTCTTAATAATTGAATATATTCCTCTTTATTTTGTTCAATTTCATTTAGTATTTGATCTTCACTCATTTTTAATTTCCTTCAACTTAATGGCGTATTTTGGTACTAAGAAATCATTAGAGTTTTATAATATTTTGTCATTTTGACATCTCACGTGATAAACTTAAAAAATTAGGAAATTTTAATACTTTTAAATTATTTTATAAACAAAAAATAGGTATTACGGTTATTCTCTTGATTCGACGAAAAAAGGAAATTAAACGCAAATTCTTTGTTTTAATTTTCATTTCATTAATCCTTATGTCTAATGTGGTAATCCTCCACAATTTCATTCTCACAAAAAATAAGGGAATAGACGATTATTATTATGATAAAGAATTAGATAAAAACCCTAAAACTTCTGATCCTAATTTAAATGATTATATTAACGGGACAGGAGTAAATCAAGATGTAAGAATTTATGGAAATAATAAATCTAAAAATTTAAATGATAACCAAGAATTTTTTGAGATTCCTACATATAATCCCAGTGAAATGTGTCTCACATATGGAGATTTTAATGTTACATTTCAAAATAATTTTACAACAGACTATATTATAGAAGATAATGATGCATTATATCCTTTAGGAGATTTTATTTTATATGATTTTAATTCAGATTATTCTTATATCGAATATAACATAACTGCCTATTCAAGTGGATCTTATGACTATATGTTTGATGCTAATAATGAATCATGGTTAGAATTAAAATCTTACAAAGGTGTTTTAAATTTTACTATAATTGCGAATTTCTCAGATACTCTCTCTAATTATTATAGCCTCGAATTTAATAGATCATATATTTTAGGATTGATTTCAACACTTTGCTATTCAATTAATAAAGATACAAATTTGACCATACAATTAAAAGATTTTACACAACCTATTTGGAATATTGTTGCAGAAAATATCTTTATAAACAATCGTTCTTCAGTAACCCAAGAACTTCAAGAAAGGTTTATTAATACAAATTTAAATTATATAAATTTATCAAATATCTGTGAAATCCGATTCATATTTGAAAGATGGGATACTACTGAATACAACATTAAATTAAGAGAATTTAATTTTCAATCTACATATGCAATTGATTTACCAATTACTAATACTAGTTATGTTGCATTAGAATTCGATTTAAAGGGTTTAAACTCTGATGTCAATGGATTCTATGCATGGATAAGGACTTTAAATCTACAGAAAGCCTCAAATGCTGAACTAAATATTTCACTTTTTAAAGCTAATGGTACGGTAATACGAGATGATGATTTATTTCCAAGAGGTGACAATTTATGGGATGATAGTCTAACACTATATAGAAATATTAAACCCAATAAGAGCATATTAATTGATACAAATATAACACAATATAATCAAGATAGGCTGTTTTATTTCAGATTTAATGCAGACAACACATCAGACTTAGAGTTATACAATTATTTCATTGTTATTAAGTCTAATATCTCTAAACCAATTTATAGCTTAGTGACACTTCCTTGGACTGGTTTTGGAGATAATAAGACAGAGCATCAATTAAAAATCTCTGATGATGGTGGAAACACATGGAAACATGCTAAAAAAAAGATTGATACATATACAACTGTTGAATTAGATGCGAGTTCTTTTAAATTAAATGTAACAAGAGGCTATATGCCATCTGATTTCATTATTAATTATAATCAAACCTTAAGAATTCAAGGTCTACCTTTTGAGAATTTAGAGAATAAATTATTTCCTTATAATGAAAGCTCTTATCTAACCTGGGGATTAGGTCGATGGAACCACAATTTTACTACTCCAATCGATGACAAAGTCGCTAATAAATTTAATATTTCCCTCATTTGGAATAAAACAATTACTAAAGGATTCACATTCAATGTAACTTTTTCTATCAATACATATTGGATTGAAAATGCTACTGCAAGTTATAATACAACATATAATGAAGATCCTGAATGGATATTTGAATATAATTTGAGTAAAAGTGATCAAAAGTTTACAAATTGGAGTTTTCTTGAATTTTGGTTTGTATATCATACTTATTTTAATGCTCAAAATTTAACAAACCCCGATGGTGACAAAATTCTTAATATAACAGTTGAACAGACAATTTTAGAAAGTAATCCAGGTAAGTTTAAAATTGTTGTTGTTAATAGTACTATTAATCCAAGCGGTCCATACATCCTAAATTTAACTAGTTTCAATTTCATAAATAAAATGCGTAGTTATATTAATTATAATGGCACATTATGGGAAACAAATGGCTTTATGTATGGAGATAATGTTTCTATCAGTGTTGCGGTACAAGATCATACTTTAAATGCACCTAAAACTGGCAATATGAATGTCACACTTTTTTATCCTAATGGTACAGCATACCCTACTCCAATATTTAAATCCACCTCCGGGATAATTAATGAATCTGTTTTATATTATGACTTTAACAATTACCCAATTTTAAATTTAACTACCGACATAACTGTATTCGGAGAGTATCATTTAGGATTCTTCTGGTTTAATGGGTCTGCAATAGGTTGTAAAGAGTTGACAATTTATATAGATACCTATGATATTGAATTGGAGAATTTCAAATATTCTTCAGACTTGAATAAGAATATTCTTAGTGGAAAAATGAATAATATGGTATATGATAATTATACTATTTTAATTGCCTCTGTAAATGAAACTACCAGCAATCCGAACCCTGATTTTTATCCTATAATTAATAATGAAGTAAATGAACAATTTTCTCACGAAATTGGAGGTCAACAATTACCTGTAGAGATAAAGTCTTTTAATCAAAGTGAAAATATTTTAAATCCTAATGAAACTGTTAATATTAAAACTTCTATCCAAAATATTCATCCCTTTATACCTCTTGATGTAAAAATTCAAGTTAATTTAGTATCTTGTGCGAATGAAGAATGGATAATAGCACAAAATACATCTGATTCAGTAAAACTAAACTTTTCTGGACATCCTGATGATACATATGAATTTAGTGTTAATTTAACAATACCTAGTTTAGATATAGTCACGAAAATATGGCCTGGAGTCAATGCACCAGTTAGATTAGGAGGAGTAAAGACTATAATAACTGTATTTATTGAAGATGCAGATGTTGGAGATTTCATTTCTAAAGATTATTCATTAATGAGTAATCAAACGAGAGATCTTTTTGATGGGTGCATTATTGCTTTAAGAACTGTTGAAGAAACAGGATCACCAAGTATTATAAACCTTTTTGAGAGAAATGAATCTATATATTACCCAAATCAGTCTTTAATTATGGTAAATGTTTTTGATCGCAATTTTATGAGCAGTTATAATCAGTTTTACGCAAAATTCTCTTTAAAGCAAAATAGTAAATTTACTAATATTACAATAACACCTAACAATCCTATTAAAGGTCAGATCTTCAATATTGATTCTATTCTAGCTACTGAATTCGAAGAACCAATATCAAATAGAAATATCACTTGTCAATATTATATTGATAAAGAGTGGATAACAATTGATACAAAATTAAGTGATGATATTGGATATACAATCTTTTCAATAAATACTATAGGTATTAATTTTACAGAAGATTTAATAGTTAAGTTGTTTTGGAATGGGGATATAATCAATGACGTTTCTAAAAACATAACGATAAATATAATCCACGAAGTAAACGAATTATCTATTAATGTTAACCAAAATAGTCCTCAAATTTATAGAAATCGAAAAACTACTATGATAATTACTCTTGATAACACTGGTGATTCAAATCTAAGAATTTCAAATATAAATATTGCATTAAGTAATGGGTTAGAATTTTTCATTGTTGAAGCAGATTACTTGCAATTAAATTCATTATCTCCAGGTGAAAAAACAAACTTAATTATTGAAGTAAAAATAAAAGAAATTCAAAAATTAGAAATTAATGTCTCTATTGTAGCACAAAACATTATAACTAATGAAAGCGCTACATTTTCTCACGAATCTTCATTTAAAGTATATGATCCTCCAATCTATGATTATTTCATCAAATTCTTTAGCGTTTTCATTATATCTTTATTTGCTTTAATATGGGTTATTGCTATCGTTTATTCAAGAAGGACTATGAAAAAAATTGAAACTCCAGTTGAAGAAGCTCCAAAGAGACCTAGAAGGGAAAGATATGTTAAAGTATCTGAATTGAAAAAACCTACACCCCCTAAAAAAGTTATAAAGAGAAAAGAAAAACCCAAAGGAATAGCACATAAGGAAAAAACCGATTTAGACACTCTATTAGAAGAGAGAGGCTTAGTAGAAAAAAAGAAGAAGCAGAAGAAATAGAATATTTTGAAATTAACCCTTCTATTTTGTGTTCAAATAAAAGGAGAAAATAAGATTATAAGTTAGATATTGAAATAAGATTACGTTTAAGAAGACCAAGACTGGCCTTACAATCCAATCCTGCAAGAGCAATTAACACATTATCTTTTGAACCTATTAAAACAGCAAATCCATTTTGAAGTTCTATTGTAGTAGTTTTAAGAGAACCTTTTCCTATATCATTCCCCAAATTGTTGGAATCCTTTATAATTGTTGCACATGCCTTCGCAATTTTAGCATGATCCATATCAGTAATCGTTTGGCCTACTAATACTTTACCATTCGTATCAGCAGCAATCAATCCTTCTGTTTCAGGAACGATATCCATTAATTCCGCTAATTTTTGCTCGAGAACTTTCTTATCAACCATAATAAAAAATCCTTATAAAATTATTTCAATAGATTTGAATTCTGAAATTGGTAAAGAATTTAAAATTAATAAATATATAATTTGAAGGAATTTAAATTTATCAAATATATAAAAAAGGAAAAGTGAAAAAATTACGTTTTATAGAATTTATTTCAAAATAATTAAAATGAGATTCTCCTCAAGTGCGACCATGGTTTCACGTGATTCCCCTCCTTCGGATGTTTCTAATCTTATGAAGTTCAATTTACCCTCACCTAATGCTTCAACAACTTGTCTTCCCTTTCCGATCAGCGAAGTTACATAAGCTGCAACCTCTTCACTGAGCTCTATTTTCATGTTTGAGTCAATTGGTAATCCACTAGAATCACAGATAATGACTCCACGGATCCCCTCCCTTTCTTCGAAGCGCCGGATTATGGCCTTTACTTCCACTCTATTTATGATAGTTTATCACACCTTAAGAAATATATTCTAAATTTTTAATATTATAATAGATTTAATGTTTTTAAAAATTTATATTAAAGTTTTTAGAATTAATTGCTCAGAAATTTTTTCGCTTTGAGAAATAATAAAAAAAAATTAGTTTTTTTACTAAAGAAAGTATTCTTTGAACATATTATGTATTCTTTCTTCTCCCACAGAGGTAAGAAATCCTTGATACGAATGACCTGAAAATATAAGAAAATTATCCGTAATTTCAGGATTATACATGATTTTATTTTTAATTGATTCAAATAACTTATTTTGATTACCTCCTCCGAAATCCGATCTCCCGATGCTCCTTCGAAAAATTAAGTCACCTGAAAAAATAATGCCATCAATTTTCTGTCCCTCATACTCTTTAACATCCTTTGAATAAAATGACAATGAATCAGGTGCATGCCCTGGAGTTTCTAAGACATGCAAAGTAAATTCACCAATTTTGATTGCATCTCCTTCTTTCAACTCTCTATTAGCTCCACCGCTAGAAAATCTTCTAGATTTTTTATGAAACATAATAGGAATATCGTAATAATTTGATACTACTCCAGCTGCTCCTACATGATCCCCGTGCCCATGTGTAAGCAGAATAGCGATCGGTTTTACTTCTAATTCTTCGATTGTGTTGATAATCCTCTCTGGTTCACTGCCAGGGTCAATAACTACAATTTCTTTTGTTTCTGATGAACCAAAAATGTAGGTATTAGTAATATAAAATCCAACAACTAGGTGTTTTAATATCAAAAAAAAAATTCACTTTTTAGGGAATATAGGTTTAAATATAAGAGAGCACTTATTTCTTAATTAAATTATTGATTTCATTTAATTTGTTATAAACTTCTAAACCCTTTTCAGTTAATTTTATGTAGTTAACCTTATTGGTGTTTTCTATGTCTATCAAGCCCTTTTTTATGAGTTCGTCTTTAACGCGAAAGAAAGAGTTGTAATAGCTGAATTTATTAAGTTCATTATAGAAATTATGTTTATCAGTTTTGTAGTCCTTCTGATTAATCAACACATGAAAAGTATCCTTAAATCCTTTCTTCTTTAACAAGCCTATTAAGTCCTTAAAAATCATATTCTTTACCTAATTAAAATAATAATTTATGTTATACTTAATTGTAATTGAAAATTAAATTTGCTTAAAAAACCTTATGATGATAAAATATTAAA
>CAYSZJ010000027.1:18952-39189 GCA_964435435.1 uncultured archaeon
ATTGTAATTGAAAATTAAATTTGCTTAAAAAACCTTATGATGATAAAATATTAAAGTTGATAGTATGAGATCTATAACCCTAAATATTTTAACCTTATTTGTCACGTGGGAAAAATGTGGGTAAAGTTTAAATATGAGAAATAATATATAATTTAATAAAAATTAGATTTAAAAATGAAAAAATTTTAGGAGTGATGCAAAAAGTTTGAACAAAGAATTAAGAACAGTTATTTTGGGTGAACACCCTGAGAATCAAGATAGGATAATTAATAAAATACCCTCTAATCAAACAACAGAATTTTATGAGATCAAAGAGCAGATTCTGCTTAATTATTTTGATATTCTTAAAGAAAAAGGGTAAATTGAGAATCCATCTTTAGTAATAAATAAATCTTTTTTACTTTTCTATATTTTTTCTATTTGCTATTTTATGATTATTAATTCAATAAGATTGAATTGATTAAATGATAATCGAATCAGATATTGTTATTCTTGGGCATTTCGCAAATGATATAATTGAATTAGATGGAAAAAGCTATACTTCATTAGGGGGAGCTGTTTTTTACGGTGGAATTGCTGGATCTCATATGGGGTTAAAAGTTACGGTTATTACACGATTAAAGAAAGAGGATTATTCACTTTTAGAAGTTTTTAAAAAAAAGGGAATAACATACTATGTACATCCCTCAGAGGAAACATCAGGTTTAAGAAATATTTATTCATCAACAAATATGGAGTTTAGAGATTATAAACCTCTTGGATTTGCGGGTTTATTTACAAAGGAAGAAATCCCAGACTCACTCAAAACAAAAATCTTTGTCATAGGCCCAATCATAGCGGGTGAAGTCGACTTAGATTTATTACAATATCTTAAAAAGGAGTATCCTAAAATTTTATGCCTAGATGTCCAAGGATTTATAAGATTTAGAGATAAAAATAAAGTTTTTTACTCTCGATTATCTGTTAAAGAAAAGAAAGAAATCATTTCAAATATTAATGTATTAAAGCTAGATCAAACTGAAGCTGAAATTCTGACAGACCAAAAAATTGTGGGAAAGGCAGCCAACGATCTGCTTACATTTGGACCTAAGGAAATTCTTATCACTCATGAGAAAGGTATTAGTGTTTTTACTTCTAACACTTCTTTTCATTTTCCTTGGAGAAATAAGAATATCAACGGTCGAACTGGCAGGGGAGACACCGCTTTTATTAGTTATTTAGGTTCCAGGTTAAGCAAGAATCTCGAGGAATCTTTGAAGTTTGCAGCTGCTCTCACATCGTTAAAGTTAGAAACTCCGGGACCATTTAGTTTACCATTATATCAGGTTGAAAGTTTAATTAAAAGGGAGTACGATATAAAATGAAAATTGGGGGCATAATTGACATTTCTACTAAAGATATACCACATAAATCAGCTATGGTTATTTTTACTGTTGGTTGTAATTTTAAATGTGATTATTGTCATAATAAATATTTATTACAACCTAATGTTGGAAGAGAATATGATATTACAGAATTAATGCAAACAATAAGAACTAATGTATTAGTAAATGGAATAAGCATAAGTGGAGGGGAACCAACTTTACAACCGGATTTGTTAGAATTATGTAAAGAAATCAATAGTATAGGAAAATATATTAGCATTGACACAAATGGTTCGAATCCTGAAGTCATAAAGAAAATTGTTCCCTATATCAATAGAGTTGCTTTAGATTTAAAAGGTCCAATTGATTCAAGAAAGCTTAAGAAAATTACAGGAGCTAATGTAAATATTAATAGAATTGCTCAAACAATTGAATTTGTTAATAGTCAAGATGATATAGATTTTGAAATTAGAACTACATTTGTAGTAAATTTACTCAATTCTGAAGATCTTAATGAAATTATTGATTTTCTTAAACAATCAGGATTCAGGGGTAATTTTGTCCTTCAGCAATATCAATTTTTAGAGGGTGTTGGAGAAGAGTTCAAAAGAGTATTTTCAAAGCCAGAACATGAGTTATTACTTAATCTTTTAAAACCTTATAAAGATTATGAGTTACCCTTTGAAATATATTTAAGAGACGAGATAGTAGGTTATTGCAATATTAATAATTTGTAAGCCTATTTCAATTTTTCTGGTCTTGCGATACAGGGTTGTTGTATATGTTTATGTGTTTTAACTTTTTGCATTCTTATTTCTCTTCTTTTTTTAGCGTCTTCAAATCGGCGTTTTTCTTCTTTAGTTTCCGGAATAAGTTTTGGAACTGGAGTTGGTTTATCCTCTTCATCTAAAGCAACAAATGTTAAATAAGCAGAACTAACATGAGTATGGGTTCCCGTTGTTAGACATTCTGCTTCGATTCTTACTCCAATTTCCATTGATGTGTTTGAAACATAATTACAAGAAGCTTTAGCAAACACAAGATTTCCAATAAATACTGGAGATATAAAATCAAATCGATCTACTGATGCAGTGACACAATTTTTGCGTGTATGTCTTGCAGCTACTATAGCAGCAGCTTGATCAACGAGTTTCATTATATAACCTCCATGAACATTTCCTGCTGCATTAGCATGCTCAGGCATCATGACCTGAGCAAGTTCTACTTTAGATTCTGATACTTTTAGAGCTTCCATTATATAATCACCTTAAATATAATTGTAAAAAAAACCTAATTAAAAAATCTATTAAAAACCAAAAGGAATAATTGTACTTAAATAAATTATTAAAATAATTGCTCCAATTATTAGTATTGGAGTCATTATTAAGATATTTTTTCTTACCTTTCTAGGGAATCTTTTTTGACAATTACTACAGTTAACAGCAGGAGCATTTGTCCTTTTAGAGTACCCATGTTTTATATGATCTTGGCATAATGGCTTCCTACATATAGCACAATTAAAAACTGCCTCTTTTCCACACTCGGTACATATTTCCATTTTAATAATCTTTTTATTTCAAATCAAATATATATCTTAAATATTCACTTATGGTTATAAAAACTTGGTTAATAGCCAATAAGGATTTGGTTTTTATAAGAATCCAACTGTGTTTATATTATAAATGAAGTTAATAAATAGGATACAGAATAAGATCTCGAAAAATCTTTTGTTTAAATATGCCGGAATTGTTCTTATATGCTCGAGCATAATTTTAGCAATAATTTCCATTCCACTCGTATTAGCCTTAAGACAACAAAAAATTACTTATTTCAATAATGAAAATATTGATGTCGAATCAATTTCAGTAAAGATGCGAGATGGAATAAATATTGAAGGTTTAATATATGTCAAAAAAGATTTAAAAGAAAATACTAATAATTCCATTCCTACAATCTTGCTTCTTCATGGCATAAACGGAAGAAAAGAGCATAAGATAAATATAATCTATCAATATGTTAAATTTAATTATGCTGTAATTTCTGTTGAACAAAGAGGTCATGGAGAGTCAGGAAGCCCCAGTGGATTTCTCAGTAAAGAGCCTTATGATATGATTGAGATAATTGATTATATAGAGGCTAATTATCAATTTGCAAATACTTCTCATATGGGGGTCTTAGGTTTTTCATATGGTGGTGGTATTGGTGCTGTTTTACAAGCTATAGAAAATAGAATTCATGCAACTGTGCTTTATCATCCATTAGCGTCTCTTAAAGGTTTAACTGACAGAATCCCAATCCAAAAACTAGTTGGAACAACTCCTGCTGTCATAGATATAGATGATATTCAAGATGCTTTAAGTATTGCAAACCAAAACAACACTAAAAATCTATTATTGTTACAAGGCTTATCAGATAAGATTATTTTACCAAAAGATACCACCGAATTTTATAATCAGATAAATCCTACAAATAGAATAGATATTGAATTAAATGAAAGACCAGGGAAGGGTCATGAGGGGAATGAGAAAGATATAATATCTTTAAAATATGCTATTGCATGGTTTGAGCATTTTTATTATAATCAATCCGTAAATATCACAGAATTAGATAATGAGACTAATCATATTAGCTTGTTTAACTTTAACTATCCTAAAAATTCTATTTCAAAAAACATAATTATTGCTTCTTCTATAATTTTATTTATTGGATTAAGTTCATTAATAGTTAAATTTAGAATTTTGCCATTTTGGGACAAACTCCCTATTAAGAAAGATATTGATAATTCTCGTGAGGGAAAAGAGAGATATAGGAAAATGTTGATATATCGCACCTCAAGTTATTTAGGGGCGTTAGTAACAACAGGAATAATATTCGCATTATTTAACAAATCAATCCTTTATGGATATTTTATTTTTTTCCCAATATTATCCGCAATTATTATGTTATTCATTCCAAGTGAGTTACATTCTAATTGGAAGGAAGAATGGAAAAATTGGGTTAAAAATGATTCAATTCCCTTTTTATATTCGCTTTCAATAATAATTATTCCTGTAGTTTATTTCTTATTATTATATAATTTAATTACTAAATTAACGATGAGTTTTACAATTCCAATATTCAATTTCTCCTCTTTACCTTATATAGTTGTTGGATTAGGTTCTGGAATTATGGATTATTTATATTTAAGAGAAATGAAGGGGCGTCATGCGATGATTCTAATGATAATACGACCTATTTCAATTTTAATATTCCTAGCATTTGTACCTCTTCCCCCTTTCCCTATTTTAGGGGGGATTTTTGCTCATATATTATTTATAATCTTAACTGGAGTTATCCTTTATTACATTCGGAGCTTAGTAATGCTTTTATCAAAATTTTATAAAAATAGTTCTTCTCTCTACCTCTTAATAATGCTACCATTTGTGATCTTTTATATGCGAGTATTTTTTAGAATTATATAATATATATAATTGGAAAAATAAGCTTAGCTAATTTTAGATTCAGTTACTAGATGTTGAGGATAAAATTTGATTTCAGATAAAAATCTTAGAAGAACCTTGAGATTAAAAAATAATCTTTTGTCCAGTAAATATGAATTATGCATTGAGCGTATTAAGTACTTCACAGAAGTTTATAAAAAATTTCCTAATGATCCTGAAATTATAAAGAGAGCGAAAGCAATAGCTCATACTTTAAGAAATATGACCATCTTCATTAGAGAAGATGAATTACTAGTTGGAAATGAAACAAGTAAAAATCTTGGTGAAAAGATTAATCTTGATTTATATCGTTATGATGGAACCCTTGATAAACGAAATAGTATTCAAAAATATGGAAAAAGGAAATTACAACCCTTTTTTATGGAAGAAAATGAGATTGATGAATTATTAGAGATTATTCCTTTTTGGAAAGGAAAAGCATTATATAGTGAAATTATCTCACAGAAACTCTATAAAGAACAGTTAATCACTGGATTAGATAGAATTGGAACTGCAGCCCCTAATATTGCTATAGTAAATGGGACTAATGAAGGACATATTTGTGTAGGATATGAAAAGCTGTTAAAAAAAGGGTATATAGGAATTATTAAGGAAGCAGAATCATATCAATCAAAATTAAGTAAAGATGATTATGATTATCAAGATAAATTTAACTTCTATGAGGCTGTAAAAATTTGCTATGATGCTGCTATACACTTTTCAAGGAGATATTCTGAACTTGCTTATAAAATGGCTTTAAAAGAAAAAAAGGAACAAAGAAAGAAAGAACTTGAAAATATTGGAGCCATGATGGAAAAGTTTACTAAAGGAACTGCGGATTCATTTTTTGAAGCAGTTCAACTAATACATTTTACTCAAAACATAATAAATATAATTTACCAAAGAAGTGTCGTTGCTCTAGGTAGGTTAGATAAAATTCTATGGCCATATTATAAAAAAGAATTAGAAGAAAATAAAATTACTAGAGAATTTGCTTTGGTACTTATTGAAGAACTAAATCTAAAGTTAACTTGGAATGTAACATTATTACCCACAGATTATACTACAATAGCAAATGCACTTGGACAGAATACGCAGACAATAACTATTTCAGGCGTAGATAAAGAAGGAAATGATGCTACAAATGAAGTTTCATATTTATTTCTTGAAACATATAAGAATATTAAAGCATTAACCACCGACCTCTCTATAAGAGTTCATAAAAATACTCCAGACACATTCTTAAAAGAAGCATTAAAGATTTTTCGCTTCACATCTGGAATCGCCTTTTATAACGATGATATAATTATTCCTGCTATGAAAAAGGCAGGATATACTATAGAAGATGCTCGTGATTATGCAATAATAGGATGTGTTGAGCCCACAAGTCAGGGAAACACATTTGCAGCAACCGGTCGCATGTTTATAAACTTACCTGGTGTGCTTGAGCTCACCTTAAATAATGGATATTGTAATTTAACCCAGCAGACTAGTGGATTAGAAACTGGAGATCCAAGTAAATTTTTAACTTTTGACGAATTTAGAAAAACCTTTATTCAACAACTACGCTATAATATCGAAAAGTCTGTAAAAATAGCACAAGTAGGAGATAAGGTAACAATCAATTATTTTCCTCAACCCTTTGTTTCTGCTATAATTGATGGATGTATGGAAAAAGGAAAGGATTATACCGTAGGAGGGGCAATTTACAACTTCTCTTCCATTATAGCTTATGGTTTTGCTACTCTGGTAGATTCATTATATAATTTGAAAAATATAGTGTATGAAGAAAAATTGATGCCTCTCCCAGAATTTGTTGAAATCTTAAATTCTAACTTTAAAGGACAAGAAGAACTTAGGCAACGACTAGTAAATAAATATCACAAGTGGGGAAACGATAAAGAAGATATAGATCAGTTTGCTACTGAAATATGGGATTTATTTTGCCTTGAAGTAGTAAAACATAGATGTATAAGAAATGGACGTTATAGTCCAGGAGCTTATTCAATGGGAGTGCATGTTTTAGAAGGAATGTTTACAAGAGCTTCTGCAGATGGTAGGAAAGTCTCTCAACCCTTATCAAACAGTCTTTCTCCTGTCAATAAAGTCGAGAAAAATGGCCTTACTGCGACATTGAATTCAGTTGCAAAATTAAATTATGAACAAGCTACCAATGGGATTGCTGTAAATGTTAGAATCCACCCCCAGAATCTTTCAAATGAAGAAAGTATTGATAAATTTTATCATCTTCTCAAGGGTTACTTTAACTCAGGTGGGATGCAAATACAACCTACAGTCGTCTCAACTGAGACTTTAAAAGACGCTCAACAACATCCAGAAAAATATCCCGATTTAATAGTAAAAGTTGGAGGATATAATGCTACTTTTGTCGATCTTGGTACTCCAATTCAAAATGATATTATTGATAGACTAGAACACAATTTTTGAACCATTAAAAGAGTTTAAATCTTAAAAAATCAAAATTATATTTAGTAATTTGAGTAAAATAAAATCCACTTAAATTGTCAAATTGTTATTATTGTAATGAAAAAATAATTGATATACCATACAGATGTACATTCTGTGGTATGTTATTTTGTAGTACACATCGATTACCAGAAAACCATGATTGTCCATTTGATTTAAAGAAATCGTCTGTATTTGAAGATTCAATAAATAGATGGAATATACTTTATCAAGATGCACTAGATTTTATGAATAAAGGGTTAACAGTAGCTAAGATTTACGAATACGTTACTACAAAACAGATGAATGATGAAGAAGCAATAGAACTATTAAATTATATCTTAGAAAATAGTGAAAACACTGAAATTCGAAGAATAAGTATTATGGCGTTCAAAGTACTGGAACTGAAGGATGATAAAGCCTTTACTACCCTTGAGAGCTGTATCCTTTCAGATGAAGATCCTATTGTGAGAAAAACGGCTGTAGAGGTAATTCAACATATTTTTCCTAAAAAAAGTAAAGATCTTATAAGATGGGTAAATACTCATAATAAGAATTTACATGATTAAATATAAGAAAATCTTTAAAAAGTGAGTTTTAATGAGTATATCATATGAATTAGAATCTATCACCCCTCTAACAGTAGCTAATACTACTGGCGAAGGACGTGGTAATGCGGGGGGACTTTCTTTACGCAATTTTTGTGTTGCTATTGATAGTACAATGTATGTGAAAACTGGAGAATTACTAAGGAAGAATTTGAAAAGTCTTTTTGGCGTTCCAGTTAAATATTTAGTTGTCACTCATTACCACGGAGACCACATATTTGGATTCAAGCCCTTTAAAGATGTTTGTATCCTAAGCAGTGAATTGACATCAAAAATAATGTTGAATAAGGAAACTAAATCTCGATATCAAGGTTTTATAAAAGAATTAGCAAAAGAAGGGCCAATTGGCGAAGGTATTGAGTATATCGTTCCTACTCTTCTATTTACAGATAAATTAATTATCCAGGATGATGATCTACACATTGAAATTTACCATACAGGAGGGCATACTGCCGGATCCAGTTTTATCTCTTTCCCACATGAAAAAGTTGTTTTCGCGGGAGATTTAATTTTTGAGAATACGTTTCCTTACGCAGGAGATCCTACCTGTAACCCCGAGCTTTTAATTAAGGCATTGGAGAAAATGCAAGACATAAAAGCAGATATATATATTCCTGGACATGGACCAATTTTAAATGGTGCAAGCGCATTAGATAGGCATATTAAGTTTTATAAAGATCTTAGGAATATAATAAAAGATGCAATAAATGACAACCTTAAACCAGCAGACGTTTCTGTTCCAGACGTTTTCGGAGAACCTGAAGATGAACGCAAAAATATGACTGTAAATACATGGTTAAATTTTTATAAAAACAAATAAGAAAGAGAAAAAGATTAAGTACTCATATTATTTATTTTTTCATTTACTTCTTTAATCACATCCACATCATCAAAATCTACTTTTCTAATATTAGTAAAGAACCAAAGTGAGCCTGCAACAATTAAACCTAATATTGCACTATAAAAAAATAAATTTGGAATTCCGAGAATTTCTGCTAATGGTCCGACAAGAATTGTACCGATTGGGGCTATTGATATTGATAATGTATGATTAATAGACATAACTCTCCCCATTTTATCTGGTGGTACTGTCGTTTGTACAAATGTCACGATTAATGAAGTTAATTAATGTAGGAAACATAAAAAAGAAATTTGCTAGTGATAGCATTAGAAGACTACCAGTTTCAAGGGTAATCCATACAATAATTACAAATTGACAATTAAAGAGCCTAATACTGAAAATAGTTGCCCTGACCAAAAAAACATATATTTTCTAAAACTTTTTTGTGTTGGTTCTACTTCCATTTTATATCCCTTATTTGCTAAAAATTAAATGAAATTAGTAAAAATTTAATGTTATATCTCCCTTCTGCATTCTTTTCAGCTTAGATTAATATCATTGATTTTTTCTGTAATATTAGTAAGTTCAACATGATCATCATAGTTAATATGCCGAACTTTGGTAAAACGCCAGGTTAAAAATGTTATTATTACTCCTATGAACGCACTATAAATAAACAAATCTTGTATACCGATAATTTCAGCTAGTGGTCCTGAAATTAGTGTTCCGATTGGAAATATTGCCATAGACAATGATTGATCTACAGATGATACCCTCCCCATTTTATCAACTGGAACTACTGTTTGAACAATCGTAATATAGATAGTATTAACTATAGGTAACATCATTCCAGTAATAATTGTTACGCCTGCCATTAATAGAAAGAATCCCGTTGGCGCAAACCCTAAAACTGATAATGTACCCATTATAATCATTAGTCCTGAAAAATAGACCGGAATTTTATGTTTCCAGGTTTTCTTCAATGTGGTTATTACCGCTCCAAGTATCATACCTAAATTTAATCCCACCATAATAAGGGCTAAATCTGATGCTGTCCCTAGATGTATAACATTCACAAAGTAAGGGAGTAATACACTAACTGGTGTAACTAAAAAATTAAGTAACATAGACAAAAGTATAAGTGTAAGTAATCCTGGTATCAATTTGATTGTAAGCATTCCCTCCTTGAATTCCTTCCTAAATGATAATTTTTCCACTAACTCTATCTCAGATACTTTTCTTACAATTGGGATTTTGATTAATAACAACGGGATTATCGCAATAGCGAAAGTAATTACATCCAACCAAAGAATTAATTTAATCGGAAAGAATGCCAACACAACGGCACCTATTATAGGTCCTATTAATTGTATTAAACTCGTAAATAAATAATTAATTCCGTTTATCCTACTTAGTTTGCTCTTGGGCACCATTGATGGCATAATGGCAGCCACCGTTGGTTGATGAAATGCTTGACATATTCCTCTTAAACTATTTATCATGATAATAACTAAAGGATCAGCATTATTTGAATAAAACTGCACTATAATCCATACCGTAACTAACGCCTGTAAAGAATCTGCGATACAAATTATAGTCTTTCGATTAAATCTATCTGTAAACACTCCAGCAAATGGCATAATTAAAACCATCGGAAAAAAATATAAAAACATGCCTAAAGATAGATAAATCGCACTGCCCGTAACCTCTGTTACCCACCATGTAATAACAAATTGAACTATTAACGAGCCCATTAGCGAAAATAACTGCCCTGACCAAAAAAATAAATAACTTCTAAATGTGTTTTGGTTTGCTAACTCTTCCATATTTTATCCCCTAATTTCCTAATTTTTTTTAGTTTTTATGTGATTTTTTTTAAATTTTTTCCCTTTTTTATTTAATTTCTAATTACTAATTTTCCATTTTCCTTCCTCATAAATTACCTTACCATCAGCAATAATTTTCGAACCTGGAATCTTCATATCTTTTAACATATCCCAATGAATTGGAGATTTATTTGTAGAACCTGTGTCTTCAAAACCAAGCCCTAAAGCACAATGTAATGTACCACCAAGTTTTTCATCAAATAACATATTTTTTGTAAATTTGGCAATTCCATAATTCATCCCAATCGCAAATTCTCCTATTCGTTTTACATTTTCTATTTTTAATATTTCGTTGAGTAGCTCTTCACCTTTTTTCGCAGTTGCTTTAACTACTTCCCCATCCTTAAACTCCAGATAAATATCTTCAATCTCTTTTCCAATATAGATTCCTGGATAGGTAAACCTTATAGTTCCATTAACAGAATCCTCAATCGGTCCAGTAAAAATTTCACCATCCGGCAAATTCTCCTGACCACTACAATTTTTCCACTTTCGTCCTTTAACTGATAATGTTAAATTAGTATCTTCCCCAATTATTTGAATAATTTCTACTTTGTTTAGATATTCGATAATTTTTTCTTGTTTTTTCTGCAATTTACGCCATTCTTCTACAGGGTTTTCTTTATCTAAAAATAAACTTTTGCTCACAAAATCAGCATATGAGAAGAGATCCATATTTGCCTCTTGGGCTAACGCCTGGCAAGGATAAGGTACAATGACCCATTTTACTTCTCCTTCTGTTACCCGTTTTTCAAAGATTTCTCTTACCTTTTTTCGTTCCGGTGCAGCACCAAATTTTGTTATCTTCTCAGGTTCAACACTACAATATTTACGTGTGTTATAATCTGCGTCTATTTGAATAAGACGATCAAATTTCTGATATAATAGTTTTTCAACATCATTAACAAATAACAATTGCTCCTCTGAGGCATTTTTGAAGAAACTCTCTCTTATGCCTTCCATGCTCGGAAGGACAAGAGGATGCGCACCTAATTTTATTATTTCTATGTTTAAAGCTTGAAAAAATTCCTTCGCAATTGTAGGCCCTGTAATCGCTACCTGATGCCCCTTTTCTACCTCAAGTGAATATTCAACCACTATTTTGGCAAGTTTCTCATAAATTGGATTAATCAATCTCATAATTCATCCCCTAATTTCCTAATTTTTTATTTTCCTAATTCCTAAATTATATTTTTTTTTTAAATCCCCTTTAAAAAATAATTTTACATTTTATCTAACATTTCAAAAAGCTTTGCAATAACCTCGTCAGGGTCATTTGTAAATTCAAATACTCCTTCTTCCAGATTTCCCTCAATTCCCTCTGCTGCTAACTCATAAATTAAATTTTCAGCCTCCTCTTGTGAAATATTAAGTGCCTGAGAAAACTTTTCTATAGGTATTGATTTTTGAAGCTTAATTAATCCTTGAATACGTTTCTTTATTCGCTCTTTATCTGGCTTTTTTTCAACATGGACTTGTATTTTGGGTTTCACTTTCCCAAATTGAGCTTCAATTTTATCCCCTAGCTCCTCTATTCCTGAATCTTTTACCGATTTTTCAATTTTTTCACCCATTTTATCTAGTTTCTTTCCCCATGCTTCTAATTTTGCTATATCACCAATGTTATTCTTAACAAATTTCATCGATTTTCGAACTAACTCTGAAACTGACGCACCTAAGCCTTCTGCCCAGTCCTTCCATTCATCACTCATCTCAGGATCAACTGAGATATTTATTCGCTTTACTGCTTTTTTTCTTGCTTTATGAAGTTTTTTTCTTACTTTTCCTCTTAATTTGGCTTCATGCTTATACACTTTTTCTCTTAAACCTTCAAGCTTCTCTTTTGCATGTTCAATTCGCTCCCTCGCATCCTCTCCTAAATCCTCTAATCCTCCCCTTACATCTCCAAATTCACCTAGTAAAGTTTCTCTTTCCATCTCAAGTTCTTCCAAATCATCAACTAAATCTTCTTTAATATCGTCTGCGTCTTCAACTATATCATCTACATCATCTATGAAGTCATCATGTAAATCATCTAATTCTTCCAAAAGATCATCTCGAATATCATTCAATTCCCATTTTATCCTTTCGGTCTCTTTCTTATCATTTTCATTATTTTTTTCATCATTAGACATGTTAACATCACTTTTCTGTATATTGGTTAATTTTAATATTATTCTTCATTTAACTGAATTTGAATAGGTTCATTAGCTAAAGTGGCTTTTTGGTGAATTTCGATATTGTCAATATAATAGATTACTCCTGCGACTCCTGTTCCTTTACCTATCTTCACGTCTCGTCCTCTTACATCCCCATTAACAAGTGCTCCAGTAATATCAGCTGTATTTGTAGCAAATATATTTCCATGTACTTTGAATGGTTGTTTTAATATTTTTCTTTCCCGTATGAGGCGTGTGCCAATAAAAACATCATCTCCCTTAATGTTTCCATCAATTATCATCGAACCCTCAATATCAATAGTTTTTTGAGATAATAGATCACCTTGAACTCTTGCGGAACCTCTTAGCCTAAATCCTTCAATTGCTTCAACTTTATCGCCTGCCCTAAATGAGCCTGAGCCTCCTAATACTCCCCTGATTAAAACCTCCCCACCTACTGATGAAGAACCAGAAAATTTAGCATTACCATCTCCATGAAGGAATCCTGCAATTCTAAATGATCCAGAACTTTTAACATCACCACGAACCGTCAAATTTCCTTCCCCCCTTAAAGAACCAGATGATTTAAACCCAGTGCATTCAAAATCCCCCGCTATCTTCGCGGAGCCTGAAAGAATTACTTCATCATTAATTTTCCCTTCTGAAAGTCTTCCTGAACCAGATATTCTCATATTTTTTAAACCTCCTCTTTTAATTATATAATAATATATTTATTAATTTTATACTTAACATATTATAGGACTCCTGAATAATAATTTGGAATATGTGTTAGCTTTTACCTTCTCTAAATCTTCATATCCATTCGATATTTTCATTATTTTTTACCTCCATTTTTTCTGTGAATGATAATTTGATAATTTTGATGATCGTGAATAAAAATATAAAAAAAAATTGAATTTATTAAAATCTGTGGGCAAAATACATATTTTTAATAATTATTAGCTCTTTTCCGTCCAAACTTTTTTTGGTCATTTTTTTTTAACCTCTTATTTTTTTTTAATTTTTTTTTTGTTTTTGATAATTTGATAATTTTGATGATCGTGAATAAAAATATAAAAAAAATTGAATTTATTAAAATCTGTGGGCATAATACATGTTTTTAACAATTATTAGCTCTTTTCCGTCCAAACTTTTTTTATTCATTTTTTTTTTTTACCTCTTTTTTTATTTTTTTTTTTGTTGTGTATTGTTTTTTTCTTGTGTATTTTAATACATAATTAGTGTGTATCATATTTAAATGTTTCGATCTAAAAAATGATCTAAAATGTCGATAATTAAGAGAAGAAGGTCTCTTCATTGTTGTGTATAGGTGTGTATTAATATTTTTTGAATAATTCACAAATATGTAAAAAAAAGGTGGTTAAGGAAGAAAATAATTATAAAAATCTATTTGGTGAATACTTTTTCATTTTTTTATAGTCGAGAGAGATAACTAAGACAAAAATACATACAAATGAGACAAGGAGGAAAATAGCTCCTATAAACGACCAGAGTTGTAAACTTGTAATGTTATTAGAAAATCGCACAATAGATAACATTAATAGTATAATTCCCACAATTGGATATGGAAGAAATTTAGAATAATATTGTTTTGGAAACTTATTCATCAGAGATTCATAATCTAATATAGGTGTGGTTATGTGTTCAAAGAGATTTCCTCTGCTAAAATAATTATGGATTTTGTTGATTGTGCATACTTGAAAATGGGTGTCATAGCACCGAAAGAACTCCAGAAATGGGATTGAAGAATCAAAAACTTGGATATGATGACACTTGGTTAAGTCTAATTTCAAATTAAAGGGACAATTTTTAATCATGATGTCAGAACACTTTAATAAATATAAAACTTCAAACGTACAATGTTCGAATTTAATATTTTTACATTTATTTAAGGTGAGATACGTGAAGGAGCAATTTTTCAGTATGATATGGAGAGAAGTATCTTTAATAACCGATTGCTGCGAGAATGAATGAGGAGATTCAATTAGAAAAGGATTTTCAAGAGTTCCATCTCCTTTCCACTTTTCATTAATACTTTTTTTTATTATATCGTTTTTAAAATATTTGATATATGACATTTTATTCAGCTCTTTTTTTAAACTTATTAATTTTTAAAGCTTAGTTTTACAGATTGGGCATTTTTTCCATTCTGGTCTACACCTGTATTTGCATTTTGGACATTTATTTAATTTTTGAATAGGTTGTTTCAGCTTAGAGCGTGCTGCTTTTTTCTGTTTAAATTTAGCTATTTTTTTATCAGTTAAGATACTGCTATAGTATGATTGGTTGAGTTTATACTCAACAAGATCATAAAGGTTTTTTACAGCAAAAAGGGATGCAATAATGATAAAGAGGATGTAGACGCTTGAGAAATTGATAATAATTTGAATTTTTGAGATCTCAATAAATATTATACTCATTTGAGATGATGCTGCAACATAGAGGACATACATAATTGAAATAAGAAGAAGCATTTTATGCACGGTTTATCTCCATAAGGACTACACTTTTTTGGCTTACAGAAATCCTTATTCAAAACTGCGATTCTTATTATTTAAATCACTATTACTTAAAATCACAAATGATAAATTTAGTCTAACTTTCGTTAAACATAATAAAATACACACCAAGAAATATCTTTCTAATACAATTCAAATTTGTTTGTCTTTTTGACTGTGAGAAAAGAATGAATTGTAATACATTTGAAAGTAAGAAGAAAATTTGTATTACTTTTTATTTTAATAATCCATTAAATTTCCTATTTTTGTGCAAAATTATTTTTTCTTAGTCCTAAACGCCATTCTATAATATTTGTAATACTCCCAATAAATAATATCAACATAGGGATGGTGATGTAAAATGCATCAATAAACCCTTCAAAAAAAGAATAAAGAAAGTAATATGGATTACCATAAAAATATGACCACAGCATGGGAAAACTAATTCCTGCTAAAAAACATAAAATACGTCCAACTTTTACCGATTCTATTTGCCAATTTTTGTTTATATTCCAACTTTTGTTTATAAATCCTATAAGTGCTCCAATTATCGCACCCCCATTCACGAATAAATAAAAAAGAAAGCCATATACAAAACTCCCTCCTAAAGACCACATACTATAATAACTTCTCGCAAAAAAATACGTTAAAGCAAAGAACAAAATGCCCCCAATCAGGCTTAAACCAAATCCTATTTTCGACAATTTATTCCCTCTTATGTATATTTCACACAAAATTTTCTTACTAATATTGGAAAAATATGGATGTTGTCTATAATAGATAAAGAGAATTTTCCTTATATTTACTATTGTCTTTTAGTTCAGAGAATTTTAAATAAAACTTCATATTGATTATTCTTTTTAATGTACAATATGATTTTAAAAGATAGGTAAGAAATTGTATGGTTGAAATTTAGGACAATTTTTTTTATTTAATATTGTAATATTAAATTTCTCTTTTAATCATTTTTTCTTAAATAATTTTAACTCATTTCAAAATCAAAAATCATTTTATAACTTCTAACATATATTCAAAAACATAATAAATATAAAAAATTAGGTTAATATTTTAAAAAAAATACTATAAAGAATGATTAAAAATTCCACTAACACCACTTCACTATCCTGTTGCATGGGGGCTATCAAAACTCGACAAAAGGTTAAATTTACCGGGATTAATTGTCGGTTCTTTTATACCCGATATCGAGTTACCAATTCTATTCATCTTCTTCCATGGAATTCTCCCAGATCATCTTATCTTGCATAGTTTAATTGGTGCGGTTACTATTGGAACAATTATCTCGACATTTGTGACAGTTTATCTGTACCCGATTCTGACTTCTAAACTTTTTGGTCTCGATAGAGTAAAAGTAAAAGATGTATGTAGATTAACTCCTGTTCTTGTATTATCATGTATGCTTGGAAATATATTCCACATTCTCTTGGACATTCTAACGCATCCATTCAATCCCATATTATGGCCATTTGTTGATCCTTATGATTTCGTTGGGATACTAATTCTTGCTTTTGGTTTAGAGGGAAAAATTAGCTTGGGATACCTATATGCAAAAATTCTGGAAAATGTGATTATGGGTTTAATAATGATTGCCATAATAGTGAAAAGCAGAAGAAATCTGCGGGAACTGATTTTGTTAGGAAAAATATATTCGACCACTAGGAACAGCAAGTAGAACTCTCTTATTATTTTGGAATTGAATAATAAGATATGTTAATAATAAGATGTGTTAAAATTATTTGTATTAATCTCAAGAATAAAAAAAAGAAATACAAAAGAAAAAAACATTCAGTGTGGAGCGCAAATATTTATAAATAAAGTTATTTATTTTGACTTGGGGCATTAGAGCACTCATATTGATTGTTAAATTTTTTGTTGTAATTAATGAAATGTTCGTATATAGATGATTGTATGAATTCAAAGGAAAAAAATATAAAAGAAGATATAAAAGAAATGAACAAAAAAGAGAACCCTAAAAATTTTTGGAAAAAACTTAATGAGAAATGGCTTTTGGTTAATATAATTAGTTATATAGTTGGAACAATAATATTTTGGTGGTTATTTTTTATTGGAATTATAGACTTGCTGAGAGCAATCTTTTTAACAATTTTGAACCCGCTAATTTTAGTTTTGATATATTATTTTTTTAATTATGTTAGAGTATCGAAGCACCAAAAGCTTATTACCAAAATAGTATTGGTAGGATGTGGCGGATTTGGTTTCGGTGGTATTTTATGGTTTTTTACTGGTTATGTACTTATTTCTGCCCCTTGGGCACCCTTACAAGATTTACCTCCAGTGCTAAGAGGTAGACTTTTTCTCCTACTTCTGGTGCCATCATGTGGATTTGCAGCATATATAATGTATCGAATTGGCAAAAAAAGAGAATGGAGACCTCCTTCCCATTTAATAAGTTAAAAAAAATGAATTTTTCTAAAATTGAAGATGATATAAATTTACTTTTTAATTGATTCCTCTCATCAAGAAAAAAATTGTTTATAAAAAGATATTAAGAATTTTCGATTCACAGTTTATTTATGGATACGATTAACTATTTTCCCTTAATGTTCAGTTTTGAAATTTATTAACCTTTCATTTTTGCATATAATGTTTTTATATAAAATTGATTATTAATGTCTTAGACAATTTAGTAAATCTGGTTCAGGTGCGTTTTATCTCAAATATAATTTTAAAATTAGAAGATTTAACAAAAAAATATGGAAATTTTAAAGCAGTAAATAAAATAAATTTAGAAATTCAAGAAAACGAAATAATTGGATTAATTGGTCCAAATGGAGCTGGAAAAACTACAATCATAAAGATGATTGCGAACATTACACGACCAAGTTTCGGTAAAATATTAATGAGGAATAGATCGGGGAACCTACAAGACATCTTTAAACATTCTGGAAATCTCATTCCACAGGGTTTTATGATTGACATTCCCTCATTTTACAAAATGACACCTTATCACATTTTGAAATATTATGCAAAAGTGAAACATTTCCCTAAAAAATGAAGTTAATGATGATCCTGAAGTAAAATCTGCTGGGTTCAGTTTTTTCCTTAATTATACTCTTGAAGATTTTTTTATGTTCCTTATGCTAAACCAGATTGTAATATTAGAGCCTTATGAAGAATACTTATCTACTTTAATAGATACCTTGTCTTTGAATCATACTTCTGTTCAAGGAAATACTCTTATTATGGAACGATATGGTAAAGAAAAATATTACATTGAAATTACCTATGGGAAAAATGGAATTTACTCCAATTTTATTGTAAAAGATTTAGATAATAAATCTTTCTATAAAGTTATAGTTTACAATACAGAATGGATTGTATTTGCTATATTAATAGGATTTTTTTTCATAATTGCCACCATAATAACATATGGTATTTATAGACGATCAAAAAGAATCAAAAAATTTAAAGCTCAACTACATAATCTTTCATTTTAAAATATAATTTTTAATATACTTTTTAGGAATTTTTACTGAGAGAGATTTTAAATTAAATCCAAAAAAATTTACTATATCCCCCAAATAAACATTAGATATATTCACACCTTATTTTGGTATATTGGGGGATAATTCGCAATTTAATAATTTAAGAGAAGCATTAGGAGACTACAGGAAATATATTTACGCTGTAGAAACTGGTTTAAGCGCAGATCCGCTAATAATAAGGTGTATTTCAGATTTAGATAATATTTCAATTATTTCTAACTCAGACAGCCATTCTACAAACTATCATAGATTAAGTAGAGAACCTTATCTTTGGTTTAGAACCAATCAACAAGGATATTGAGATAATTCCTGCCTGGAAAAAAATAATAAAAAATATATAATTAAAGCCCACATTTAGAAAAGAGTATTAAATTTTTAATTTCTTTGGAAAAAAGTCTAAGATTTAGACAAAATATATTCTAACCATTTTAAAATTAAATTCTTTATTAAACAGATTCCATTATTACTATTAGTTAAGATAACTAATCCATCGCTTGTCATTGGGATAAAAAGTATCATAGAGCCCCATCCAATATTTCCCCCGCTATGGTTTACGACTTTTATGCCTTTACAATTTATTAAATAATGTCCTAAACCGATATCCATATCAAAATTCATAAGTTTTTCTGCATCTGTTACCTTTGTATTCATCATTTGAACCGTTTGAGGTAGCAAAATCCCTCTCCCTGGTAATTCTCCACTGGAACCAGTCATCCCAGCTAAAGTGAAAATTGCTAAATCAACAATTGAAGAATAACATCCTGCAGCTGCCAAAGCAGTAAATAAATAATTCGGAACAGGACTTTGATCATAATAATAAGCAGTTGCTGTTAAAGGTTGTAAATCTGGACGCCAAAGAAAACTACTATTATTCATTCCTAAGGGTTGTAATATTTCTTTTTCCATATATTCAGCAAAACTCTGATTTGTAACTTCTTCAATAACAAGTTGTAAAAGAGTATATCCACCTCCAGAATGCATATATTTTAAACCTGGTCTCATAATAACCATTACAGAATCATAATTATAAAATCCTTCGGAGGCAAATTTCTCTTTATGTTTTTTTTGTATATCATCCCTTTGGTAATTTATTTGTCCAGAAAGCGAGTCCTCAATTGATGGAAGTTTTATATAGGGAAGAAAACCGAGATAAGAATGTAAGGATAAACCTGCAGTATGACTCAATAATCTTTTTATTGTAATTTCATCATGATTAAAATCTGAATGAGGTAAATGCCATCTTGTCAAAAATTTCTCTACAGGGGCATCTAGATCAATTAAACCCTTTTCTATTAGTTTCATTACTCCCCAAGTCGATATTGATTTTGATATTGAAGCGATCTGAAAAATTGTATTTTCTGTTATTGGGACTTTCCTTTCTTTATTTGAAT
>CAYSZJ010000028.1:0-39151 GCA_964435435.1 uncultured archaeon
AAGATGAATCAAGAAAAGCTGAATCATATGGGATTATTGCGTTTATAAGGGGTATAGCTCTTCTCCCTACAGGAATACTTGGAGGATTCCTTGTTGAATTTATACATTATATTATTCCTTTTATTATAACTGTAATAGGTATTCTGTTTTTAATATGGTTTTTATTCAAATACTTTCATGAATAGAATAAAAACAGAAAAAATATTGACAGAAATTTCAATAGAATAAAATGTAGGCATCTAAATCATAAAACTAATATGATTTCCAATATTTTTCATTAATATTTACACAAAACTATTAGCAGTAAATCACAAATTATAAAAGCAAATCAGGCTTATCGATGACTGAATACAAGAATTCAGAGGAAATTGATAAAATAAAACGTAGAAATATGTGGGCATTATTCTTTATCAATTTAATTCATGGAATGGGTGCTGGTATGTTTAATGTAGTATATCAACTATTTATTTTAGACCTCACAGGATCTATCCTTATGACGGGTATTATCGTATCTATCGGTGCTATTATACAATTTCTACCAATGCCATTAGTAGGAAAACTATCAGATAAATTTGGACGTAAGAAGCTGATGTTAGGTGCCATCCCACTCTATATTTTAGGATTAATTTTTCTTATTTCCTCGAATCCAAGCGCAATTATATTTCTTTTAATTGGTATTCTTATCTATTTCTTAGGAATGGTTATGAATAATCTCAGTAGTTTAATATTTATTTCTGAAAATAGTAATAAATCGAAGGGCTTGATGTATGGGTTGATCTTCTTTTCCTTTTTTGGAGGAACAATATTTGGCTCTACTTTTGTTTTGCTTGGGAGTGCTTTTGATACACGGTTTTTCTTCCTAGTATTTATAGGGATTTTGATAACAGAGGGATTGATTAATTTAGTTTTTATATCAGAAAAATTTCAAGTTGTAAATAATCCAAAAAAGCTTTCAGTTGCAACCATTGAAGTCGAAGAACCGAGTTTATGGAGAAAAATTATTAAAAATCCCAAAAGTAGAGGAGTATTGATATTCTTAACTTTAGATCTATTTATTTACAGTATTGGTCTGTCAATTTATAGTGGAGGATTAAGAGATTTTTATCAGATTACACGAGAAGACCTTGCTTTGATAACAATAGTGTTTAATACTTCGAATATGATCTTTCAAATTCCTGGAGGACATATGGCAGATAAAATCGGGAAAAAAAAATCCCTTATTTTAAGTCAATTCTTTGGCCTATCATTTTTTATCATTAATATCCTAGCCTACTTTATTTGGGCTGGTGGATTTACAGCATTCTTATTACCGGCCTTAATTATTAGCCATATTCCTTTTGCCATGAGTGTATGTACATTTATTCCATCTGAACAGATGGCATTAACCGGTTTGGATGAAACCAGAAAAGCAGAATCATATGGAATTGTTGGAATGATAAGAGGTATAGGTTTCATCCCAACTGGATTCATTGGTGGATTACTAGTTCAAAATGTACATTATGTAGCACCGTTATTTATCTCATTTATAGGAATCTTTTTTGAAATTTGGTATTTATCCAAATATTTTCATGATTAAGTAAATCAATTTTCATAAAATGATAACTAATTTAATTTTTAGATAATTCAATTCTTTGAATTTAATAATATTAAAATTAAAGAAAAAAAAATTGGTGAAATAATGGGTAAATTAGCTAGAAAAGTAGCAATGATAGGCGCTGGAATGAGTACGTTTGGCGCTCACTTTCCACATAAAAGAAACCCCGATTTATGGGTTGATGCTTGGCTAGACGCAGTAAGCAAAGTTGATAACGGAATTGAGCCAAAAGATGTTGACGCGTGTTATGTAGGAAATTACTCTTCAGATCTATTTAATCATCAAGGACATTTGGGGCCACAAATGGCAAATTTAGTAGGCTTAACCCCAAAACCAGCAGGTCGTTTTGAGGGTGCTTGTGCCAGTAGTGGAATTGCCTTACGTCAAGCAATCTTAGCCATAGCTTCAGGAGTACATGATGTTATTGCTGTATCTGGTGTTGAATGCATGACAGAATTACCTACAACAGGAGTTACAGATGTATTAGCAACAGCATCAGACAGTTTATTTGAATATCCCGCTGGTGCGACGTTTCCAGGATTATATGCAACTCTAGCATCGGCACATTTTAATAAATATGGTACTACTGTAGAAGATTTAATGAGAGTTACGATAAAAAACCATGAAAACGGAAAAGAGAATCCTTATGCTCACATGCAAAGGTCAATTTCAGACCTTATGGCAAGTAAAATCGCCAAGATAGAAAAATCCGGAGGAGAGGTCCCAGATTGGAAAGATGAGTTTGATTATCTTAAAAGTAGTTCAAATCCAATGATTGCTTATCCTTTACGATTATTTGATTGTAGCTTAATTACAGATGGAGCCGCGTGTGTATTTTTAGCCTCTGAAGATGTTGCTAAAAATTATACTAATACCCCAATTTGGATTGCTGGTACTGGTCAAGGAAGTGCAGCATTATCTTTGCATGATAGAGAAGATTTAACTAGTTTTATTGCATCAAAAGAGGCAGCACGACAAGCTTATGAAATGTCGGGATTTAAACCTAAAGATATTCAAGTAGCAGAAGTTCACGACTGTTTTACTATTGCAGAAATAGTTGCTTTAGAAGATTTAGGTTTTTATGAAAAGGGTAAGGCTGTTGAAGCAATTAAAAATGGAGAAACAAAGCGAGATGGCTCATTACCAATAAATACAAGTGGAGGATTAAAGAGTAAAGGTCATCCTGTAGGTGCTACTGGTGCAGCATTTTGCGTAGAAGTCTTTAAACAAATGAGAGGTATAGCTGAGAGAAATCGCCAAGTAAAATTTGATGTGGAACGTATGTTGGCTCATAATTTAGGTGGTTCAGGAGCAACATGTGTTGTAACTATTTTTGAAAAATAGAGGTGTAAATAAATGTCAGAGAGTGAAAGAGAATTTACTATTAAAAGCTATATAGATTATTTATCTGAGAAGAAACTAATGGGTTCAAAGTGTAAAGATTGTGGTGTTTCCTATGTGCCTGTTAGAAAATTATGTACTAAATGTAACAGTGTAAATATGGAATGGGTTGAAATGTCAGGAAAAGGAAAAATTGTAGCGTTCACGAGTATTACCGTAGGGACACCCTTTTTTGTTGAAAAAGGTTACGATAGAACTAAACCATATTGTTTTTCAGTAATAGAATTAGATGAAGGTCCGATGATCAGTGGCCAATTAATTGGTGTTGATGAAAGTAAACCTGATACCATCAATATAGGAATGCAAGTTAAAGCAACTTTTATTGAAACTGAAATTAGAGGAGAAACAAGAGTAGATTTGGGCTTTGAGCCTGTTTAAACTAATTTAATATTTTTTTATTTTAAATATTAATAACTGTAGTTAAGTTTCAGTATTTTATGTTCCCTTCTGCATTGTATGTTCAACCTTAGAAAAAGCAATATCAAGAATTTGACATGCTTTTTCCACTTGCTCATGGGTTAATTCAAGTGGAGGTTGTATCCTTATAACATTACCGTCAATACCACCTTTACCTATGAAAAGTCCATTTTGACGGCATATCTCCATTACTTTTAACATTTCTTGAGTCGCAGGCTCCTTTGAAACTTGATCACAGACGAGTTCTATCCCTAGCATCATCCCTTGTCCGCGCACATCGCCGACTATTTTATGGTGTGCTTTAAGTGTCTGGAGTTGTCGCTTAAAATTCTCACCGAGTTTAATAGCTTTTTTGAGATATTGTTCTTCTTGGATAATTTCAATGACAGCCACCGCTGCTGCACACGATAGGGGATTACCTCCAAAAGTGGTGAAAGAATCTGTTGTAGTATATTCTGCAGCATATTCTGGGCGTGTTAGAAATCCCGCGATAGGAATTCCGCTCCCAAAGCCTTTAGCAATGGTGATGATATCGGGATTTACTTTTGCATTCTAAATCCACCACCAATGGTGACCAGTACGCCCAAATCCAGTTTGCACTTCATCTGCAATGAAAATGCCATCATATTCTTTCACGATTTCATAGGTAATCTGAAAAAATTCTGGAGGAGGTTGAAAGCCTTGAATTACGCCCAGCTTACCAGGGTGCCAACCCAATTAGCCATCTTTGGGCGTCTAAGGCAATTGAAATGGTTTCAAAAAATATTGTGTGTGGTGTCCAAAATCCGCCAGATGATAAAGCTCGAGCAGAAATGATTCTTGCGTCCACATTTGCAGGCATCGGTTTTGGTAACGCAGGGGACCATTTAGCTCACGGGATGTCCTATCCCGTTTCAGGTATGGTTAAGGAATATATTCCTGAAGGATTTAAATCTGAACACCCAATTATTCCACATGGCATGTGTGTGGTGCTTACTTCCCCTGCCGTGTTTCGTTTCACCGCGAAAACAAATCTAGAATTACGTTTATACGCGGCAAAACTAATGGGCGTTGATATATCAAACGTAAAAAAAGCGATGCGGGAGAAATCATTGCAACTGAAATTATTAAACTTATGAAAGCCACGGGGATGCCTAATGGTCTGAGCGCTGTTGGTTATGGACCAAGGGATATCGAAGACCTAGTTCAAGGAACCTTACCACAGCACCGTTTAACCAAATTATCTCCCCGACCAGCTAGTGCCGAGGATCTCAGACAATTATTCACCGAATCAATGACCTTGTGGTAATGAATTTTGAATAATTTTTAAATGTTTCATCCTATTTTTGAAATTTGACCTCCATCTACGGGGAGTATAACTGAAGTAATAAATTTTGCCTCGTCTGATGCCAAGAAAAGAGCAGCATAAGCCGTGTCCCAAGCATCCCCCATACCCCCTTTTAGAGGAACCATACTATTCCTCATTTTTATTATATCATCTTTCGGTCTCCCTGTGACTCTTGTAATTCCTTCAATAGCCATAGGGGTGTTCATTAAGCCTAGCATGATCGCATTGACACGGATACCTTTCTTGGCATACTTCATAGCAAGCTGATGAGTTAAGGAATTAACCCCTGATTTTGAAATTTTATAAGCTACATATCGAACAGCACAAACAGCTGCAGCAGAAGAAATGTTTATTATTGAACCACTTTCCTGTTTCTCCATCACGGGTAAAATATATTTACATGTAAAAAACATTCCCTTCAGGTTTACATCGAAAATATTATCCCATACGTCTTCACTCAAATCGACCAACTTCCTATCTCCTGTACCTATACCAACATTATTTACAAGGATATCGATCTTACCATAAACCTCAACACATTTATTTGCTAATCTCTGGCAATCATCTTCTTTAGTAATATCTGCTTCAAAGACAAAAGATTCTCCACCTTCCTTATCAATCATAGATTTTGTTTCCTTTGCAGCATCAAGATTTTTATCAACAAGCATTACTTTGGTCCCTTCCCGGGCAAATAAGATCGATATAGCTCTTCCATTCCCAATAGTATCTCCTGGTTGTTGTCCTGCCCCCACTACTATGGCTATTTTTCCTTTTAGACGGTTGACCATTCATTACACCATTTTATGTATTTTATTAGGATTTATGAATTTATAATAATATCGAATTATAATAATCATTTAGAATTCTATTGAAATAAAAGAAGAGCTTTTTATTTAAAAAATTTATAATTTTAGATGTTATTAAATCCCTTTATTAATATTTTCTATATTAAATCTATTACATTTGCTTTTTCTCAATGTCTGGAATGTAGGTTAATACACTTCTGTCTTTTCTTAAATCTCTAACTATTTGCCTTTCAAGGGATTTACTAATTTGAATATTATTTCTTGTTGTATATTCTCTTACTTTTGTTTTATTTATCTTTTCAATATCATTATCCCTTGCCCAACTTGAAATCTTATCAACAAGCTCTCCACCATTTCCCCCCATGAATTTTGGTAAATAGCACTCAGATAGACTCTTAGTAAGAAATACAGCATAGACAAATAATCCTTTGGGGTCTAATTTTTTATATACTTTTGGAACCACAGGGCAGTCCAAGATTGTCATATGAATATTTTTTCCAACTTTTTGAATCTTATTATAAAGCGGCAACCACTCGTCAGCACCATCTTGCGGCATACCAGGTTTTGCCCCAGGTACCCATTGAATTCCATCAACTACTTTTAAAATATCATCTAAAAATCTTATTTGTTCAGGGCCATCTAAATGGTAAAAGGAGAAATCCATATGCTCTGCTTGCTCTTTTAAGTCTGGTAGCACAAACCTTTCAAAAAATTTCTGATTAAGCATAACAGAAAAATCGCATTGCATGGTATAATATCGCTTTGGGCACCAGAGATTTAACCAAGTATCACAACCATCTACATATTTATTAATAATAGTTTGTAGTTCGTCGTAAAGTTTAATATATTTTTCCATAATAATCGCTCTACAAGTATCTATTAGTTCTGGATTTTTTCTCATTTGAATGATAATTTCTTGAGGTCCTAGAAATGATACTAAGATATCAAGTATCCCTCCTAAATCAGTCATGGCAACACAATAATTATTTTTTGCACTTCGCTTAGCAGCAATTTCTGTTGTACGCTTTAATCTAACATACCATTCATTATTATTGTTTAATTTAGCATTCTCAAGGAGATTAACAATATCTTTCACATCAGTCTTTCTATGAAACCATATAGTACCTGATTTATATTCAGGAGTTACACCTAATACCGCTGCCATTACCCCTGGACCATAATTAGGAAAATATCTGGGAATACATTCACCACCCCAAACTAAACCATCACTATTGTTTTCAAGAGTGTCTAGAATCGGCTCAATTCCGTTCCAATTCTTACCTAAATCATAATTTAACGCACCCGATGCTAAGAGCGCCTTTACAGAATCCGGTCCCTCTGGTATATTATATGCAATGGTAGGTCTATCAGTAGTTTCATGGTCCCACCATGCCCTCATTCTCTCCTTTGCTTCTTCTAAATCTTCTTTTACAATCATTTTTAAATTATCATTTACCCTAAGTATTCAATCTCCCCTTGTAACCTAATGTCTCGTGATGAGCTACCAATAAGTATATTAAATAAACCTTTCTCAGCTTTCCAGCAATTATTATTTTCATCAAAGAAGGAGAGATCCTCTTTTTTTAATTCAAATTTAATAGTTTTCCTCTCGTTAGGTTTTAGTTTAACCCTTTTAAACCCTTTAAGTTCTTTGAGTGGTCTTTCTACACTACACCCCACATCTTGGATATATAATTGGACAACTTCAGTTCCAGAATATTCGCCACTGTTAATTACATCGACTGACACAATAACAGTTTCATCTCCAGAGATTTTTTCTTTATCTAATTTGAAGTTTTCATAACTAAATTTAGTATAAGATAACCCATAACCAAATGGGAATAGTGGCTCAATATTCCGTGTATCAAAATGACGATATCCCACAAAGATGCCTTCATCATAAAATACTTTTTCATCACCTGGATAGGTCCGTTCAGAAACATGTGCAGGTGAATCTGAAAGTTTCTTTGGAAATGTTATAGGAAGCTTACCAGAGGGATTTATTTCACCGAAAAGTGTATTAGCTATCGCATTACCATTTTCCATTCCACCATACCATGCTTCTATCACAACAGGAACCTTATCAATCCATTCAATCATAGATACTGGGCTTCCATTGATAAGTATTACAATAGTATTAGGATTTTCTTTAATAGTTTTAGTAATAAGTTCAATTTGATCAGATGGTAAATTGAATGATTTTTTATCTTCTCCTTCAACATCCATTCCCGCTTTGTGTTTGAGTCCTGTAAAAATTAAATTAACATCTGCTTCTGAAGGAGTATCAATTATCTCAATTTGTTCTTTACATTTTTCTTTTATTCCTTCAAGAGGAGTTATCTCATATGGGGGAAAATTCGTAGAACTTCCTGCTCCTAAAAATGTCTTTTTGTTTGCATTTACCCCTATTACCGCAATTTTTTTGAATTTTTCTATATTTAATGGAAGAATTTTTCCTTCATTTTTTAATAGTACTATGCCTTCTTCAGCGATTTTACGAGCTAATAGCTGGTGTTCAGAAGTATTTCGACTACCTTGCGGTAAAGAATCCTCATCATCAAATAATCCTACCAGAAACATTACTCTTAGAAGTCGTCTTACATTATCATTAAGAACTTCCTCTGTAAATTTTCCATCTTCAAAAGCTTGTTTCATTTTAGTTAGCGTATATTTATTTGGAGTTGGCATTTCTAAGGTTAAACCTGAGTTTATACAACTTTCTGTACTTGTTGTAGTTCTCGTTGCTCCCCAATCTGAAACAACAAAACCTCTAAATCCCCATTCCTTCATTAATACTTCTCTTAGGAGATGTATGTGTTCAGAAGCATAGATTCCATTTATCTTATTATAACTACTCATTATTGACCATGCATCTGCTTCTTGAACAGCTGCCTTAAAACCAGGAAAATATATCTCTTGCAGAGCTCTATCATTAATCTCTGAGCTTACGGTAAATCGGTTTGTTTCTTGATTGTTACAAATAAAATGTTTTATGCAAGCTGCAATTCTCTGACTTTGAACGCCTTCTACAACTGCAACTGCTAATTTTTTATTCAAATATGGATCTTCTGTTTGATACTCAAATGTTCTTCCGCACATCGGTGTTCTTTGAATATTTATTCCCGGAGCAAGTAACATATGTGCACCAACATCCCGAACTTCTTGGGCTATAGCTACACCAAATTCTTTAGATAATACTGGATTCCAGGTAGCCGCTCTACATATTGCGGAGGGAAAGTAAGTTGCCTGTATTTTACCTTCAGTGTCAACACGAACACCATGAGGACCATCGTGCATCTCAAAGCTCTTAATACCCAATCTTCTAATTGGTGGTACATACCAAAATCGTCTACCAGCACACAATTTAAACTTTTCATTTAAATTTAATCGTTTTATTAAATCATCTACTCGTTTTTCTAAATCAAGAGAACTGTCCCTAAAAGGTAATTTAGATAAATCTGTTTCTTTACTCATTATAAGCATCCTCTTTTTTATAAATAAAATATTATAAAAATAATAAGAATTTCGATATAAGAGTAAATAATTTAAAGAGGATTATTTAGAAGCTCCTGCTATTATGGTGAATCTACATTAAGAAATATACAAAAGTTTTAATACCAGTAATCCTCATTTTGTTAGGATTATTCTCTTTTTATATATCCTTTTTTTCTAAAGATAATCTAGAAATTCAAAATATTGACGTAGAATTACATCTTAATGGTGATTATGCTTATGAATATATACGAGATCAATTAGATATTGGTTATCGAATCCCAGGAACAGAGGAGAGAATAAATTGTGCTAACTATTTCATTTCGAAATTTCAAGAAATTGAAAGTAATTTTACCTATATTCTCCATAATTTTACTACTCACTCAACTGATTGTCAAAACGTTTTATTCAAATTAAATCAAAATTATAGCAATATTATAATCTTAGGAGCTCATTATGATTCACGTGCAAAAGCGACGAAAGATCCCAACCCTTTAAATAGATCATATCCCGTACCTGGAGCCAACGATGGTGCTAGTGGATGTGCTGTCTTGATTGAACTTGTTAGAGTGTTTTCTCAAAGAAGAATAAATTTGTCATGCCAGGTATGGTTTTTATTTTTTGATGCAGAGGATCAAGGTAGAGACAACGTTTATGGGATTGACAATTGGGGGTGGTGTGAAGGATCAAAAGCATTTGTGGATGAAATTAATAACTTTTACAATTCTGAGACTGAAAATTTTGATTGTATGATTTTATTAGATATGGTTGGGGTTGAAAATTTACGTTTTATCAGGGAGCAATACTCTACTTCTTCATTATTAGATGAATTATTTGCGGTAGGGAGGCAATTAGGGTATAGTAAGCAATTTCCATCCAATCCAACAACAGCTTCGATTATGGATGACCATCGCGCTTTTGTAAACATCGGTATTCCCGCAGCAGATTTGATTATTAATTTCTGGGATAATCAACACTGGCCATATCATCATACCACTCAAGATGATCTCACTCATATTTCAAATGCTAGTCTTGAAATAACTGGTAAAACTGTAGAGCAGTTTATATACAATAATTATCTAATAATTTCGGATGATGGTTATCAAGGTAATTATCCTTGGAATGAGGATCGAAATTCACCAGATTTAGTCTTAATAGTAATCTTTTTAACTATAATAGCCATTTTAGGAATGATAGTAATCCTAACAAGTATTATTAAAAGAAGTTCTTCAAATGGTTAGTAAAATAAATCTACTTTTTGATTCCTATAATAGCCCTATGATTTGTTCCATCCATATAAATCTCTAATAAATCGAATGAGCTAAATACTTGATTTATTTCTTCCAAAGTAAAAAAATGATGTGGCAATCCTTTTTCTTTTCCTGATTGTGGAATGTAGGTTCTCGGTTCAATTTCTTTCAATCCCCACTTATCTACTCGAGAGCCTCCTCCTAATATAGGGAATGTAATAAATATTATACCATTAGACTTTAAAATTCTCTCAATCTCCTTTACAGTAAAAATTATATCTTTTATTAGATTATGATGAATTACTTGAATTGAAATAATAGCATCAAAATAATTATCATTGTATGGGAATTTATGTTCCATTCTATTCAGATGTAATTCTGCTTTTTCATTTTCTTCAATGAGCCATTCTTTTGCCATCACTAAAGCTTTAGGAGAAGCATCCATGCCATATACTTCAAATCCTTTCTTTGATAAAAATATTAGGTGACGACCTGTTCCACATCCAAGATCTAAAACTCGTTTTACTCCTTTTTCTTTAAATAACTCAGATATCTTTTCCATATCTGGATGAGGATCATGAAATATTTTTCCCTGTTTAGAAAAAATTTCATCCCACTCTGGCATGATAAAAGAATCAATTATTTAAAATTAAAAAAAGTAATTATTGGTTGTACTCGTGCGGGTACCTACCATATTCCTTCTTAAAAGCTTCTGCTACTTCATCAGTTTTAGGGCGTATAAATTCATAGCCATCTTTGATAGTTTCATATGTTACTGGTAAAGGACCCAGAACTTCACCATCAACTTGACATATATAGGGTACATCTTCAGGATTTTTCATTTCTATTCTAACATTTTTACTCCTATATTCAGTAACATTAGGGTGAGGTAATAATGATGCAGAATACATTCTTTTAAACTGCAATATTAATTTAAATTTTCCGACATGTGCAACACTTATATCAAAAACACCATCACTTGCTCTCGCTCTCGGACAAATATACATTCCACCTCCATAAGATCCCCCATTTCCAACCGCTATCAAGTTTGCATAATCCTCGTAAGTATCATTATCCATCTTCACGATTATTTCTTTATTTTTCCAAGAGAATACTGTTTTAAGGACCATCATATTATAATTTTTAACTTCCTTTTCATTAACCCTTCTTGCTACTTCTGCGTCAAATCCTTGGCTACCTACCCCTAAAAAGTAGCGTTCCACTCCTCTATCCGTTTTAGCAAAGCCTATATCAGATTTGCTAGAACTTCCTTCCGCAATTATTTTACAAGCTCTTTTAATATCTGATATTATACCAATAACTGCTGGGATATCATTTCCTGAGCCCATTGGAATAAAACCGCATAAGGCTCCCGAATTAGAAGTTATTACTCCGTTTAAGACTTCATTAGCACATCCATCTCCACCAGCAGAAATAACTGTATATCCATCTTTTGCAAGTTGATTTGACAGTTCGATAGCATGACCTGCATATTCACTTTTAAATAACTTATATGAAACATTTAAATTATTTAAGCATTGAGAGGCAAACTCAATATCTTGCTGTGCCTTTTTTGCTGTGCCAGCAATAGGATTGTAAATAATAGCATAATCTTCCAAATTTATCAGCTCATAGATTTTAATATTATAACTAGAAATTTCAAAATTACTATGTTAAGAATTTAAATAATAAACTATTTAAAACTATTTTTAAATGGATTGAAAAAAGAAGTTTTGTTTATTTTTCACGCCATTCTTGCCCACAGGCGCCACAGCGACATTTTTTTCCGTATATTCTGGGATAATCCAATAAAATTATGCTTTTATCATCAACTTCATGAATTAATCCTTCATTTTCACAACTTGGACATTTTCTACGTCCAATAGGACGACTAATTATTAGGACACCATTTTGGTCAGAAGTTAAGGCAACTTCTTCTCTATTTTTCCCAAATGTGAGCTCTACATTTTCAGGTATAACTTCTTTATTGCTAGTTTTTGCTTTCTCTGAAAGATATTCTTCATTTTTCATTATTATATATCCTTTAACAATTGAATCAAGTTCCTCATCTTTAGGTAATCTATTATATTCTTCTTGAAAGTTATCAACGAAATTCTGGGCGTCAATATTTTCTATATTATATCCTCTATTTTTAATTGAATTAATGATTGTGTTAATAATTTCATCTTTATTAGGAATTTTTTTCTCTCTCTCTTCTTGTTTTTTTATTACTCTCAAATCTTTTTCCAGTTCATTCCATAATTGTCCTACCTACGTATCTGTAAGCTTACCTTTAACTTGAATATAAATTCTTTTATTGGGTTCATGCAAAATTGTTATTCTGTTATCCTTTTGTATTTCTTTTTCCATATTTTCATTAAAATAAGTGATCCGAAGTAATGATCTTCCTAATCTAGAGGTATTCGTGGATAGCATAAAATTTTTTTGTAAAACATTCTCCAGCTTCTTTTGAATATCATAATTATTTTGTTCTCTTATATCAAATGAATGAGCTCTTTCAATCATTTGAACCATCCTAACCCTAATACACCTTAATTAATACAATTTCACTGAATAATTATCTACTAGATTCTATTGTTTAAAATATTAACTTTTAAAATTTGGTGAGAAAAAAAATTTTATTATTATGTAAATTCTGTTCTAACAATATAATATTTATATCATAAATCTCTACATCTTATTTTATATAAAGAATATTTATATTACTTTTTTGATTTAATAATCCATAGAACGACTAGTTTAATAAATATGAGAAGAAAAAAAATTAAAGCTCCAATCAAGAAGGACGAAGATCTTTCTATGAAACGAAAAATCTTCACTGCCGTAATTTTAATAGGTTTAGCTTTTTCTGGAGCTTTTTTAATATATTATTGCATGCAAATTGTTCTCAATACCAAAACACCTATGGTTGTTGTGGTATCCGGCTCAATGGAACCTAAACTTTATAAAGGCGATTTGTTATTTCTTAAAGGTAAAGACCCTTCTAACATAAAAAATGGAACTATAGAAGGAAAAGAGGGAGATATTATTGTCTTTGATGCCCGTGGATTACCTGGCTGGATAAATGCACCAAATGATCCAGTAGTCCATAGAGTTATTGATAAAATGTATGATAATGGGTGGTTTTTCCTGACTAAAGGAGACGCTAATCTCTCTCCTGATAATGCCTGGGTTCCAGAAAGTCGAATTTTAGGTGTTGTCTCAGGAAGAATTCCTTATATTGGGTGGGTGAAAATATTATTAACAGATTCAGGTTTATTACTCCCGATCCTTATTATTGTTTCAGTTCTACTTGTCATAAGTCTTATATGGGATATCGTAAAAAAAGAGGAAGAAAAGAATGGAGATAAGATAGATAAAGAAAAACAATTAATATATGATCCAAAATCAATGATGAGTGAAGACGTCAGAGAAATAGAAATAGATTTTTCTAAACAAGATTAACTTAACTTCTGAAATATGGTATTTGATCTATACTCTTTAAAAATGATTTTTTCTTATTACATTATACTTTAACTAAAAATATCCTAATATTTAGGAAAATTAGTTAAAATGTTAAAGAAAAAATGGTGATCAATAAATGGGATGGACCCCACCAACTAAATTTACCGTAATTATTACCTGTCTTTTATGGATATTTGGGCTATTTGTGTTAGTCGATCAAGTGTTTTTAGATCCTGATAGTCTATTACCTGAGTTCAGTCTTGGAACATTCAGTTCGTTTGAGACATGGATCCTTTTTGCAATGATTGCATTTTTCCTCGCGTGGTTTCTAATGTTTCTTGGTGTAAGATTAAAAGGTTTATAACTCTTCAGATTTTAACTTCTTTTTTTTTTATTACTTTTTTTTAGGGAAATACTTCTTTTAAAAACCTATAATATTCAAAAATCCTAATTCTCTGTTATTCTTAAAATAGAATTTAAAATTATAAGAATTTAATTTAAATAAAAAGAGATAAATAAAAAAAATATTTAATTTGATTTAATATGAAATTATCCGCTTTTTAGAATGAATTTTGGAAATAATAGCGATAATCGCAACTCCGCTAATTATCAAGATAAAGAAACTCGTAGTGAAGAAATCTAGCCCAATTATCTCACTTGGTACTTTCTTTTTTAATTCAATAAAATTAAATCCTAGATGACCAAAAGTATCATTTGCATAAAACATAATTGTTATAGTATCTCCTTTTGCTAAGCTATCCCATAAAGTTTCCCAGCTTGTTTGATCAATAGTACCGTTGGCTGTAAATGTTATATTATTTATGCCCCCATCTATAGTATACCACATTGTATCTAAATATGGATCATAGATTTCAACTGTGAACTCAGGAGCAGTGCTTCCAATTTTTGAATTGTTTAATGGAGCGATAATATCAATTATAGGAGCTCGTTCGTCCCAAATCGGTAAATAATCTGTGCTGTTTGCATCACCTGGAATATCATGAGGGGTATCTCCTATCCCATCATTATCGGCATCTGAACCAGTGTAATTATCCCAATAGTTACCAATTAAGGTACTATTCCAATCGTTATTGGTTCCATTATCAACTGCGTGTTTACCATTTCTGAGAAAGAAATTTTCATGGAATAAATTATTTTCAGAACTAATATTAAGAAGAGCACCAAAGAAAGGATTATCAGATATTTCATTATTTATGAATTTATTTCTAGAAGCCTCCTCTAAATACAGTCCACTTATGTTGTTCTTATTCAAGACATTATTTTTAATTACAGTATCATTGGATTGGAATAGACGGATTCCGAACATTGAGTTATTTTGAAGAATATTTCCTGTGACATCATTATTATAACTATCATATAAATTAATTCCATTATTTTGATTGTCTTTTGCTATATTTTCTAAAACGGTGGTGCCATTTGAAGTATGTATATTTATTCCCCCATAGCAATTTCTTATCTCATTTCCACTAATTATATTGCTAAGAGAATAAGATCGTAAATCAATTCCAGAATCTGAAGTAATACCATATATTACATTGTCTAAAATTTCATTTTCAAGACAATTTTCAAGATATATTCCCCATCCATTATCAAAAACCTCGTTATTTGAAATTATTGTATCATTACTATCTTCTCCATAGATCCCAGGCCATGGATTTAAACTTACTAGGTTATTAGCGATAATGTTATTTTTACAATCATAAAAATAAATACCAAACCCACCATTCATAGTACAGTTATTCTCGATTATTTTTCCGTTAGTAACATTATATAATACAATTCCCGACACATCAGCTCCATCACCTTTATAAACGGTGCAATTTCGAATTGTAAAATCTGTTTTGGAGTTATGAATTGTAATACAATCAACTGCCCAAGAACCATCGATTATTAAATTTTCAAGTAGATAAGGATCAACTTCAGTACCTGAACCACTACACCAATCTTGACTTGCAGCTTCTTCCCATGTATAATCTCCACCACCAAGATCATCAATGTAAATATGAGAAGTTAATACGGAAATCTTTAATTTATTATTATCAACATTATTCACTTTAGTTATTATACTATTGAGTTTAAAGCTAAATATTAAAAATAGTATTAGTGAGATTACTAAAGCCATAATTTTTTTTCTTTTTTCAAAAATTTTTTTATACAAGAATTTCACCACAATTAATGTGTTATAGATGAATAACATCAATTACTATTTAAGATTATTGATAAGAATGAACCTTTGAAAGAAGTTGCACAAATTTGTAGATTTTAAGATATGTGACCTCTTATTTAGATGTTTAATTGAAGTGCTTTCTATTTCTTTCATTCTTAATTTCATGATATTTTCTAGTAGATAATTCGAAATCTTCTCTAAAGTTTCTCATAAAATATTTTTAACTCCTAAGATCTCATAATTCTTCTGGACAATATTAAAAATGATATACATGTGAAATTGCTGCGATTTATCTAAAACTATATTAATCAGACAATAAAATTTAAAACATTTCCTAAATTTCAAAAGAATGTTATTACCGTAATTTTTAAAAAATTACGTTAAAACTTCAATACGCAATACACAAATACAAAAAAGCATATAAAAAAATAGATATACAACAAAAATTATATAACTAAAGAGGAAATTAAAATGTCAAAAGAAGAAAATGCTGTCTTTGTTGGTCGTCGCCCAACTATGAATTACGTGATGGCCACTATGATGATCCTTAACAAAGGCGAGGATTGTACCGTTAAGGCTCGTGGTAGAGCAATTTCTCATGCAGTTGATGTATGTGAAATTTTACGAAATCGCTTTTTAAAAGGTACAGAATATAAGGATATCAAACTAAGCACAGAAATATTAGAAGGAGAAAATGGACAAAGTAACAATGTTTCTAGCATTGAAATAGTACTGGCTCCACCAAAATAAATAGAGGAACATTTTCTCTACGCTAAAGCAAAATAACAACAACCACACTTTTTTTTTATTATTTTATTCATTTAAGTTATATGTATTAAAAATACTAAATTATCTAATAACCTTTGAATCAATTTTATGAAATTATTTGAGCTGATTTTACCATTTAAATTAGCAGCAATTAGTATTTCATCACAAATTTCCAAATCTAGAAGTTATTAATATTTTAATAATCATCTTACTCAATTCAATGTTTAAAAATCTTCTAAAAATTCCAAAGAAAAAAGGGAATTTAAACAAATTTTGAGAAAATCACAAAGATTTAATAATACAGTTGAAAAATTAATACTTAACTAAAATTAATTTAACTTAATTTTAAATCCTAATATAAATAAAATCTTGAAAAACTAAAAAAGAGGAAGATCAAAAATGGCAAAAAAAGCCACGGAACCATTGTTTGTGAAATCAAAGGTAAGAGAGTTTATTAAAGGAAAAGGTTGTAATACCAGTAGTGGTGTCCTTGATGGAGATACATTTAATGGTATAATTATGGGAATTCTTGATAAGGCTATAAATCGATCAAAAGCAAATAATCGAAAGACTGTAAAGGCACGAGATTTATAAACTCCTTTTTCTAATATTTTTTTTTTATTTTTCTAATTCTCTAAGATAAATGAATAAATTTCAAAAGGAAAAAAGTAGAAATCAGGGTATTAACTAATTAATATTGAACAAATTTGTTAAAATAATTAAAAAGCGAAAGAAATCATTACTTATAGTTTAAATTTTTTTTAGAAACTGTTTTAACTTTCTTTTCTAACTTTAGTCACGTGGTTCTCCTTTTCAAAATGGAAAATATCAGTAACAAAAGAATCTAGATTTCTCTCATGAGAAATGATTATCATTTGAGAAGTATTTAATTTTTCAAAAATAGATTGCATGCGATTAATTTGTTGTTGGCTGAATCCATCAGTAGGTTCATCTAATATCAAGAGATCTTTTGTTTTTACTTCTTGGTATCTCTCATTTATAATTTTATTTAAAGCTAATCGATACGCTAATGAAAGTCCACTTTTTTCTCCTCCTGACAAATCTCTAAAAGGTGATTCATAACCATTAACATAGATAATTGGTTGAAAGTCATCTGTCCTAATTTCAACTTCGATATTTTTATCTTCCACTAATTCATGAAACCATTCTTTAAAATAAGAATTAAAGTGATAAGCACTGGAAGAGATTATCTTTTTTTCAATATCTCTTATAAGTATTGGAAAATGGTCACTTACCCAATTCTTTAATTGCGAGTAATAGATGAGATTATCTTGAAGTGTTTTTTTATTTTGGATGTTAGATTTTAATTTCAGTAAGTCTTCATTTAAAAATTCAATACTTTTCTTTTGGGCGCTTAGTTCATTTCCAGTTAATTCCTTGTCTGATTTCAGTTGGTTTAACCTTTCTTTTTCAAAATTTAGTTTATTGATTATATCCTTACCTGAATCTTTAAATTTACGCAGGTTAGTAGTTCCATATTCTGATAAAATCGCAATTATATCCTTTTGATATTCCTCAATTCTAACGAATAAATCGTTTACAAGAGAAACTAAATCTGCTTCTCTTTTCTGTTTTTCTGAGATTAGATTTTGTAAAAAATCTTTTTTATCTTTATTTTTTTGAAATTCACGTATATTTTTGAGTGATTTTTTGTGATCATTTATTTTTTGAGTTAACTCTTTAATTATATTTGATATTTTTTCCAAATTTAAAGAGGCATCATGGAATTCTTGTTCAAATCTATCTTTCTCATGGATAGATTGTCCACATAAAGAACATTTACCTTCTTTTAATAATATGTCTACATCAGTTAACTTCTTTTTAATGAGAGCTAGCTCTTTTTCTTTTTGAGATTTTAGATTTTGAAAATTTTCTAATTGCTTTTCTAACTGATCTTCACTAAGTTCGGTCTTTATCTTAAATTCTTTTACATTTTTTATCTCATTTTCTTTTTCAGAGATTCCTTTTCGAATTTTACTTAATATTAAATTGGTCTTTTTTTGTCTTGCCTTATAATCACTTATATTAGATTCATTATTTTCAACTTTCATCAATTTTTTAGAATATCCTTCTAACTCCTCTTGAATTTTATTCACAATTTTTTCCTGAGATATTATATCGTTGTCTTTTAAAGTAAGTTCAGATTCAATCCTATGGACTTTCTTTTTCGCTCCTTTAATTTCCTTCTCTTTTTGAAGAATCTCTTCTTCTGGTTCGCCAATTTGGTCAAGTCTTATTTTCAATTCTTTTACTTTGTCATTTAAGAAATTTTTAATAATTTCCACATTTTTAAGAGCAGTTTCATATTTTTCAATCCCAAAAACTTCCTTTAATATCTCAAATCGATCGTTTGGATCAGCTTGAATGATTTCTTTTAATTGTTCTTGTGGAGTATACACGGTGTATCTGAATAAAGGTAATTTACTCGCTTTTTCATATCGAGAAACAGAATAAGAAAGTAAAGATAATATTTTTCTTCTCATATCTGTAGGAGCATAAGTTATTTTAGTTCCTTTATTATGATCGCTAAAAATGCATTCATCTTGTAAGACTCTTCCTTTTTTGTCCCTCGATAAGCTGCGTTTAACTGAATAATCATTACCATCAATACAAAATACTAATTCAACTGAAGCAGACTTTTTACCCCTTCTTAAAAGAGAATCTCCCCTTAAATCTCCGTGAGTTAATGTCCCAAATAATGCAAATTCTATAGATTTTAATACTGATGACTTTCCACTCCCAACATCTCCAAAAAATAACATCGTTGATGAAGGAAAATCAATTTGTTCACTACTAATGCTTCTGACATTCCTTATTTCAATAGATTTTAAAATCATTTTTTATGCTCCTGAGGTTCATCGATTTCAAATATACTTAAAAATGCTTGTTTTAGAGATTGATTATAATTTATGACTTTTGTTCCTATTTGCCTTTCTGTTCCAAGTATGTTCATTATCTGATGTATCTTTTTTTCAACTTTACCAACCTGATATTTTCCAATTTTTACTTTACTTGCATGTTCTTTTATTAAAACAGTTTCAATTTCTTCATTAGATTCTCCTGATACAACACTGATAGATTGATATTCTGCTGTCGTAAGAGCACTTTTATTAACTAAGACTTCATATGCTCCTTTATCTTTAAAAGATTGAATAATCTCATTAGATTTTATTTCGTATGTTTTACCTGAGGATAAAGGTCCAAAAATTCGAATAGTTACGATGTTATCATTAAAATCTTTTTGAGATAACTCCTGTTTTATTTTGTTCCTAACCTCAAACACAGACTTATTAGTACAATCCAAATTAATATTTTCTACCTCGATTACTTTGATTGGATTGTATTTAATTTTTAAATCTAATTTTTCTCCATTACTTATACCAGATACTATACAAAACCCACCATACTTAATTCTTTCAAGTTCTCTGAAATCTGTTGGAAATACGCATCCAGGATAAATTATATTATTTTTCTTACTAACTTCCATAGTAGTCCCATTATCCCTCAACTTTTCTGGAAGGGTTTTATGAAGATGACCACCAGCATAATAATCAAAATCTTGAGGTAATAAAGATTTAGGAGCAGAATACATATCTTTATACTCTTTAGGTTTCAATTCATTTAACATAGTATGTAATATGAAAATTTTTGGGCCTTTTTCAGCTACTAATGATTTTCTATCTAATAAAACATATTCTTCAATTTCTAGACTACGTTTTCGAGCTCTTAAACCTGTTAATTTAATTTCTGTTTTTGGATCTATATAAAAGTTCAACTTTATTCTTTCATCTTCATTAAGTTCCGCTTTCCATACATCTATAAATAATCCCGCAGTAATTAATGGTCTAATCATCGATTTGTTTGAGGGAGAATAATCATGAGAGCCCATTATGCCATACACAGGAATTTCATGATCCTTCAATTTTTTAAGCTCTCGTGTCGCTATATCTATTACTTCTACCTTTGGATTACTAACGTCATATAAATCTCCACTTATAATAATAAAATCTACTCTCTCATCAATAATGGCATTCACTGTTTTTTCAAACGCTTTATACCCTAACTCATTTATACGTTCATTACGCCACGCACCTAAATGAACATCAGAAATATGGGCAAATTTTACTTTCATTTTATATTCCTTTCTAATATTTATTTATTGAACTCCTGGAAATGATTTTTTCATTTTTTTATCAGATCTAGTCTCATCTGTCTTACCTTTTAATAAATCCTCATATAATGGGATCTTAATTGGAATTGCAAATTTGGTAAAATTTGAGGTAACAATCGCTTCACCAATATCTAAACTTGCAATTGTTTGACTATCATCTGAGAGATCTTGAGCAGAACTTTCTATTAAGGTACGTCTTTCAGGTCCCATTTCATTTCCAAGGATTATCTTAGTGTTCATATTGGCTAAAATTTCTCTATCTATTAAACTAGGTAATTGAGTTATTCCAATTAACCCAATATTAAATTTCCTACCTTCTCTGGCGATTTTTCCAAAAACATTATCTCTTGTTTCTAATACTTTTTTTCCTATTACTCTCGGAGCCTCCTCTAAGACAATCGTTATAACTGGTTTATCTTCTAACTGATCTCTGAACTTTAACCTTTTATATTCATTAAATATATTTTCAACTATAATAGTAGCAACGAATATTTCTCGAGATCCTTCAAATAAAGAGGTATCAACAATAACAGTTTTCCCTTTTATTAACGAGTTTACTATATTACTTATTGTTGATTCATATCCATTTAAGGTATAAATTCCATTCTCTATAATGTTATTATTTTCATCAACTCCAAAATTTAACAATATTAATAATCGTCTTCTAATAACATCTAAGGTACCTCCATGGAGTGCTGGAGGTCTTGGATATAAAGTCTCATTTTCACTAAAAATTGCTTGAATCCACTTCTTTCTATGTAATCGATAAAAGCCTATTAAAGCTTCTATTTGAGGTTGTGTAAAGTTAAGACTACCCATTACATGAATAGGTTCTATTAAATTTACATTAAATCTTAAATCCAACTTTCCGGGAATTGACCTTATGGTATAGAACTCAATAAATTTTGAGCTTTCTGGATGTTCCTTCAATCCTTTTTGTGCGCCAGTTCCATAATACTCATTATGAGGATCAAATACAAGTTTACCACAATTATCATTTTTCATTAAATTATACAGAATAGTTTTTACTAAATTCGATTTGCCTCTACCTGTGGTTGCTGGGATTAGAATGTGGTGCTTTAAAACATCTGTTGCTTCAAGTTTTACTTCTGTTTTTAAAATTTTTGATCCAGAACGAATTTTACCAAAATTTAAGGGATTTTCAATCTTATCTTCCTTAAAAAACTCTAAATGTGTATCTTCAATATTGTATGTATCTGAGAAGAACGTTGGTAATTTTTTTGGTAAATACAATTTATTATCTTTAACAAATATTAAAGGTCTAGCCAGAGCTAATACATAATTTCGTAATTCAGGTTCATATATTTTTAAATCAGCCATTTCTCTTTCTAGTCCATACCCAGCCATTAATTCAAGAACATTATCGGGAATTTGACTCCCAAAAAATAAATCCTTAATTTGGTAAATTGAATATTCATTTCTATCTTTACCAGCAATAAAAAGCTGTCCTAATTCGAATTCTTGGTCTGATTTTTGCCTTAATGTTAATTTAACTAAAGAAGTGCCAGTTACAAAACTTCCAATTTTCCTTCCTAACTCTACCATTATCTATCACTTAAAAACTATTTTCTTATAATATTTAATAAATCATGCGCGTTCACTGAACGTAAACGAGGTAAAATAAAATTATTATAATTATCTTGATTAAATTCTGAAATTAGCTGAATTTTTTGAGGTTCTAATTCTTTAAAGGTAACTGCAGCAAGTTGATCTGCCTTAATTAGGCCATATGGGTATCCTGGATAAGACAAATCATCAGAATTATTAGCAAGATTAGAAATAACAATTTCGCATTGGTCTTCAGACATCCTTTTTGCTTGATCTAAAAGAATATCAAATCTAAATGAGTAAAGTGAATTTTTATGTAATTTCACAAAATACAAGTCTGCTTTTTCTTGAGCCTTTGTAATTTTATATATAGGATGATAATACCACGAGTTAACTGGGTATTTTTTATTGCCTATATAATTTATTAATGAATTTAATGAATTTCCATTTTGAGTAAATAATCGACAAGTTTTAGAAAGTCCAGTTACAACAACTCCTTTTTTAATTGCAGTATGATATAAATCTTCAGCAATCTCAGTTTCTCCAGTGTAGCCAGTTTGAAGTGAGCCATCTCTTACAAAAATACTACCTTCGTCTAACTCATTTAAAACAAATTTTGTTGCATAAGTCCATTCTGCAAACCTCATTGCTACACCACCGAAGACATCTATATGTGGTAAACTGAATCCTCTTTCTCTTATAGAAGGATCATTTATAGGAAATTTTAATACATCTTGAGGAAGATATTTAGAGAATTCTGGTTCAATTGGAAAAAAACGTGTAATATAAGCAAGTTTATTATCCTCAAGGAGGTCCAAGACCGTCGCACTATAAAATTCTATTTTAATAGGAGTTTTTTTTGGTTTAGTCCATTCATTTGAGGTAAATAATACTCCTGCAACACGATTTAAACTTATATTGAAATCTGCACTTCTCAGTATAGGGCCACTTCCTCCATCGACGAATCCTATATTCCGTACATCTTTACATTGCGGAATTTCAAAAATTTTATCTTCTTGTATCTCAAATGTTTCTTCTTCCGTACTGGTTGTGTATGGTTCATCTTCTTTAGGATATCCAAATTTTCGATTTTCAATAAATTCTACACATTCTCTCAATGGGTTCTTTCTTTTTTCAAAGTTCATCTTTAATTAATAGTTTTAAAAATCATCTTTATTATTAATAATCCTCTTATTCATTTTAAATAAATAAAAAATTCTATTAATCCAGACTTAGAATTATTCTTTCATTTTTTAATTTATAATTTGTCTTAAAATAAAAAGTTCATAGACTTAACAAATTTAGTAGATTTTTTAAACGATTAATGGAAGTTATCACCAAATCATTTACACCCTTCTAAAGATTTAAAAAGACGTTTTATTTTACACTACACTATTCTATAGAAGATCTATAGCAGATTTAAATAAATCCTTTTTTACTTCTTTCTTTTTTCCTTTTTTGGAAACAAGTTTGACTGAGGATTTCCGATATACTGTAGGGGCTAATTCTGATATAAATTGAGATATTCTTATTATTTGAGGACCGCGGTAGGTATGTTTAATAGAAGGAGATATAAAGTATAATTGATCCTTAGCTCTAGTTATAGCAACATAAAATACTCTCCGTTCTTCTTCAAACGTATCAGGATTACCTATACTTCTACTGGATGGAAAAGAATCTTCACATAACATTGGAATAAAAACTACGCGCCATTCAAGACCCTTTGCTCTATGTATAGTAGACAGAATTAATGGAGCTTCTTCTTCTGTTTGATCCCCTGAATGAACTGTCTTAGATTCTAAGTAGGATAAGTTTAAGCTTAAGTTTTCTAGAAATTTACGAATAGTTGGAAAATTTTGTGCATATATACTTAATTGGTTTAAATCCTCTATGCGTTCTTGCCAATTATCAAATCTGGATTTCAAATGATCTTCAAGCACAGAAATTAAATTTTTTATCACTTCTGATGGATTATCTTCTGCAGTGAAATCCACTAGATTTTTTATGTAAGAAATTGTATTTCGTATACCTTCTTTAGATATGCGAGATCCTTTTAATTTTTCAGCATAGAACATCTTATTTATCAAAGCATCAAGAGGATGTTCTATCTTCGAAACTGCTTCAAAAATTTTAATACCCGATGAAGATCCTATGCCTTGAATTATTGAAAAAATTCGAGACCATGATACTTCATCATATGGATTCTCAATTATACGTAAATGAGCGATTATATCTTTAATGTGAGCTCTTTCGAAAAATGCTACGCCTGCTCTAACTTCATAGGGTATATTTTTTGCCCTTAATTCAAGTTCAACTCTTAATGAATGAGATGCTGCTCTAACCAAAATAGCTATTTCATTTAAATCAATTCCATTAGAACGTAATTTTAATATTTGATTTGTTATAAAACGAGCTTGTTCTATTTCATCTCCAACATTTACTTGGAATGGTAGAATTCCACTACTACGCGTTGTTCGCATAGATTTTTTAAATTGTCTTTCATTGTGCTTAATTGAATCATTAGCTAAATCTAAAATCTGAGGTACACTTCTATAGTTATAGGTTATAGAATATTTCTTACAATTTTTAAATTTTTTTTCAAAATCTAAGATATTTTGAAAATTAGCTCCTCTAAAAGCATATATACTTTGAGCATCGTCACCAACCGCTATGACATTGCGGTTTGGATTCTGTTTTACTATTTTGTATATGATTTCATCTTGAATGTAATTTGTATCCTGATACTCATCAACAAGAACAAATTTTATGTTCCTTGCGATTAATTGAGCAATAGATCTTTCTTCTAGTAGTTGGTTCCAATATATCAATAGATCATCAAAGTCTACCAGATTATCTTGAGCTTTCTTGGCTTTGTAAATTTTAAATACTTGTTCTAATTTTTTTCTAACAATTTCGCTATCAAACTGAGAATATTTCCATAATATCACGTCTCGAATTGTTTTATTGCAATTAATAGAGAATGATAATATATCTTTTGCCATTCTAGAAGTAGGAAATCGCTCATCAACTTCTTTTACATCAGCTTTCTCAATTGAAAGTCTCATCAAAGCTTTTGCATCGGTCTCATCCATTATTATATAATTTGGTTTTAGACCCAATATTTTAGCGTATTTTCTTATAAATCGATTAGCGATTGAGTGGAAAGTCCCTGCCCAGATTCCTTTAGGTCGTTTACCGAGAAGAATTTCAACACGCTTGATCATCTCATTTGCAGCTTTATTTGTAAATGTTACAAGCATAATCTGATTTGGTTTTATTCCGTTTAGTAATAACTTAGCAACAGCATAAACTATAGTTCGCGTTTTTCCTGAACCTGCTCCCGCAATGACTAACATTGGACCTTTCAAATTACTTACAATTTCAAGTTGTTCGTCGTTTAAATTTTCCTCAAAGTGGATTTCATTATATTCTTCCACAACTTGAGGGATTTCTTCTTCTAGTGATTCTGCATAATCTTCCTCATAAAACTCGAAGACATAATCTTCTTCAATTATCTCTTTTTTTTCAGCCACAGATTTTAATTTCTCCTTATGAAGCTTCTTTTCTACTTCTAATATCCCTAGATTTTATTATTAAAACCATCTTATTATAATTTAAAAAAAATTAATTAAAAATCTTACCTGCTCCTCCATTAGTAAGTTCCTCTCCTAGTGCTAAACGAACAAGATTACTAATAATATATGGTTCTAATCCTTGAGCTTTTGCTCTGCTTCTTAGGCTTAAGACGCATAATGGGCATAAAAAGACCATTGCTTCAGCACCAGCTTCTTTTGCATCTAATAAATTTTTCATCCGCCACTTTTCCAGTTCTTCTTCAGATACATTAATCATTGATCTTTGGACTCCCCCACAACAAAGAGCATCTTCTCGGTCATATTTTCTGTTTACTCTCTCAACCCCGATTAATTCAAAGAGTTCATCTAAAATCTTATCATTATCAAATGTATATCTTGAAGCACAAGGTTGTTGATAAGCAACGTTTATATTTAATTTCTTTATCTGATTTATATGATCCCTTACATAATCTCGTAAATATTCTATTATGTGAATTGGTTTAAATGGTACACTTATCCCGAATTCCTTAACCTTATTTGTTAACATTGCATAACAATCATCATGGAATAAAATTATCTCTTCAGCACCAGTTTTAGCAAGATTATCAACAAACTTTTGAGCATTTTCCTTTAACATACTTGGCCTTCCTGCATGCACCCATCCAAGGTAACAAAAATAATCTCCTCCCTTTAAAAGCGTCATCCCATCAAAAAGCTGTCCTTCTACAACTCCCGGGAGTAAGTCCCCTACACTACAAAGGTTCATAACTGGTTTTTCAGTGCTGCCCTTAATAATTTTAGAAGGAAATGCTGAAGCCATATTAAACATCCGAATAGTTTGTTCTTCTACTTTGAATGTTCCAGTTTCTTCCTGTCTATCGTTAATCAAATCAAATGGATTAGCGCCTTCAGGACAAAACATATTGCAAGCAGCACAAGTAATACAATCAGCAGTTACAGGAGTATCCTCTCCATCAATTAACTTTTTAAATTCTAATTTAGCATTTTCTTCTGAATATGCTAAATAAGGACATTTCATTAAACACTCTCCACAGAGAGTACATTTTTCTTTATCAAACATTTTTTTTTCTACTCTAAATAAGTTATATTAATTGAAATACCTAAAAAGTATAAATTAATGTAGTAAACGAAGTTTAAAAATTTTTATTAGAGTTATAAAAAAACTTTTACAAATGTTCCCATTAATTTACAAAAAATAGCTAAGGCAAACCTAACATTATTTTAAAAGCTGCTGTTTCATCAGCCTCATCTACTGAAGTTATAGTAAAAGTCACATCATGCTTATCACGAGTTTTTGGTGCTACTTGTGCCGAAATGAATTTCATTCTTGTAGATGTATTTTGACCTTCCCAAACCCATAGTTTTTTATTATTGCCATCAACAAAGAGTAAAATTTTATCAGAATCTAATAATTCAAAAAGCGGAACATTCTCTTCTATTTCAATTTCTTCAAAATCTCCAATTTCTTCATTGAATTGATATACAACTATCATACATTTCTTGTTTGAATTTCTTTTCTATAATATAAAATTTACCTTGGTAGTTTATAAATTTTTGATATTTTAAATATACTCAATAAAAGAATCATACAAAATATATATTTATTGATTATAGAAAGTAGAATTTTATTGAGGAGATTTTTTATAATTCGTTTAATTTACAAAAAAACTTCTGACAATAAACTAAAATAATAACTGTAAAATAGAATTTGATATGCTAGATTTGCTTGTAGTTTAATAAGTGAATTTAAAAATCGTTTTGAAACTTTCTTCTTCTTAATGTCGAAATTAAATGCCCTCTAGAGAGTAATTGTACTCCGAATTGAGAACTATATTCTCGGGAAAAATCTGTAATAACATTACATACCATAATTCCCCCTTGAATATTTGTATCAATGCAAGCTTTATGTAGTTGTCGCAATTGTGTAATTGAGATCTCTCTTTTCCAATCTCTTATGAATATTCCAAATGTATTTAATTTATTTCTTACGAGAGCATCAAAAGTCCAGAATTTTCCAGAACTACCCTTAAATTTTATTGGACCATTAACGAATTCATATTTCTCAGAAAAAACTCTTCTAGCCAATTCGTTTAGAGTTCTATCTCCTAATGACATGAACACACACTACTTTCTCTATAAACATATATTAAACGTATTACTTGTATGATATCCAAATATTATTTAAAATTAGTGTATTATGGAGAAAATATCTACATATATAAGAGCTAAGATTCAAGAATTAGCGAATTTAAAATGGTCGACAAAAAAGAATCATTTTCTTACCTCTTAAACCCTTTTTTTCTCTAACTCAATTTTTCCTTCTTTAGGGATTTACAATGGCAGTTCGTTTTAAAGGTTCAACATAGATTGATATCAATAAATAGTTGATATTATTGATTCCAGAATAGATTACAAAAAAAATTAAATAGAATAGTATACCTTTTATTTTCTTTTCATAGTGTCTTCACAACAAGTATTATTGAAATTAGAAAATTTGAAGAACGGGTACTTCCCATCACAACTTGGTCCCTTTTTTTTTACATATTCATTTAAATTTTGTTGTAAAAATTTAATTAAACCATTGATTACTTTTTCACACAGTTTTTTACATCCTAAAAAATTGTTATCTGTTAAATAACTACAGTTTTTATTATATATCTGGCAAAATTTTTTAATCTGTAGTGATATCCCCTCAGCTGATAAAATTTTAAACCTATCCCAAGTATCTTTAAAACCTGCAATTTGACTGGGTTTGCTTTCTCTCAATGAAAGAATTAAACTATTTGCTCGTAGGCTATTATTTAATCGCTTCGAGATATTTTTTAATTCTTTTTTAGCTTCAAGTTGACAAAGAAAGACATAAAATTTTAGTAATTCTTCTGCTTCCTTAGTTTTTTTAGAATCAATTATTTTCCACCCGTTTGCCTTCTTACAACTTAATGGTTCGTTATTAGGATTTGAAAATGTAGTAGGGTAAATCCAACATTGTGGGGGTTTAATTCCTGAATTATGAACTGAACAACCATTCAAATTTTTATCAAATAAAAAACATTTCCCTTTCTCGTCATCAAATCTTAATTTAAAGCTAAAATCATCGCTTCTAATGAAATGTTCTTTAACAGCATAACCGCGTTTAATATACTCTTCGGCCAATATTTTGGGAACATCAATCTTAATCGAACAGCAGTCACCTTTACAAACAATTAAGCAATTTGGACCTTCAATTGCTGATCTCATTAAAAAATTGAATTTTTTAACAACTTCCCAAAATTTCTCGTTAACCACGGTCTTTATTATTAATTTAATTATTATTGCTATTCATAAAGACTGATTATCATTTAAAATTCATATATAAAATATCTTTCTATGTAAATAACTTTAAATTAACATAATATTATTATTTAGTAAATTTTGATAACAAATTTAGTATAAAATTATTTCTAAATCTAAATAATACAAATACGAGAAGATTAACGAATGTCGCAAAATCTTATAGTTATAGATATTACCGATGAGGAGCACACAGTTCTTGATGGCTCGCAAAATCTAAAAGAAATAACAGGTAATGGAAAAATCGTTGTGAAAAATCCAACACAAAGAAGTAGATTATGGAATTTACTATGTGATGTTAAAGAGAATGTGAATACCTCCCTTGAATCTAAAGAATTAACTGTAGGCACATTAAATCCTGCTCAAGATTTTAGTAAAGAGTATGAAATTAGAGATCTTAAAGATTCTTCTTTAAAGATTGAGGAAATATTTGATACGGATAAATCAGATTCTGGTAAAGTAAACAATGCGTTTCTCTATAAGACTGATAACAAATGTAGTTTAAAACTCATAATAACAAATCCTTTGAACTTGCCTATCTTAGATATAAAAGTTAAAAGGGACATGCCAGCGATTATTCAAGAAATTGAAATGAGGAATCCTAGTAGTGGAGAAGCAAATATAAAAGAAGAGGATGGGAAGCGAGTACTTACTTGGGAGATAACATCTCTAGATGCGGAAAATAAAGCCGAGCTTGAGATTTTCTTTACAGTTAATATAAAAGAATTAACTGCCCAAGAACTTGGAGTTTTGAATGTTAATTATTTAATTAATAACTATAAATTAACAATGATGAATCCTGAAGTTAGAGGGCTTACAGATTCGATGAGTGGAATCGATAGAGATGAGGGCTCTCAACCTGGTATGTGGGATTGTAATGTTGAATTTATTAATGAATCTGGATTCCAAGTAAAGCTCGAAGATGTAAAAGTATCACAAACAATAACAACCGGAGTTGAAACAGTAGTTTCTCAAACACCTGATAGAGTCTTAAATCCTGATGAATCATGGGACTTTGATTTTCAAGTTGAAGCTAAGGACGTACCAGAATTAAGTTCTGAAATTGGATTTACACCATTGTTTGTAGTGATTCCAAGAGTTATTGGTGAAATTGTAAAAGAATCAACTATTTACAATGTATTAAGTGCAACTATTGATAAAACTATAAATCCACCTGAAGTAGATGCATATGCTAATACTAACATGACAATTATAAATACTATTGTAAATGATGGTTCCTCTAAAATTGATAAATTTTTCTTATCAGATGAGCTTCCTCCCGATTTTATTCCCCCCTTAGTTAAAGAAATAAAAATCTTATTAGGAGATATTGATATAAGTTCAAGAGAAGAATTCGTTCAGAAAATACTATTAGATCCTAGTGATCAAGATTTTTCCATCAAACATCAAATTTACGTTGAATTATTCAATCTCTCAAATGAATTTCTTCCAGGAAAACAGATGGTAATTTCATACCCTCTTCTAGCAAGGAATCCACGACCTCCTACTGAAACAAAGTATATGACTCCGGTTAAAATTGAGATTAATAGTCCTGTAGAAGGTAAATCATTTGTTAGAACTCCTGATGAGGAACCAGAATTAAATGTAAGATATGTTAAGCGTAAGTTAAAAACACTTAAAAGTATTAAGCCTGGGCTTACAGAAGGTGAATTTAGTATTGGAGTTAGAGTCCAAAACAAAGGAGATGTCGAACTAGAAAATGTACTAGTTAAAGATATTATTCCTTCTGGTTTTAGTTTAACAGAATTTATTCCTCCAGAGGGTGCAACTCATGAAGTAGTGCAAGTAGGTGATCTATCAGAATTACATGTAAAGATTACTGAGATAAAAGGAGGTTCTTCTGTGAGTATTAACTATAATTGCTCTGGTTCAGGAGATTATCATCGATCAGAACCAGTTGTTATTGTTTTAGGTAGGAGCGGAGGAGAGACATCAAGCGCTTCTGGAACACCTCCAGCTGGCACAGAAACTCCAAAAGCACATGTAGCTGATTCTCAAGCTGGAATAATCCATGATATATTTATCGATTTATTTAAAGCTGTTGATCGAGCCCCATCTAGTGAAGTTTTTGGAAATTTATTAGAAAGAAGAAGAGATGAATTTCCACCTGGACCAGTACTTCATCAAATTCTAGCATATGCTAAGGAACTAAAAGCTCTTGGAGAAAAAATTATTGTAGGTTCATTATATGATAAAGTAATGAATAAGTTAAAGGAATTTAAAGGCAAATATGATTAATTTTTTTTAATATTTATTTAAACCAATTTTATATTTTTCTTCTTTTTTTTAAGAACCTCTATTTTACATGCCAAAATTATACCAAAATTTCAAAATTAGTGTTTTAATTATAAGTAGATATTAAGTTTATCTATATCTTTTTTAATTTGGGAAATTCTTCTTTTCTGTTCTTCTAGATCGTCTAATCCTTGTATATCTTCTTCCAAATTTGGGTGTTCTTCCGCATAAGTTTTTTCTACCATCATATCGTATCTAATAGCATATGCAACTAATTCTGGAATTATTGAGATCATTCCTTTAAAACTAAAAATACCACTTAAATGTGATAATCTATTAATTAATTCTCCAAAAGGATCCATATCTATAGCTGGTTTTTTCATAATTTCCAAAATCCTTCTAAATAAAATTTCGTACAGTAATTCAAGTTCTTCTTTACTAATTCTCTCTTCCTCTTCTATTTAAATCACCATAAGAATTTTTAATGTGCTTAATTAAGAATTAGATTTTAATTATATCTTCTTTTTATATCAAAATGTTATTTTAATAAAAGCCTACAAATATTTTTGCTTTTACGATGAATAAATAGTAATAAATTATCTAGATTAGTTAATAAAATTAAATTCCTATATATTAATCATACATGAATGCATGTGAACGATATCTCGCTATATATGATGAAGCAAAACGAAAAAAGCTAGATAGAGTTCCTACTCATGTGCAATATATACGAGAGGAATTTATCGATAAATATAAAGATGAAATATTAAGTAATTATCCTGAAAAATTATTTAAAAACTATTATTTTGATATTCCTCTCGCATTGGGGTTTGATTCTGTTTTTGCACCCTTTCCGCCAAGTTTTAAAATCAAACCTATTAAAATCCGTCAAAATAACGGAAACTATGTTAGGATTAAAGAAGATGGTCAAGCTATAAGACGTAAGACTACTTTTTATGAGGGAGGGTATATACATTCAATTGATATTTTAGATGAAATTCATGCCAATATAAAAAAAATAGATAATAGTGAATTACTTAGAAAAACAATACGAACGTATGAAAAATTAGCACCAAAAATTTTTCCCATCTTAATGGTCGATGGGATTTTCGATAAGGTCTGGAAAAGCATGGGAATGGCTACTTTTAGCTATCATTTTCAGAAAAAAACTAAGCTATATAAGGAATTAATAGAATTTTACACAAACATAGCTAAAATAAACATTGAGGGCTTAATTGAAGCGACTAACGGTCGTGGTAAAGTTCTAACATTATTAGATGATGTAGCATTTAAAGGTAGATCTATGATCTCAACACAACGATGGACGCAAGATTTTTTAACTCCTTATAAGGAGCTCACTTCGCTTATTTCTGAAGCAGGAATGATTCCACAAATTCACACTGATGGTGATCCTACAGAATTAATTCCATATTTTCAAAAAGCAGGATTTCGCGGTCTACAAGGGTGGGAAGGTGGCGCTAATCCACAAATCATTAATGAGAAATTCCCAAACTTTGTAGTTATTGGATTTGGTGATGTAAGTCATATCTTACCATATGGTGATAAAAATCAGATTGCAGAACATGTAAAGAACTTGATGGATATATTTAAAGGAAATAGGCATTTTATTCTAGGACCAAGTACAGTAATTTTTAAAGAAATACCTCTAAAAAATGCTAGAATTTTTATGAATGCTGCTAAAAAATATGGAAAATATTGATTTTTAGCATCAGAAATTATAAAATAAACTAAATATTAATTAGACTAAATTTGGTAAGGTATTGAAAAAAATGATACTTTTGATAACGATTATTTTATTATTTGTTTTTACTTCAAACCTTATTGTATATTGGGTATTATTCTTAAAAGTAAAGAATAAGGAAAATATTATAATTAGGTTATTTTATAAAGTATTTCCATTAATATGGACATTATCGCTTGTTCCAATACCCATTATAAATTCGAGCTTTCTAATCATGGTCTTTCCTCAAAATCTTAGTTATTTTCGTGATTATTGGATTTTTTTTGTACTATTAGGAATAGTCTTTATTATTATAGGAGTTAATTTTGCTAATAAAGCAAAAAAAGTATATAGAGTTAAAACATTAGATGAAAATAGTTCTAAATTAATTAAATCAGGTGTTTTTAGAATTATAAGGCACCCCATTTATTCTGCTTGGGTAATTATTTTTCTTGGAGCTGCAATAATATCAGATTCAATCATCTCTTTAATTATAAGTCCTGTAATTTTACTCATTTTAGAAATTCATGCCAGAATTGAAGAGAAATTAATCCTAATTCCGAAGTATGGTGAAGCTTATCAAAAATATAAAGAAAAAACACCATATAGGATTATACCAACACCTTTAAATTTTTTATTAATAATCATTACGTTTATAATAGTATATGTAGGTTTTTTGAATTTCATTTAGAAAATTAAGAATTCCATAAATCTCCTTATATTTTTATTGACTCCTAAAAGAGAATAATAATATTTTATAACCTACAACCTAAAATAGGTAATTCTCTGTATTATTAAATTGAAACTATAAACTAATTTAGTTATTTATAAAATGAATAAATCAAGGTGTCATAAATTATGAAAAAGAAAATAGCAATTCTTGCTACAGATGGATATGAAGATCTTGAACTGTATTATCCACGTATTAGATTAAAAGAAACAGGATATGAAGTAGAATTAATTAGTTTATTTAAGAGAGAGATTAAAGGTAAACATGGCTATCCAATTAGGCCAGATAAATTAGTTAGAGATGCTAATCCTAATAATTATGATGGAGTTATTATTCCAGGTGGTACAAAAAATCCTGATTATTTAAGAAGAGATAAAGATGTTTTAGATTTTGTTGCTAAAATTAATGAGGATCAGAAATTAGTTGGAGCCATTTGTCATGCAGGTTGGGTTCTAATATCTGCTAAAATTATAAAAGATCGTAGAGCTACTAGTTATTTTGCCATAAAAGATGATATGGTCAATGCTGGTGCTATATTTGAAGATAAACCTGTTTTAATTGATAACAATTTAATAACATCAAGAACTCCTGATGATTTACCAGAGTTCATGAAGGCAGTACTAGAGTATCTAAAAAAGTAAATGATTTTTTTTTATTTTTTTAAATCCAATAATAAAAAGTGAAGATTAGAGGAGTAACCACTACTATAAAGATTTTATTCTATTTATCTCATTTCGAGTGACTTCTAAAAAGAGATTGATTTGTTCAATTTGCTTATTTATTATTTCAATCTTTTTATCTATAACCGTTGAATCATATAAACCTGATTTTTCTAACTCTTTCCTTACAATATTGTAGGATCGTATCTGGTTTAGTATATTCTGCATTCTTTTAACTTTTATTGCAAACAATTTCTTAAATTTTTTGAGATTGTTTAATTTCTCTTCAATATCATCAATAATTTCAAACCAATTTTGAATATCTTCTTCTTTCTTTAGATTTTTAATATTTTGTTCTATAGTATTCAAATTTGATAAAATATGATCACGCTGAGTTTCATCAATAGATTGAATTTTTACTTGATGTTCTGGAACTATCTTATCAAGAATCTCTGAGGTATATTTAATATTTATTTTATTTGTATAGAGACTTGGGACCTTATTAATCACCTTTGAATCATTCGCAATTTCAATCTCATCAATATCAATGATTAATTCTAATTCATCTAATTCAATTTGAGTAATTAATGGTGAAAATTTCACCTGTAGCTGTTTTTTCCCATAGAATTCATTTTTTTGTCTTAGAATTTGGGTATATATTTGTACAAATTCTGGTCCAATTGGAGCAAATAATACACCACTTTCTTCATCTAATTGTCTTAATAATGGATGAATTTTAGATTGTTCAATTGCTCCAGTTACTAAAATTTTCTGCCATGGACTTAAATCAGGCATTCCCTCTAGCGGGTTTTTAATAATAATTGAAATTTTATCATCTAATTTCAATTCTTTTAAATTATTCGCTGTAATTTTAGCTATTTCAGAATTAGCCTCAAGAATTATTATCTCACCTTTTGGTGCTAGTTTATGAGCTAATGCCGCGATATAGCCACTTTTTGCTCCCAAAATTAACAAATCATCATTAGCATTTAATGCCAAACCTTGTAACATTATAGTAATCATGTGTGGGGCTGAAATTGTTCTATAATTTCTTGGATTTTGCTCATCAAAGTAAAATAAGTTAGGCACATCCTCATAAAGTTTTAAAACATTCATAAATTTTTCAGGAATGAATTTCTCAAGAGGAATATCCATAAAAGCCTTAATTAATCTTTTATCAGTTAATATTTCATTTAAAATCAATGAGTCTAACAAACGCTTTTTTTTATTCCTCAGCCGTGTGTTAAATCTGTCATATTTGTCCAAAATTTGATCAACTTATAATCTTAAAAAAATAATATAAAAACCAATTATTATACTTTATTATAATAAATTTTAACTGTTAAAATCATATTTCCATTGTAAGGTCTTGATTAAAATGATGATTTTAGATGTTGAAAATTTAAAGGATGCTAAAATTACATTAATCTTGATTTTTTTAAATGTAATTAATTTCGTCTTATTTAATTTAGCTTTACCAGAGGAGTACATTCTAAATTTTGTACAAATTAATGGAAATATCATATATGAATATGAATATTGGAGATTAATTACCTCTATATTTCTTCATGCAGATGTTTTACATTTATTTTCAAATATGATTGCGTTGTTATTGTTTGGAGCAACAGTAGAGAATAATCGATATGTTTCCAAATTGGAATTTGTATTAATTTACTTTATTTCAGGTCTAATTGGTAATTTATTTACTTTGTTGCTATTACCAACATACGCTAAAAGCTTAGGCGCTTCTGGAGCAATCTTCGGATTAATAGGAGCTGCTTTTATTATCCTAGCCACAGAAAATCGAGCCCTCTTACCAATCGCTCTTCTCTATATAGCTTATTTCATATTTGCTTCGTTTTCACCAGGAATTAATATTTGGGCACATATATTTGGGTTGATAGGGGGAATGTTAATTGGATATATCATATACTCTCGTAGAAAAAAGCTTATATTAACGTATGATTGAGCTATATTTTTAATAATTAAGTAACAAATCATCTAAATTTCAAGATCTTTTTCTGTTAAATTACTTTTTTCTTTTTACTTTTAATTTCGAGTTCCATTGAAAAATCTTTAGGGCATTCCTCATTTATAGGACATATCTCACATTTAGGACGATTTGGTAAACATATTTGCTGTCCAAATCTTACAAATAGTCTATTTAATTTTAACCAAAGCTCTTTTGGAATTGTATTTCTTAGTGCTTCTTCTGTTTTCAGCGGGTTCTTTGTTTTTACCCACCCGAGCCTATTAGAAATTCGATGTACATGAGTAGCTTTTAATGCTTTAAGATTAATTTACATTAATCACATTAATCTTTAGTTTTTTTCACTTTTATTGTACCTTGAATATTCCATTTCAGACACCAATAACGAATTGTATGGAGAGAAATTTTAACTCCGAATTTATCATAATGAAGTTGAGCGATTTCTTTATAAGATAAAGTTTTCCTTAAATTACTTAATTCATCTTTTGAAAATTTGAGTTTTGTTTTACGAGGTATATGAGCTAAATATTTAGCCCATTGATTTCTTTGAAAATTTTTTAATGATTTACCAATAAGATATGTTCTACGTTTTCTTGGTAAACTATTAGAAAAAACATTTAGCATTTCATTAAAAACTTCTCCACTCAACCCTAAATAGTAAATTATATTATTTCCCTGTGTTTTTATTCGCTTATCCTCTTTTTGTTTAATCTTAAAATCATTTAGATAACCTAAAGCTTCCAAATTATGCTTTACATCTTCAAGAAAAGCGTCACTTCTAGTATAAATTGTCGGGGTTCCAACATGGGAACCATCACCATCAAAAAATCCTAAAAGACAAGCTAATATATATTCACGCTTTTTTAATGCGGGGAATCTTATCTTTCCCGACTTTTTACCTAAAATAAAACCATTATTAATCAAATTGCGGGCAAAATCCTCACTAACAAATCTTACTCTAAAAGTCCTTTTGATTTTCTTCTGACCTTTATCATTATATTTTATCTTTTTATAATATTTTACATATTTTGGATTAAAACCTATAGCATGAATAAAATTCTTTAATAGTATTCCATCTTTCACATTAACTTCAATAGATAAATATTTATCTCCCTTAGAAATAAATAATGATCCATCAGCAAGTAAAAATCCAAACCAATAAGCTTTTTCAACGCTATCTATAACCTTAAAATAATCTAAATCTATATCTGGATGAAACTTATAGATTTTAAACCTTCTTGTAGGTAGTTTTACAAGAAGACCAATGTAGTTATCTAATAATGGTTTAACTTTTTTAAATTCTTTACCTAATTTAACCCTAAGAGTATCTTTATACATAGTAAAAACATGTCTTAAAAGTAAAAATCTCGGATCTGATTTGGATTTATATTTAACATACTCATAATGTTTTTTTGATTGCCCAAGAAATTCTGTACTAAAAAGATCTCGTCTTTTCTTATAACCTAAAATAGATTCTACAGTCTTCTTTAAAGAAATTAAAAACTTATATGTTAGAAAATTATAAACATTTTCATCATTAATAGTTGTTTTTTGATTCTCATAAATAGTGAAATACTTTTCTAGCATCAACCTTTTAAGATGTCTATCATAATCCCAGCCCCATCTAACATAATTCTTTGTATGTCTTTCAAATCCTTTCCCTAATAGAGAAATCAAATCGTTTGTCGGAAGTTTACATAAAATCACGATAAGTTCCTCTTTATCCTCTTTATCAAGTTTTTCTTTTAGGATGATTTTATTAATTATAGATTTTTCATTTAAGCTCAAAGTTGTATTTCTGTATAAATTCTCCTTTAAAATCTCCTTCCAATTTTTTTCAATATTATTTTTAAAAACTTTACTTTTAAAGTTGTTCTCAACATCTTTAAGTAATTTTAATTTTTGAGCAAGGAATTTTGTAAATTTGTCTCTCTCAGCTTCAATTCGATATTCGAACCATTTTATATTTTCCTCATAGAAATTTTTAAAAGCTCTTAAATTTTTGAAAATCTCTTCTCGAATCGGCTCCATATTCTTAATTTGTTGTATCAAAGTTTCCATTTCATTAGTCTCTCTTTCTGTGAGATTCTCTTTTCTTAATAAGGAAAAAAGTTGTCTACTTAAATCCCTTAGGCGTCTATATTTTCTAATTTTTTCAAGAAGTTCTTTTTTAATCTCTTTAGGAATTACTTTTTCATCTGCTTCTTTTATCCATTTTTCTAATAAAAGTTCCCAATCTTCTTTTAATTCTCTTTTTTGCTTAATTTCTTTATCTTTTTCTTTTTCTGTCTCTGATTTCTTTTGTATTTTTAACCATTCATCAAAACCTTTAGTATTTTTGCCAGCATATACAGCTCTCTTTCCAGTTTCACGCTTATAT
>CAYSZJ010000029.1:0-37561 GCA_964435435.1 uncultured archaeon
TCCTTCTAAAATGTTTTTAATACTTTCTAGACTATAGATTAAATTCTCCAAATAAAGTATTTATACCAGTTTTTAATTATTTTTAAAATCAGAAATTTTCTTCTCTATTCAGTTTTTAATTTTAAAATTATACTATGCATAATAAAGCAAAGTTATTTTTCTTATGCTTACGGATATTATTGGAATTTCGCAAAATCCCAATTTTTTTTTAGAAAATAAATTTATAAATAGCCTTATCAAATCAGTAGAAGGTAAAGATATACCCAATAATAAAGAAATTTTACAAAAGAAGTTAATAGCAAACCAACAGATATTTAATAAACTTAAAGAGATTACTATTAAACAAATAAAAGAATTTACAAGAACTTTTAACCCTAAATATTCTATTAATAGAATTTCAAGCAAAATTGGGTATAAGAATCAGTCTAGGCTTAAAAACACAATTATTGAACTTATTGGGTCTCAATTATATTCAATATTATTTAAATATAAACATACTAAATACAGTTTAAAAGATATAATAAAATTGGCAGAGAAGGTTGGTCAAGAACGATATGGTAAGCCTGGAAAGGTTACTTTAAATGGGATTGGTATATTCAGGAGAGATGTTGAAAGAGGACTTTCACCAACTAATGCAAGGGTAGAAATTTGGTGCCAATCAGATTGTCACCAACCTTTCATAATATTAATAAGGCACCTACAACAGGGTCATTGGTGTAGTCGATGCTTTCATGAATCTAGAGTAAATTCTTTTGAGGATGCTATATATATTGGGCTTATTAAAGGTTATCTCTTAATTGAATCTATAAAAAGCTATTATATTAAGATAAGAAATAAAGGAGAGAAACATCCCTGTGATATAAAATTAGAATGGGTTTGTGTTGTATGTGGTAATAGCTATTCTCGGAGCATCGCGAATATTGGAAAGACTAGAAGATGTATCTCCTGTTATCATGCTACAAGGCAAATTACATATTTAGATGCAATAGAAGAAGGTAAAAAGAAGGGATTAGAACTTGCTATGAGTTTTGAACAATTCGAAAAAGCTAAAAAAGATGCAAAACATCGTGGCTTAGATACATCTCAATCGTCTCTACGTTGGAAGTTAAAAGGAATGTACATACAGTATACCTTTTCTTATGTAGCTTGGCAAATGGAAGATCGTTTGAGGTATAAGGATTTAAATTATATATCACCCACAGGTCATAGGTCATCAGAAGGGGAGAATCATGGACGATGGGTATTACAACAAATGTTTGAAAAAACTTTTGATCATACCCTTTTAAAAGATATCGTTGGTGCACAGGTAAGAATTTCTGGTAAAGCTGTGAAGATTCATCCAAGAATGCATGTTGATGGTTTTGATGTTGTGAGAGTGAATGGCAGAGATTTTAAAGTAGCATATGAATTCTGGGAAATGTATTTTCATAATAAACCAAACTCAAGGAAGAAAGATGAACTCAAACAAACAATTTTATCTAATAAAAACTTGATCTTTATTGTTTTAACAGATGCACAAGATCCAGCTGATTTTCAGGAAATTATAGCTCGTCAGTTTGAACAACAAACAGGAGTATTAATTCGATATCAAGCTCAATACAAACTAGATGTCTTTTTACGATAAAATGAATGCTATAATAAATATAATAGTTTAATAAAATTTCTTTTATTAAGAAGGATGATTACGTAAAATTAAAGAAATTTTTTTAGATTTTTGATTAATAATTTAATCGTTTAATTGTGTAATTTGTGTTATCATTTCTGGAATTTTTTCAATGTCATTCATAAAGTTTATTTCTATTTTTTTAACTCCTTCCGCTAGATTTTTAATACTTTCTAAAGAATATATTAAATTTTCTAAATAATCTATTAAATCCCCCTTGAAAATTAGTATTTTATACTCATCCTCGAAATAGTTACAGATTTCTTCTATTGTGAATTTTTTTTTTATTCTTAAATTTAGAATTAGTTTTTCAAGATTTAACCTTCCGCAATCGCAATACGGAGAATCTTTACAAGTACAATTAAAAATATCATTTAACCATTTTAATACAAATTCAATGAATCCTTGAGAAAATGTTTTACGTTTCCTTACATATTCGGCATTCATAAGAGATAGGACACTGGCACTAAATAAATTATTACTATAATATTTCATATTCACATTTTTCGCTAAGTCAGCTACAATTTTTACAGATAAATATGCATTTTTAATGGGTTTTAAATCAAGAGCAATTTCTAAAGGTTTTTTCATTTTATTTTGTAAATTATCAACAATTTCTAAACACTGATCTATAGTTAAGAATGATTTCGCAATAGCTTGGCCTAATCTAGTTATTCGAAGAGTAAAATCTTCTTTAAAACGTATTAATTTTAAATTATTTAATTTTTTTAAGTAAGCTTCAAATTCATATTCATTATTAATTAAATTTTCATAGAACGGGTAAATCATCTCTCGTTTAACACTTTGGGTAAACATCGAAATAAATGCTAATAATTCTGTAAGAGATTTATCATTATTTGGTACTAATTCAAAATCTTTAATTTTTCCATTCAATAATTTAATAGCGATATCTTCCTCTGTCTCTTTCATTTTCGGAGAATATATTTTACCCGGTTCTACGAGGAGAATCGCATAACCGACATCATGTTTTTTCAACCTTCCTGCTCTTCCTAACATCTGTTCAAATTCAGCAACAGTCAACCAATTTATTCCCATAGCTAAAGATTCAAAAATTACTTGATTAGCAGGAAGATCTACTCCTGCTGCTAATGCTGCAGTAGCAACTACACCAGCAATTTTTTGGATCCTAAATTTTTCTTCAATAACCTTTCTTTCTTCATGTGATAATCCAGAGTGATAAGACGCTACATTAATTCCTCTTTCTTGAAGTAGTTTTGATATTGATTCGCAATTTTTTCTAGTATTTGTAAATATAATCGATTGCCCTTTAAAGCCATAATTAGATTTCTTTGAAAAAGCTGCCCGTACTAATCTGAATATAAATTTATGTTTTCGGGATTCATTAAGACAGAGTAATAAGTGTCTTTCAATGGGCACAGGTCGATTATCATACATAATTAATTCACTATTAAGCTTCGCAGCTAGTAATTTAGGCTCGCCTAATGTAGCACTTAGATATAAAAATTGAGCATTTTTATAAAGAAATTTAAGTCGAGAAATAAAACCATCTAATAAGAAACCACGATCAGAGTCTATCAAAGTTTGAATCTCGTCAATAATTATAGTATATATATTACCTAATATTTCCTTTTTTCCACTTCTTAGAATGAAATCAATTGCTTCATAAGTAGCTATTATAATATCAGCGTTAGTCAAATCTATTTGATCAGAATCAATACTCTTTTCAAATAAAGATTCTCCAATTTTTTTAACAATATTTAATTTGAGAGATTTATACTTCTTCTTAAATTCCTCGGTTCTTAAATTCGCTAATGCAACTATTGGAACTAAATATAGCATTTTTGCGCTTTTTTTGCTTAAGACCTTTGAGATTCCAGCTAATTCTCCCACGAGCGTCTTTCCGCCCGAGGTTGGTGCCATAATTAATTGGTTCTTCCTTTCTGAAAGTAATCCATTTTCAATTGATAGGGCTTGTATTGGAAGTAACGTGGAGATCTTTAGATCCTTTAAAATATTTTTTAAAGAGTTAGGAATATTGAGATCTTCAACCTTTTGATTGAGATACTTTTTACTAATTGGAGGAGCTTTTTCAATATCATACAATGTGATCTCTCTGTTTGTAGCAGGATTAAAATCTGCCTGAAATACACTCAACACTTTTTTAACATCTTTAAACTTGAGAATCATATGGGTCAAAAAATTTTTTAATTTTAAACTTACCCTCTTTTCTGAAATTAATCCAGCAAGTTTAGCCTGTCTTAATACAATTTCATAAGCGCAATTAGAACATAAAATTTCATTTTTAATAGTCTTAATTTGAAGATTCTCATTCAAAATTTTAAATTTTTGATTCTCTAGACATGATTTACAGAAAGTTAGATTGATTATTTTTTTTTTATCAAATTGTAAACTATTAAGCATATCTTTAATGGGTGAAAACTCTTCAGAAGGAGTTTGATTTGAAAAAGCAATAAATTTATTTTTATCTGAAAGCAAAAACTTCTTAAAAAATCTAGGATCAACTGGGGAATTCTTATTATCTTTACTAATTTTATCAAAACTCAATGGACGCATTCTATTATTAAAATCTAAACCAAAAAGAACAGATCCTCTAAAAAAAGGGTCGCTTACATAGGAAAACGTAAAGCTTTTTTTATTGAATTTTTTTAAATAAAAGAAATTAACATTGTAAAGTAAATTCTTCTTAGACTCACGTTTCTGATCTAAAACTATAAAAAAATTCCTTAAGGGAACACTCAATTGCGAAACCACTAAAACATTTAGATACTGATAAAAATAATGAAAAACATCAATTCAATTTTTCTAATTTCTAAAAAACGGTCTTAAAAAAAAATAAACCTTAAACTAAGATTTTAATTAAGAAAAAAGATATTAAAATTTAAAACCCGAAAACTTGTTTAATTTTATCATAAACTTCTTTTATTTGCCTAAGCTTCGCTTCATCGCCTTGGTTTAGGAAATGATCAATCCACTGTGAAAGTCCTTGATTCTTAATCCATTCAAGGAAGTATTCGACAGACTGGCGTTCTTCAGCAGACATTTTTTATTCTACTTTTTTCTTATTATTATTTCTATTTTTAATATTCTTTTATAAAAAATAATAGATTATTCTATTTTATATTTTTTTAATTCCAAATCAATTAAATAAAGTTAATTAAATTTTAAACAAAATTTTATAAGTGAAAAAAAGTTGCCAGATGTTCGAATCAAAACGCCCCCACTTGACGATATATTCCTGAAGTGGAAGCAAAAAGCTGCAAGAACGGATCGCAAGAAAATGGAGAAAGAGTTTGGAACTAAAGGGGCTGTTTTTTCATTAGATGCAATTAGTGCTACTGAATATGTGAAAGATACTACGAAGGAGGCAGCAATTTATTTTGCTGTTAAAAAATCTCTTGGTCCAGCTCCAAAAGGCAAAGAAGAAAATATAGTTACTGCTCCCAGAGTAGGTAGAGTACAATACTATTCATTTAAAGGAGTTGGAAAGATCAATAAAGAGAATTGGAAGGGTGACGAGAAAGTTCCTTAGTTTGAATCGATCCAAGCAGTTCCCTGCAAAAATTGTAAAGGAAAAGGGTATATTGAAGATAAATGTAAAACATGCAAAGGTACTGGAAAAATAGAAGAAACTTTCACGGTGTTAGTAGGTGAGGAACAGAAGAAAGAGAAGAAGCCATTTTCATATCCGTGTGGAGCGTGCTATGGCACTGGAAACAGAACAGAACCATGTAAAGCATGTGGAGGTCATAAAAATCTATACAAATATGAGGAACTTCCTGTACCATTTCAAACAGTGGTTACCGGAGTTCCTGTTCTTCACTCTAGTGCTCAAACGAGATATGAAAAAGAAATCGGAGAAGACCTCCACAAAATGATTGAAGATGTGGAAGGCATAAGATTTAGCGATTTCAAAGAATTAGATTCAAAAGCAGAAGCATCCTTAGGTTACTGGAATAAAAACATCAAAAAAACAATAAATTCTTCTGGGAGTGATTATAAATCTCATGAAAAAGATAAAGATGCCCAAATTACATCTCAGATTTATCTTTTTCCTATGATATTGATGCATGCTGAAACAAAACGGGGTAAGAAGTTTGAAATTTATAGTCTAGGCTCAGGAGATAAATTTATGATATATTCTAACTTCTAAATTAATTTTTTTTTAACCTTCATTAAAGAAATTTTTATTTTTAATACTATTTCTTTTAATAATTTATTAATTAATGTCCATCCAAAAGGGCATATTTTCTAAGGAAATGAGATTTATAAACATAGCTTAAATCAACTAGAAGAGATATAAAATTAGAAATTAGAAAAAAAAAATTTAAATTTATAATTACACAGAAACTTCCCTTTTTCTTAAACTTATTAAAGCAAATACTAAAAGTAAGAAAGCAATTAACAGCCATATCAATAGAGAAACGATAGGTAAATAATAATTTGTTTTACTATAACCACCAAGATTGATATTTTGATCAGGATCGATTGGTGACTCAGTACTATATACTCCTGTCAACAATCCGAATATATTTTGCCAGCTAGTTGAAGGTGGAATAGCGTCTAAACTTTCAATGAATAGAATAAACACATTTCCAAGATGATAACCAAGATCAAAATGGTATAATTGAAATATCGCATAGGCACCTCCTACCATTGTTCTAATTAGTTGAAATGCGAGAAAAGAAAAAATTGTTATAAGGAGGATCCCAACTGAAGCATTTCTTGATTTCTTAAAAATCGATGATAATGCCATGGTAATACTGGTAAATAAAAATAAGATAAACAAACTATATAGATATAAAGCAGTCAAGAATGGTATTAAACTTACAAAGTGATCTATATTTCCTGATTTTGATAGTACTCCTATCCATCCGCTCACAAATATAACAACAAAGCTCAATACCATTCCATATAGGAAAACCCCAATGAATTTTCCTAAAAATATTTTTATTCGACTGATTGGCTTACTAATCAATATCAGCATAGTTCCTGAGCTTACTTCGTCAGCAATAAGCGGTGATCCAGACATTCCAATAAAAATTGTATAAGATAAACCTAAAGACCAAAAGAAGAATGGAAAAGCTAAGGCAATACTGATGATAGTTGCGGCATGAAATGGTGAGATTAAACCAAAATCGACTGGAGAAGCAAGAGAAATGTAAATTAACGGAAGTATCAGCATTATTATTATCATAGCAATCATTTTTTTAAATGAATATATATCTTGAAAGGTCTTTTTTATTACAACTGTAGTTCTTTTGAAGATATTCTTTGAAAACCAAGTTTTTGTTGGTTGGATTACTCTTTTATTTAATTTCTCAACATTAGTCTTTAACTTATCAATAAAACTTAATTTATTCTTTTCCATTATTAAGTCTCCTCCTTCTTTGACATAATTTCCATAAAAATATCTTGTAATGATAACTCAGGTTGGTGAAAACTATAGAGGATAGCTTTATTTTTTACAAGCATTTGAGGTATAAAGTCTCGTAGTTTCTCAGGATTTTTAGGTATGATATGAAGTTTTCCGTCTATCTCGTCAATCCGAATACTTGCGATAAAATCTTTGTCGTTTAACTGTTTTAAAAATTTTTCATTCATATTGGTGTCTAATATATAAAGATTGCTTATAAAACTCTTTTTAATGTTTCTGATAGTGTCTGATATAACAATTTTACCAAGATCTATCATCGTTACATCTTCACACATTTGCTCAATTTCGGATAAAATATGGCTTGATACAAAAACACTTACCTTATCAGATAAGGATTTAATTTTTCGTATTACATCCGCTCTTCCAAGTGGATCTAAATTGGCAGTAGGCTCATCGAGGATTAAGACTTTAGGATCATTGATTAAAGCTCCCGCAATACCAATCTTTTGTTTCATCCCTCCTGAATATGTTTTAATTTCTTTATTTCTGAATTCAAAAAGATCAAAAAAATCTAATAATTCTTGAGCCTTCTTTTTTGCCTCTTGCTTTTGTAACCCTCCTAATTGCCCCATATATATTAAATAGTCCTCCCCGGTCATATCCACATAAAAAACAGGATCTTGAGGTAAAAAACCGATTATTTGTTTTGCCGTAACTGTTCCAGCTTTTTTTTCTCTAATCTTAGCACTTCCTTTTGTTATTGAAATAGCACCTACTAACATATTGATTGTTGTTGTTTTTCCCGCACCATTTGGTCCAAGGAACCCATGAATCCCTGGTCTTACTCGGAGATCTATTTCTGAAACTGCTTCTAACGCTTCTTTTCCTTTTCCATATATTTTTGTCAATTCCTCACTCCAAATCTCATAAGTGGGCTTCTCTTTTTTTTTAATCATTTCTTTTTACCACCTTCTTTGATTTTTTTATCAATAAACACCATTTCTTCTTTCTTCTTACTAATTCTTCTGTACCCTATGTATAAACCAGCAGCAACAGCTAAAAATACAAATGTTAAAATTAAATGAGTTTGATTAGGTGGAACTAAAACATTTATAGTGCTGATTGCTATGATTAAACCACTCTTATCGTACAACATAATAGAAATTTCTCTCCACCCAGAACCAAGAGAAACATGTATTTTTTTAGCAATTGTATGACCTTGACTAACTCCATCTATAAATACTTCGAAATAATCATAATCTGAATCGGTATCCCATTTTATATTGAAATTATGAGATCCCATCGACTGTTCATCTTTAGGACTTAAAATTTGAATACCAAACTTAGAATTAATACAATATAATATTTCCTCACTTGAAATCAAGATTTCCTTTTTCCCATCCTCATTTAAATCAACAATAGGGAGTAATGAATCAACCTCTATATTAAATCTATAGATTGTATTTTGATTAAATATATCTAGTATTTCTGTTGTTGGTATTCTTTCATAAGTTCTATAACCATACTCTCTTCTTGTTTCAATGAAGTAATCACGATTTATATAGATTTCACTTATATTATCTGCGTTAATGTCTCCAATTTTATCAATATCAAATACAAATTCATCATATCTTTCAGCCCATCGAGATATGCATTTAAAAGTATCTAACTCCCATTTATATTCAGTTAACTCTTTTACCTCATATTCATTACTATTAAAAATATCGTAGAAACTTATATAAGATCCTTTACAACGGTCAGTTCCAGATTGAATTCCAATTATTGCTTCTGGGACCTCATCGTTATTAATATCATCAACCGAAGTAAATGGCATGGTTAGTTCATCTGGAGAGATATATTCAGAATAACCTGGTTGTATGAATTCAAAAATCTTACTAAATAAAATTACAGGATCAGAATCACCAGAATTACCACTATATATTCTAACTTCTGTTCCGGATTCACTATCCATAAAATATTCTTCATCAATCCCTCCTAGAGAATATAAACCTACGTGATCAAGGAAATTATCATCATTAAAATCTTCATAAGAAATTAATAATTTATATCCAGCACCTTCTGAGCTAAAATCAATTTTACCAACTTCTTGCCCATCATAATAGCTTAAGTAGTCTAACTTTTCTGCAGGTATTTTACTAACTATGGAATGGCTATTAATATCAATAATTCGAATGTTAGTTAATCTTAATCTTAACTCTCCCCACTCTTCTTCCAGTAATTCATATTCTCCCAACATTATCCCTATTCTTCCCTCTCTTGAAATAGTTGTTTTTCCAGGAAATTCATAATCATATTGTTGTGGAAAATCTGGAATTTCTTCCCATAGATAATCAATTTCAACTTTAGAATCAGAATAATTGTTAAAATGCGATATTTGAGAATTCCAATGAGGATTGCCAATTAATTTATGTGAAAAGTTGTAATAAGTTCCAAACTGAAAATTTCCACTTATTAGCCAGTTATTTAGACTGTTATTTATTGGTAAAATTCGCACATTTTGATATGGAATATAAGTTTGATTAAGACTCCATTTAGTATATACTTCCTTGTTTTTAATATCAAAAAGGCGAATTCTTGTACTCCATGTTTTATCATAATTGTATATTTCATTACCAATTATAGCAATTATATCCAAATACCCATCATTTGTTCCATTAACTACATCAAAGTCTTGAATTTCTAAATTTAAAAGGTTATTAGTAGTAAATTCGGGTTCAGACGACTCATGGTATTCCATTATGTAATATCTATCAAAATAAGAGCTGAATAAGCCCCAATAAAACGCTCCAATTCCAAAATTATCAATTGTTAAATTGAAAGGATTAACGTCGGTAATATTTAATCTTATTTGGATATTTTGATTTAAATCTATAAAATTTGATAATGTTGTTCTATTTTCATAATCAAATTCTAAATAAGGATAATAATCATCAGTTCCATCACTAGTACCACGGGTAACAAGCCACATATGATCGTGTTTATAATTTGAATCCAAATAAAAATCTTTATAATCATATCTGGTATCACCATAACCTCCTTTTAAATCTGGGTATGTATGGTCATTCCATGTACTTTTAGATTTGCTCCAATTGCACAAAACCCATTTACTATTCGAAACATCATAAATTTCATAAGTAAAATTATACCAACCTGATGTATTTACTTTTAATTTAGTTTGAAGTTTGAGAGCAGAAAACCTTTCAATCTGGGAAAGGGGATACTCCATAACTCCTAATAAGTCATCATCAGAAAAGTCTATGGGAATTGTCAAATCCATTATTGCTTTCCATGAAGTGCCATCATGTTCTGCCATTATTGTATAGTTACCATAAGAATATGTATAATTTACCACTAATTTATCAATATATAGACTGAACGCAGAAGCGTTTGTTGCTTCCAATTTAATTTTTACTAACTTGTTTGAATCAAATGTTAACCCATTAATTTCATATAGCCTTTTTACCATCTTCGTTGATGGGTCTGGATCATTAATATCATCAGTACTTATTTTTTGCCAATAGCCTCCATTAGAAAAGTTATAAATGAAAATATCTATTTGATCAATTTCTTTATTATACACAAATCCTTCATAATCTACTACTATATGTTGTAACTCACTTTCAACTGGTTGAGAGAGATTAAATGATAATTCAGCATTGATTTTATGTTCACCATTAGAGCTAATTGAATTTAAAACCCAATAAGAATTATCTCCGCTTTCAACAGTTCCTATTGATGTGCTATTTAATGTTGTTCCAATTTTTAATGATTTTGATGATTCAGATGAATTAGAAGAAGTAATCGTAAAATTTGTGTCTTCATCACCCCATAAGTCAAATTCATTATCAGTAGAAGATCCATTTACTAGTTGAATATTGTCTGGATGCAATAATGTTGAAATGCTCCAATTATTATACTCACCATTCCAATCAATATAATATTCTCCCCAACTGCTAGGAATTTCATCATTTATTCTATTATAAAAATCATTACCATCAGAATATCCCAAAATTGGTTCTTCATAGGGTCCAGTATATCCATACTGGCGATAAAATCTATAAGGAAAACCTAACAATGATTTATTCCAAAAAATAATTCCGTTAGAACCATCAATTGCTAATATTTTTGTATATTTGGATAGTAATGCCCTATATATGTCTTCACTTACAACTTCTCCACTATCCCATTCATATGGATCCCTTTCTGAAAGGCTTTCTATAATTTCAGAAATATCAGGAGGAGTAATTGAGGGAATTACCCAGCCTACATAATCATCAATTTCATCATCAGTAATATCTCCCACATTCTTTAAATCTCTTACCCCCTCATAATATTGGGGTAAGGGTATATTAAAAGACCATATAACATTTCCAGTTCTTCCATCAACTGTATATAAACCACTCACGACTCTTGGTTTTTCCTTGCGTTCATCACCATCGGTTTCACTAATCCAATCTGGTTCAAAATTACTTATCTGTTCGATTAATAAATCTTTAATTCCATCGTTATTTAAATCTTTAAGTTCTGTAATTTCTAATTCGGAATCTTTACGAGTTCTTACCCAAAGCATGTCCTCATTTTTCATATCAATACACAAATAACGTCCATTAGGACTTATTGCAAATAAATCATCTACTCCATCAAAATTAACATCACCAATATTTAATAAATAATACCCATTTTCATAGGTAGAAGTTTGTGAAAGAATTTCAAATTCATCTCTAGAAAATGAATATGAATCTGGATCTTCATAAATAATTGTAGGATTTTCTGATTTTTCATCTTCAATGTGATAACGCTCAATTCTTGCATTTCCTCTACTATCCCATGGGTCGCTAATAACGGAATAAAAATAAATTTGGATCTCAAAACCTCTATTAATTATTTCTGGATCGGAACTATAATATCGACCCATATCCGAATAACTATAAGTCCAATTTCGACTAATACTGATATTGATTAGTTCAGACTCTGTTTCTGGATTTATGCAAAATATTCTACTTTCAATTAGATTTGTTTCTTTGTCTTCATAATCAAGATCACAAGCAATTGACATATATTCTTTAATCCCGTCATTATTAATGTCTGGAATTTCATATAATTTGACTCCAGATTTCCTAAACAGTCTTTCAGTAGATGAATATGGAGAGGTTGATGGTATATCATATAAATATTCTTTAATTTTTGTCATATTATAACAAATGGCATTATAAAGTTCATGTCCATTTTTTCCAGAAATTAATCTTAAATATCCATCATCAGCTGCAACAAGAATTTCATCAATATCATCATTATCAACATCGTTAACTATCTTAATATCATCGATAGAATTTGGTACATTTTCTGTAGAAATACCGAACATAGTCGTAACTGGAATCTTCATTTCTTCAACCTTAAAAGTCCATAGTTTCTTTCCACTTTCAGAATCAAAAGCACTTAATTTCCCTTCTTCTGAACCCGCAATAATAGTTTGAAATCCATTATTATTAATATCTTCTAGTACTTCTACTTTCCAAATATCATTTGCAAAATCACTCTCTCTCATCCATAATTTATCGCCAACCTTTCCATCAACTACTATTAATCTATACCAAGATGTTATAACAATTTCCGATATAGAATCCTCGTTTATATCATTGATTACCTCTAAATCCCATGTATATGTGATAAAATCTTGTTTTTCATAGGTTTCCGTACTAATTCCTTCTATTGTAGCTTTAAATTTCCATATCTCTGAACCATTATTAGAAGAAATTGCAATTAGATTTGGATGATCTTTATAATACGTAATCAGCACGATATCGTCTATATCATCACCTGATATGTCTTCAATTATATCAAAATCAATGACGGGTCCAAAGGTTCGGTAACTCATGCTAATAAACCCATCTAATGTTACTGCCGCTAAACCTTTATCAGTCCCCACAATAATTAATGATTCACCATTTTCAGTAAAATTTACTAATCTAGGTTTCATTGTTGCTCCAGTCCCTGGCAGACCTTTACCCAATTTCCACAAGATGGAATCCTCAGCAGAATCATTGGCCTGAGTGTTAAGATTGTTTGAGAAATCAACATTTACTGCATTTGATGCAAAGATAATAGTAATAGGTGATAAAATGGCATAAAATAAGGCACTTATAGCAATAATTTTTTTCATAAGTTTGAAATTTTTCCTAAGCTTCATTTGTAGTTCATTTTTATTTATTTTATTGAATTTCTATTAAAACTATTTAAAGGTTTTATTTAGATAGATTGTTGTTATTAATTAGAATCCAAACTTATATAATACTTTATATTCATTTTTCTAAGTTTACTCCTAAAGATGAAAACTTATATATATTAAAAATTTATATAAGTTGAAACTTATATTTATGAAAATGGAGATGAAGTTAGATTGGATCAAAAGAGGGATTCTATTAGCAATAAAAACTTTTTGGGTTATCTTTTGCCTAATAATGTATTATTGATCTCGATGATTGGCATTTTTACGGCTTTAAACTTTGTAATAACATATTGGATTCAGATTCCAATTCCCGCTACTGGAGGATACATCAATATTGGAGATATTACGGTAATGTTTACGGCACTTTTATTTGGACCCATAATAGGCGGCATTGCTGGTGGCCTAGGGCCCATGCTAGCTGATATCTTTTCACCTTATATAATTTATGCTCCTGCTACAGTAGTTATTAAAGGTATAGAGGGATTCCTAATCGGATTAATTTCCAATCCAAAAGATTGTAAAGGGAGGGTTTCTTATCGTGATATAATTGCCGTTTTAATTGGTGGAATTCTAATTCCTTTAGGGTATTTCGTTTATGAAGCTTTTATACTTGGACTTGGAGTTGCTGTAGCTTTGGTTGAGATGCCGGGTAACTTTTTTCAGTTTGGATTTGCCGTAATAGGCTCAATTTTACTCATTACTACTTCAAGAAAGAACATAATTGAATCTTTACCACAGGTTTTTGATAAAATATTTATTTCAATAGAAACAGAAAACAGCGAACAGGAACAAACTTAAAGTAGTGTAATTAAAACATCTAAAGCGTCTAAAACTTTTTTACCACTATTAGTTATAAAGTATAAAACATTTTTTCCTTCTTTTTTTCTCGATATCAAACCTTTTGTTTCTAATTCTTTTAAGTGTTGATAAATAGCTGATAGACTTATGGTCCCTAAGGTTTCTTTAATTTCTGTTCCAGTTATTCCTTTAATACTTGAAAGTGAGATTTGAGATAGTATTTTAAGTTTTGTTATGATTATCGAACCTTTACCTGTAGTTTTAGTTTGGGATGATATTGCTTCTAACACATAAGGTGCTTTTAATCCACTTCCAGTAATCAGACATACTACATTATCTTTAGGATCAAACATTTGTTTTTGATCTAATAAATTAACTGCCGCCAAAGTTAAAGCAGAAGAGGGTTCTGCAAAAATTCCCTCATTCCTTATAAGATTCTCAATTGAACCCATAATTAATTTTTCAGGAACAGCAATTACTGTTCCTTCACTTTCCTTAATACATTTTATAGCTAGTTCCTTATAAAGAGGGTTTTTCACTAAAATTCCTAAAGCTATTGATTTTTCATTATCTATTTTTTCAATTTTATGATCGAATTCTTTAAAAAATGCATTCACAATTGGAGATGAAGATTGAGATTGGACACCTATTAATTTTGGAATATTTTCAATAAGATTAATTTCTTTAAGTTCAAAAAAACCCTTCCATAGACTTACTAATAATTCTCCACTCCCCATAGGGATTATGACAGAATTGGGAGTGTCAATTTGGTTAACAATTTCATATGCTATTGTTTTTTGAGCCTCAAGCGTAAGAGGATTCAATTCTGGTGTAGACTGATAAAAATTTTCGAAATCTTTATTTTTTAAAATGAAATCAATAGCATCATCAACTGTATCACCAACTATTTTTATTTCAGAATTATATGCAATCATTTGGGCTTTTTTACCCACATCAATTTCTCGGGGAATTATATTTAAACACTCAATTCCTTCAAGAGAGGAATAAGCTGCAATTGAAGCACCTTGATTCCCATTGGAAGAACACACCATTTTCTCAAAATTCCAACTCCGTGCGTGAGAAACTAACAATGCTGCAACACGATCTTTAAAAGAATTTGTTGGATTTCTCGTTTCATCTTTAAAAAATAATTTATTTAACTGAAATTTTTCACTAAATCTTTTTGAAGATCTACAAGGTGTTCCACCTTCACCTAATGATATAATAAAATCCTTATTTATTGGGGGGAAGGTGAAGTGATAATCCCAAAATGTATTATCAACTTTAATTTGAGCAAATAGCTGCTTAAATTTTTCCAAATTGATATCAAACCATAATAATCCTTCACATTCAGGGCATTTATATTCTATAGAGGTAAATTCAAATTTTTTTTCACAGTTAATACAAGTTAAAATTAGTGATTTTTGAATAATGAAATAACCTCTAAATATAATTTCAATTTTTTTAATTATTAATTGGTTTTTCTTATTATTAAGTTCACTATAACATCAAATTAAAATAAAATATATTTCAATGTAGGAAATGTGGTTGTCGATTATAAAATCCGAGAATACATATTTAATACACATTCCATCAAGTGAATTAATTATAATAAATTATTATAATTTAGTGATTCTCACTTATTTATTATATCGTTAGAAGCATAAGCAGCGAGAATTTCTCCATAAAAATAGTGATGACTACCCATATTTGATTTACTATCTTGAACTATTTTACATTCATAATTTAACATGCAATCTTTTATGGTAGGTACTTTTGTTTTTTACCCGGGAATAAGTTCCAATCCTGTTTTTTGAAATTTATCTGTATTTCTTCCTGAATAAGATCCAGCGATGTCTACTGCATGATATGTCTTATCTGAAGGGATGTTTATAGTAAATCCATTTATACCTTCTGTTAGTAAAGTATAGGTATATCTAGTATAGGCTACTTGTGCTCTTATAATCGGTTTACCCTCTATTTCTTCCATTTTTTTCCAATCCAATGCCATCACATTTAGTTTTCCGCTTTTATCCATTGTTACCATTAAAGCTGTATTTGTTCTAAAATGCTCAATATAATTATATGGACCAATATTCTTTCTATTATCTGATATATTTTTTCAAAATTAATTTTTTGTTTTGATAAAACTATTTGAAAAAGCTTAAAGATTAAGGAAGTCCCGTACCTGAAATATCTACATTCACGTATTCAATTCGTCCGTTTATCCTTTCATGTGTCGATGTGGCAATAAAAAGAATATCCCGATCTGGTCCACCAAGCATACAAGCATACGCATCAGTTTTAACTTTTACTTTATGAGTTATTTTGCCCCCTTCAGTAACACGTACAACTCTATGCCGACCTGGGGCAGCCAACCAAATCCCATCTTCAACATCTAAACATATTCCATCAGGGGCTAATGATTTGAGGTTAGCCCATATTCGACGATCTGTAAGAGAGCCATCTTCCATAATATTAAATGCTGTAAGACGGGCAGCAAAACTTTCTCCAACAATGAGAGTTTGATCATCTGGTGTAATAACAGTTCCGTTTGGAAAAGACATATTTTCCGCAACAATTCTAGCATCTCCAGATGGTTCTACAAGAACAATTTCCGCAGGCTTGAAAGGTTTAGTGTTAAAATAATCAAAACCAAAATTCCCTACATAAGCTCTTCCTTTTTTATCTACTACCATATCATTACAATAAAGTGTCGCGAGGCCACTTAAATCCGCGTGTTGTGTTATTCCTTCGGGATCAAGACGAAGTAAACTACAATTCTCCATTGATACTATTAAGAGTCTGTCATTTGGAAGCCAACCTAAACCAGAAGGCCGATTCGGTATCTCTACAATTGTTTCTGTATTTGCGTTGAGATCAACAGTCATTACCTTATGGTTATCTATATCAGAAAACCATAATTTATCATTATGCCATCGTGGGCTTTCTGGAAATAATAAACCTTCTAGAAGCACTTTTGTTTCTAAAAATACCATCTAATTCACATTTTTTACGTTATTTAACTTCCAAATTAAATTTATGGTTTAAATTTTTCATCATGTATTACTTTATCTATTGCGGTTAAACAAGCATCTTCCCAATCCTTATCAGGATCAATGCTTTTACAACAGTCAGGACACCAATCATCAGAATATCCATCATCATAATCATCATTTTCCATATCACCGTTTAAGGTACTACCGCAATAAAAACAAACGTGATCATCATATCTATCTATTACTTCGGAAATTAATTCAATCTTTTTCTTTGCATTCATTTTTAGAAATACTTGTGTTATTTGAAGTAATATCGAATAAGAAAAAAAATGATTTAAGTATTTAATATAAATTTTACATAAGATTAAATTATACAAGAATTGGCTTCTCTTAATCTTTTTCCTGCATCTCTAACGATCTCATTAATTATCTCTGGAACAGTATCTATAGAATCAATAACACCAATACTTTGTCCTAATAACACAGCCCCCTCATCAATATCACCATCATATGTCAGTTCTTTTGTGTAAAAGGGATCCATAGGTGCGGCAATAATTGGGTGTTTAATCCCTAACATTTCAGTAATTTTTGTTTTTATAACCATTTACTTATACCACTTTTCCCCTTGAATAATTTTATAAGAATATTGATTGTGTAAAATTTAGAAATTATAAAAAGTTTTTATTCAAACTTAAAGCATTCAAAAATAAGTTAAAGCTAAAATTTATATAAATCAAGTCTATTTTGATTTTAAGAATTAAATTATTTTAGACCAATTTTTCAAATTAATACTAAATTTGCAACTCTTAAGATTTTTTTCTAGGCGATTATTAAGTTGGAAAATAGAATTAGCTTAAAGTTTGTTGTTCTCGGTGAAGGAGAAGTTGGTAAAACATCTATAATAAATGCTTTCATAGGCAGAGAAATCCCTGAAATGTATATACCCACAATTGGAAGTTCTATAAGCAAAAAAGATTATCAGTTAAAAGAAACTTCCATTAAATTAAGTATATGGGATTTAGGCGGACAAAAATCATATAATCCTTTTAATCCTGCCCATTATTCCAATGCTGATGCAGTTCTTCTAGTTTTTGATTTAACTCGACCAAAAAAAACATTAGAAAATCTCAAAAGGGAATTTTTAGAAAAAATGAGGTATTATTCTGAGGAATGTATTTCATTATTTATTGGAAATAAATTAGATGCGTATTCCGAGGATACAGGATTAAGTAATATTATAAAAAGCTTCCTTACAGAAAAAGATCATATGATATTAATATCAGCTAAAACTGGTAAAAATGTTCAAGATTGTTTTGAATTATTAATATATACTTTCTTGAAAAAAGCAGAAATTTTAAATCCAGATACTATATCTGAAAATGCCGCTAATGATTTCATAAACTTTCTCGGTAAAGCTGAAAATTCATTAAAAGATCAATTACTTAATATTAATTCCATCGACTCAGAATTAAAAAAGATAAAATCAAAACCAAAATTTAAAACTGAATCTCCGATTGAGATTGAAGATACAGAATTAAAATACTATGAATTTATTCAACAAGAATTAAACAAAGTAGAGCTCCAAAAAACTAATAGTTTAGATGAGTTTTTAATAAATTTATCTGAACTTGAAAAAGCTATTATGCATTTAAAGAAATCACATATCAAATCGGTTGAAGAAGCAATTAAAGGCATGATAAATTTATTGTTAACGTCCCAGAAAGAATCTGAACGTAATTTAGATTTATTACAAAAACTAAATAGAGAAGAAATTGAATTATTAATAATTAGTAATAAATTGAGACAAGAGAAGATAGAAAAAGATCTAATAAATTTGACATAGCTTAGAAATAAGAAGATCTAAAAATAAATTATGAAATCAATTAAAAAAGGTGAATGATATTTCTAAATCAGATGGAATAATGTCAATGAAAGATTTTGAGAACTTCAGGGAGCAATTAAAAAATCTTGAACAGAAATTTAATGAACAGACGTCTAAATTAATAAAAAATGTAAATGAGCAAATTAAAACAATTGAGAAGAAAACAGATGATCTGTTAAATAAACATGATCAAAAAATAAATAGCCTAATTAATAAACTTACACAAAGTTCAAAAGATCAATCTGAGAAACTTGATCAAAAATTCGATGCGCGAATAACTAAACTTGAGAGGAAATTTGATGATCAAATCATTCAATTAGATAAGAGACTTAATAGTCAAATAAATAATATTAATAAAAAAATAGAAGATATAACAAATATTTTTGATCAAGAATTAAAGGATAAATTCAGTACACTAGATCAGAAAAGTGAAGGAAAATTTGAATCTATTAATGTAGATTTAGAAAAAAAGTTTAATAATCTTAGCCAGAAATTAGATGGATATAATAGTTCTATTGAATCAAACATTAAAGCAATTAGAGATAATTTAAGAACTGTTAATGAAGACAATTTAACAGAATTAAAAAGAATAAAAGAAGAATTTGATACAAAAGAAGAAATTCAAAGAGATTTGTTAAAAAAATTAGAAATTGAACATACAGAATATCAAAATATAACTAAACAGGTGTTAGATGGTCTTAAAAGCCAACAAGATTTAGTTAAAATTTCAGTGGATGTACTCAAAAAGCAAATATATGAAAATGCTAAAGAATGGATTGGAAATGAAATTAAGAACGCTTGTAGAAATAAAGAAAAAGAGATTCTTATGAATGTATGGATTGATGAGTTGAAGGAAATTATTGAAAATTTGGATAAATTAAAGGAAACTAATCCCAAAGAATTAAAAATTCATATGACTGAAATTTCTAAAGTTATTGAGTCATTCAAACAAAAATTTACAAAATAATTCTTGTTTTTTATAAAGGTTAAAATATTTTGTTTTGTAGTAATTTTTCTGTGCAAATAATTATGTTGAGGTTAAATAATGTGTCCTGATATAATTTCTTTAGGTGAATTATTAGTTGAGATTATGCGTCCTGAATTAGATACTCCACATGGCACAATTGGAGCTATTTATAGAGGACCCTTTCCAAGTGGAGCACCAGTTATTTTTATTGATTCTGCAGCTCGAATGGGAAGACCTTTTGGTTTTACAACAGGATATATTGGAGTAATTGGTGATGATGAGTTTGGGAAATCAATTATTGAGAAGTTAAAAAGAGATAATGTAGATATATCACAAATACGAATTTCAAATGATAAACATACTGGTATTGCATTTAATCAGTATAATTCAGATGGATCACGAAAATTCATTTTTGCAGCAGGAGCTGCGAGTGAAACTTCCCTCGAAAATATCAATAGGGAATATTTCAACGATATTAAGAACTTACATATAATGGGAAGTGCTCTTTCTATAAGTTTGAGTTCACGGGACGCTTGTTATAAAGCAATAAAGTTAGCAAAAGTGAAAAATCCGGATGTGGTGATTTCATTTGATCCAAATTTGAGACCTGAAATGTTAAGAATAGAAAAAATATTAGAGATTTGTAAACCTGTGCTAGAAGTTACTGATATTTTATTACCAAGTGGAGAAGAAGCAGAAATGTTAGCTGGCATACCTAATTCAACAAAAGCGTGTCAAAAATTACTTGAAAAAGGTATAAAAATTATTGTGTTAAAACAAGGCAATAAGGGGTGTACTGTCTATACTCCAGAGAGAAAAGAAGGATTAAAATGTGAGGGATTCAAGGTTAAAGAAATTGATCCAACAGGAGCAGGAGATTCTTTTGGAGGGGCGTTTGTAATTGGATATTTAGCAGGATGGAACATGGAAAGAATTGCTAAATTCGCAAATGCAGTGGGAGCATTAAAAGTCAGCAGTTTTTTTGGACCTATGCCCGATACATCTTATGATGAAGTCATTGATTTTATAGAAGGAAATTAAAATCTTATTGATTTATCTAAAGCGAACCATAAATAAAGTCTTATCGTTATCTTACAAATCGATTAATAAACTAAAAAAATCTCATTTTAAAAATTTTTCAAATTGAAATTAAAACTATTATCATTTATAAACTTATTTATCGATTCTGAGTTTTTCCAGAGAAATATATGAATAAAAATTAAAATTTAAATATCTGTATTTCAGATATTACATAAGACATTTATTAGAAGTGTTCATGTAAAAATGATCGATTATTTAAATCGACACCAATTTAATCAAATTTGCAATTGCAAAAATTAAACTTTTTAATTTAAGAATCTAATTCTAAATGAAGTAAAAATATTATAAATCCAATATTTAAAAATGCAATAAGATGACAGAAGAATTCAATGGCGAAGAAAAGGAAGGTAAATCGGAAAAGGAATCAGATAAAGTAGATAAAGAATTTTTATCTAAAGCAAAAAATTCAAGAGATATGATTGATAAAAAATTAAGAACATTCGAAAATACTATTGAAGATATTTCAGAGACGATAACGAATGGAGAAAGTATTGAAGAAAAAGAGATAAGCAAAAAGCAAGTAGCGGAAATTGATGAAGATATCAAGGAAGCTCAAATTAAATTTGAAAATATAACAAAAAGGATCGACGACAAGGAAGAATATTTATCAGCTCTAGAAAAAACCATCGCTGAGTTAGAAGAGAAATATAACAAGAAAACTGAGGAAATGAACAATTTAGATGAAAGATTACAAATAACTAAAGAAAGTAAAGAGAATCTAGAAGAAGAATATAAAGAACTTCTGAGAAATAATGAACAATTAGTAAAAACTTACGAAAGCAGACAAGTAGATTTGATTGTTCTTACAGATTCGGTAAAAGAAAAAGTTACTACTCAAGATGAACTTCGAAACAGGACTTCAAAATTGAATCAAGAAATACAAGAGAATGAAATTAAACTAGATAAACAAAGAGAAGAATCAGAAGCGTTAGAGAAGAAATTAAAAAGTCAACGCGCAGAAAATGAAACATTAAGAGTATCAATAAGTAAAAATAAAATTGAAGTAGAGCATTCAAATAATGAAATTGAAGCTAAAGAAGAAGAGAAGAATTTGTTAACAGAACAAGTTGAGAAAAAAGAGAGAAGAATTAAAGAGATTGAGCAAAAAATTCAAGAATATCATGAAGGATTTCCTGAAATGGAAAAACAAAGGGAAATATATGAAGAACTTCTTGCTAAATATAAAGTTCAGTTAACTGATAAACAACAACAATTAATTGACATTGAATCTCGAATTCAAGAGGTAAATGATACATTGGAAAACTTAAACGATCAAATAAGTAAGAAAGAAAGTTTATTTGAAGCAAATGAAAAAAGAATGGAAGATTTAAAGCAAAAAATAGAAACTACCAATATGGAATACCTCGAAAGAGAAGAGCGACTTACTGCCTTAACAGAAAAATTGCAACAAATGGAAACAGATCATGAAAAATTAGTAAAAGCTAAGGAAGCCATTGAAAGTAGTACTAATGATTCTAGACTTATACTACAACAATTAAAAACGGAGTTAGAAAGTCAAGAAAAGGAAATTAGAGATAAGGAAAGCCGAATACACAGATTAGAAGTATTATCTGCCATTTATAGGGCTTCAAAATTCTTTGGTGGTATCTTAATTGGCATTGGAATATTTTTTATTATTTGGTCAATTGGAGTATTATTTAATTTTGTAGATTTTGGCGATATAAATAACTTAATAATGGGTGTGTTCTTATTGATTGGAGCTTGTTTATCTTTAGTTTCAGGGTTTTTCCATTTAGAAAAATCATAACTTATTAGTATGTATTAAATTTATTAAAAAGTTTTTATTTTAGATTGAGATTATCAATTTAATGAGATAAATTGACTGAAAAAGTAAAAGAAATCATAACTCCAACCAGAACTGTCGGATTACGTTCAGGTATTTTATATGGAATTGGATGTGGAATTGGAGGCTCTATTTTTGTTCTATTAGGGGTCGCTATTGATGAAGCTAAATCCGGTGTTTTAATTAGTCTTATTTTAGGAGGAATATTAATATTTATTACTGCTCTAAACTATAGTGAACTGTCTACTAGCTTACCTATCTCTGGTGGAGCCTATAATTTTAGTAAAGAGGGATTAGGAGGCTTTTTAGCTTTCATAATTGGATTTTTTTTATGGATCGCTAATATAGCAACATTCTCATTTTCAGCTCAAGCGTTTGCTATCGTAATCGAAGCTTTCTTTCCTTTTCCCTTTATTGGAAATTTATTTATTGCAATTGCAATTATATCAATACTTTTCACAGCAATAGTTGTTTTTAGGACTCAAAAGATAGCATTACGATCTCTTATTTCTTTAACTATTATATTACTAATAATATTCGGAATTTTTATCGTTTCAGGGATTTTCATTGCTCCTACTACCAATGTCTCTGGCTATGATCCAAGTTTTCTATATTCTGAAACTAATTTCTTTAGTGTTATTTTAATGTTTTCAATGTTATTTATTTTTTTTACAAGTATTACCTCAAATTTAGCATATTTAAATGCAGATTTGAAAAATCCTTCAAAAAACATTCCTAAAACTAACATTTTTGCAATATTAATAACATTGTTTATTTATTTATCTATAACAATCGTAGTAATGATCAATATTGGCAACGATACAACAGGGTTAGAAGAATCTCCAATATTATTAGCATTTGTAATGAATGATATTTTAGGTTTTCCAGGATATTTGCTAATGGGAATTGCAGCAATTATTTCAACTTTTATAGCGATGAATGCCGCTTTAGGGTCCGCAGTAGCAGTAATGCATGCTCTTGCAAGAGATCATTATGTATCAAAAAAGTTATTAAAAGTAAGTAAAAAAACAAATGTTCCGATTTTAGTGTTAATAATCACTACTATTATAGCGATAGTATTTACAATTTTAGCAATACTTTTTGCGAATATTGGATTTACAGCAAATATTACAACATTCATTTATTTCATTGGATTAGCTTTTGTCAATTTCGCTGCAGTTAGCTTGAGATATAAAAGGAAAGAATTGGATCGTCCTTTTAAAGCACCATTTTTCCCATATTTACCTGTAATAGTCGGTTCTAGCTGTTTAATTTTGGCTTTTGTTCTCAATCCAAACGCTGTGATTCTTGGATTGATTATTTTTGTTATTGGAATAACATATTATTTATTGACAATAGCAGATCGTCATTCAACTTTTTTAACATTAGCTGGTTTGAAGTTCTTTGCAATAATTCTTGTGGGGATTTTCTTGTGGGTGATAAATAATTTAAGTGTTTTGAGTTCTCCCATTCAAGGATTTCCATCAATTTTTAGCGATGTTTTATCAAGATTATTAATATTTATATGTATTTTTGCAATTGGTACCGTTTTTCTTGATATTATCCCTCTCAAAGAACTAGTATATTTTTTCATAAAAAAAATCAATAAAGATGAAGTGGCTATCGATATTGGAATTGGTCAAATTATTGAATTAAAGAAAACTAAAGCTAGGTTGATTAATTATGTAAATATTATAATAGGTATTGTTCAAATAATCTCTTCAGTATTTATTTTTATATTAATTTCATTCTTTACAATGGATTTTCTTTCTATAGAAAATATCTCATTTGGGAATACAATAGTGTCGCAAACTACTGGAGAATATATTTTTATATCGATTCTGGTTTTCTTTGGTATAACACTCTTGTTTAGTGGAACATTATTCTTATATAGAAATCGAGAAACAAGAACACTTGGAATATAAGTTATAGTATTGAAATTATGTTTAATAAGAAAAAATCTTTAAACATTTAATCTTTAAATACCTAAATCTCTCTTAACTTTATTTTAAAAGCTTATAATTTCACAAAATGACTTTTCCAAGGATAAATCTTCATATCCATTCGATTTTTTCAGATGGGAAAAATTCTATTGAACAAATTATTAAAAAATCATTAAAATTAAAATTAGATTATATTGCTATCACTGATCACTTTACTGATCACTTTACAGATTCAACATTAAAAGATAATATAAAGATATCAGAATATTTAGATAAAATTTCACACTGTCAAAATTATTTAAAGAATAATAATAAAAAATTATCTGTCCTTAAAGGGATTGAAATAGATCTTTCAAGTTCTGAGAATTTTATAAAGAGATATATAGAACCAGAGAATTTTAACATAATTCTATTCGAATATCTTCATACTTTAGAAGCTATCGGGTTTCTCAGAAATTTAATTCAATTTTGGAAAAGATCTTTAAATCAATTAAATGAATTTCCTATTTTAGGTTTAGCTCATCTAGATCCTTCTTACTATATTCACGGGAATCTTGATATTTTGATCAATTTTCTAAAAAAAAATGATATATATTTTGAGTTTAACTCAAGTTATTCTCCCTACTATTCTCTCCAAAATAAACTTTTTTTCAAAAAATTAAAAGAAAACAATATTCCCGTGGCAATAGGTTGCGACACACATAATATCAATAACTTAGATAATATTGAAGAACCACTTGAAATGATAAATTATTATAATTTAGAGAATAATTTTCAAATACTCATTAATAAACTCAAATATTTATGAAATTTCTTACTCACTTAATTATATATTAAAAATAGAAAAACTTTCATTTAAATTAAAATATATAAACTACTCTTTTCTCTGAATTCATTTCTTGAATTAAATTAAAAAGTCTTATAGACTTTGTTAATTATTAAGATTTGACTCTACTCACAAAATTGAAATAATTTTTAATATTAACATAAAAATCTCACCAATTTTTTCATTAAGCCCGTGATGACTATGAATGATATTAAAACTGGAAATGAAAGATTGAAAACTCTATCATATTTTAAATACATGATATTTATCTTAATATTTGTAGAAATATTAGATACATATACGACTAATAGTCTTAACGTAGTTGTTTCATCTATATCTGGAGAATTCTTCTCAGATCTTACTGAAAATGCAGCTATTTCTTTTTATCAAATATTCGTAGCAATAGCAACATTTGGTATGTATTTTGTGTTATTAAATCAATATTTAGCTGATAAAATCGGAAGAAAAACACTCTTAGTCTTTACTGTTTTTGGAATGGGTATATGCTCTTTATTTATTGCCTTATCAACCAATATCGTTTTTTATACCATCTTCTTGTTCTTATTGTATTTTTTCTTCAATTCAGATATTTGGGTTATTTATATCAATGAAGAGAGTCCTGCTGAAAAGAGGGCTTTTTATACTAATCTTGTCTTGATTGGAGGAGTAGTTGGTGCTTTATTAATCCCTGTATTTCATAGTTTAATATCAAACTGGAGAGGGATGACTTATTTTGCAATTGTATTAGGAATCCCCTTAAGTTTCATAATACTTTTTACATTTAAAGAGACTTCAAAATATTTAGAAATTAAAGAAGGAGTAACCACTCTTGAAAACTCTCCTAAATTATTTAAAGAAAACATTAAAAGAATCTTTAAGTCTAGTCGTAAAACAGAATTTATAGTTATTTTAGGAATAAGTCTAATTATTGGATTAAATAACATTTTTATCTTAGTTGGAGAAGATTTCATTTCAGATAGTCCATTAACTGAAGGAGATGTTGATATAATTGTCTATGTAATGGGTGGAGCTTCAATTATAGGTTATCTAATTACAGGGATAATAGCTGATAAATATGGTAGAAAACCGTTGTGTTATATATACTCTATTATCTTTCCAATTTCGATCTTAATAACTGTTTTTGGTACAAGTTTATCTGAGGGTGCATTATTAGTGGTCTCCATAGGAGCTGGTTTAGCAAATCTAACCTATTGGGGACTTAGAATACTCATAAGCATTATAACTTTAGAAATTATCCCCACACAATCAAGAGGGACGGGAACAGGTTTAAAAGCTCTAATTAGCGCAGTAGGAATTACTGTTGGCTTAATTATTAGTAGTATTATTACTTTTAATCAAGGATTAGCAGTATCATTCATTATTTTTAGTCTATTATACATAATAATTATACCACTTACTTACTTTTTCTTAAAGGAAACAAAGGGAATTAATCTAAGTGAAATAAAATAATTGTTAATGTAATTTTAATCTTTAAATAATCTTATAATCAATTCCGTGCCTTTATTTCTTTGGTCATCATAAACGTACCATTCTAAACCCTGAATTTTTATTTAAAAAAGTAAGTGTAAAAAAGTATTTAAATATGTAAAAGAGTATAAATATGTAAAAAAATGTAATTATTATTCATTTTCCTAGAATTCTATTTAATGATTCAAATTATGACAGAAAACGACCAAGACAAAGAAAGAATTTCTTTATACGTATCTAAATATGCCAAAGAAGAATGGCAAACCTTTGCAAAGAACAATGGCTATTCTACTTTATCAAAATTAATTCGAGAAGCATTAAAATTCTTTATTCAATATAGATCAAAAATCATTCTTAAAGATAAAAATCTAGAAATTGATCTCCTTTCAAGTCTTTCACATGATTTAAAAGAACCTTTAACTTCTATTAAAGGATATTTACAACTAATTATTGAAAAATATGGAGATTCAATAGAAAATAATATCATATCAATATTAAAAAATGTATTGGGTCAATGCTTGACTCTTGAGAATAAAATCGTTGATCATTTAGATAATATCCGAACCGAGAGTGATGAGAATGAAGATATTAAAGATAAAGATTATGATATTCTTTTAATTGAAGATGATACTGAAACCGTGAATTTATTAACTAGTTATTTTGAATCAATTGGAATATCATGTAAGGGAGTATTAAGTGGTTTTAGAGGCATTAAAGAATTAAGAAGTTATGTTCCAAAACTAGTACTTCTTGACATTATTTTACCTGATATTAATGGATATGAAGTTTTAAAAAGAATTAGAAGCAATAGTAAACTGAAAGATATTCCAGTATTTTTCTTAACAGCTATACCTTCTATTGATGTAGAGAAAAAAGCTCAAGAATTAAATGTTACAGGATCAATATTAAAGCCTTTTAATTTAACTGATTTTGAAGTTATCCATTCACTCTTAAAAAAATAATAATTCAACTATTGTAATTATCTTTTTATAATTCAAATCGTTATCATCATATTATGGATTTAGAAGAAAAAATTAATTTAGCTGCCAAATGGATAGCTGAATCAGAGCGATTGGTGGTCTTCACTGGGGCAGGATGCTCTACAAGTAGTGGAATACCAGATTTCCGTGGACCTGATGGGTTATGGACTAGAAAAGATAAAGGGTTACCTCCTCCTAAATCTCCACCATGGGATCAAGTAGATCCTAATCCTAATCATTTTGCAATTGTTGAGCTCTTAGAGATGGGAAAACTCGATTTCCTCATTTCTCAAAATGTTGATGGGTTACACGCTAAATCTGGAATCCCGTTTGAAAAACTTGCAGAATTACACGGCAACCTTTATTTCATGAAATGTCTATCATGTAATAAAAAAATGTTATTCGAAGAAGTTGGATGGGATAAAAAAGAATGGGGTCGTGGATTTAGAAGAGACCCAATTCGAGAAGGTCAACCTGTATGCCCGCATTGTGGAGGTAGAATAATCTCGAGCATTGTTGATTTTGGTGATCCCCTTCCATATGATGAGCTTCAAGAAGCAATAAATCGTTCCCAGAACTCAGATGTGTTTTTTGTTATAGGTTCTTCATTAGTAGTTACACCAGCAGCAAATATGCCGGGGATTGCTAAACAAAATGGAGCAAAGTTAATTATCATAAATAAAGGTGATACTCCATATGACAGTGTGACAGACATAAGGTTCGAAAATTTAATTGAAGAAATTCTCCCACCAATAATGGAGAAAGTGAGAAATAAATTAATAAAGAGTTAGTTTATTTTTTTTTAATATTAATTATTTATCAACATAAAGTATCTTAATTTAATTACTAAACTGTAATTATCTTTTTATAATCAAGATCGTTATCTTTATATTATGGATTTAGAAGAAAAAATTGATCTAGCAGCAAATTGGATAGCAGAATCAGAAAGGTTAGTTGTGTTTACTGGTGCAGGAATCTCTACAAGTAGCGGTTTACCTGACTTCCGTGGACCAGAAGGTCTATGGACAAGACGAGATAAAGGACTTCCTCCTCCTAAAAGCATACCATGGGATCAAGTAGAACCTAATCCTAATCATTATGCAATTGCAGAATTAATGGAAATGGGAATATTAGATTATCTGATCTCTCAAAATGTAGATGGATTACACGCTAAATCAGGTATTCCTTTTGATATATTAGCTGAGCTTCATGGGAATCAGTATTTTATGAAATGTTTAGATTGTGGAAAGAAAATGACTTTTGAAGATGCTGGTTGGGATAAAAGAAAATGGGGTCCAGGATATAGAACACACCGAATTCGTAAAGGTCAGCCATCTTGCCCACATTGTGAGGGAAGACTAATCTCCAGTATAGTTAATTTTGGAGATCCATTGCCATATGATGAACTTCAAGAATCAATAACGCGTTCTCAAAATTCTGATGTGTTTTTCGTTATTGGTTCTTCATTAGTAGTTACACCCGCAGCAAATATGCCTGGAATTGCAAAACAAAATGGAGCAAAGTTGATTATCATTAATAAAGGTGAAACACCCTATGATAATGTATGTGATCTGAGATTTGACAATAAAATTGAAGATGTACTCCCACCAATAATGGAAAAAGTAAGAGAAATGGTAAATAAAAATTAATGTTTAATTTCTCTGTTTTAAGTTTTTTATTTATATGATTTAGTGCTTCTTATGAGAACTTTTAATGAAAAACAGATTAAAAAGATAAAAGGATTTATTTTTAAAAACGGCAGACTTCTTGAAAGAAAATTATTTTCATTTTTTTTTGAAAATGGAAATAAAGATGCCGTTATAAAGGCTTTAGTAGCATATCAGAATTTAGATGGAGGATTTGGTAATGGAATTGAACCAGATCTAATGTGCCCAGACAGTACTGCTGTTGGTGCTGAAACTGCAATGTATATTCTTGATCTCTTGGAAAATATAAATAATGAAATTACAGATCATTTATTTAATTGGATTACTAAAGAACAGAATGAAGAAGGATATATTAGCCATCCACCTAAAAACATGTATAAGTATCCATTTCAAAAGTGGTGGAGTAATTCTGATGATCAAAGAATATTTGCTTTATCAGGCTTCCTTAAAAAGTGGGGATTAAGAGACGCTACTTTTTTTAAAAAAGTAAAATATTTTTATTCAAATAGCTCTCTTCCCAAAGAATTTACATTTTATGATTATCCCTATTTTATATATTTGAAATATTTAGGAGAAAACAAAAGTGAAAAAAAGATGCTACAAAATATTATCGACCAATTACCGAGTATTTTTGAAAAAAATAAAGAACATTATCCATTATTTGGTCGACATTGGTATCATGCTCTCGATATTGTGGATAAAAAAGTAGTAGAAAATGAAGCAGATAATTTTTTTAATGGTCTTAAAGACGATGGTGCTCTTAAAATAATCTATCAGAACTTACCTTGGTGGAGACCAATATGGACTTTAGATGGTTTAATATTATTGAAGAAATCAGGTATGATTGAATTCTAACTTATAATTTACCTTATTTTATTTTAGCATATATATCTTTATTTCTGTCGAATTCTTTTAGAATTTTTCTTCCCTCTTTATTATTTAAGGATAGGTTGATTTCGCTTTTTCTACTTAATGAACCAGTAAAAATTTCTTCATGATCAGAAAATACAATGATATTTTGACTAGAATATTTTGGAGCTGCTTTTAGAATTACTCTATCTTTTGTTACTTCTATATCAAGATTAATTCTTTCTTTTTTTGATCTGCTTTTTCTGTAAGTATATAAGTCTCTATATTGGTCAGATCGATACTGCGTTTTTTTAGATCTAATTGGATTTATAACAATATCTTGTCCGAATGAATAAATTTCAAAATCAAGTTGATCAGTTTTATAGTTTCTTACCTCAACCACTGGTCTCGCTAAATCCTTATCTCTTAATCCTGAAGGAACTTTAACGGTCATTTTAATAACAAAGACCGTCGTAATATCACCACCTTCGATAAAAATGATTGTATCTATTATAGAAGGTAGCATTCCAAGTTCTATGCGGCCAATAAACCTTTGAATAGCATCTATCGCAGAAGATGAGTGAACAACACCAACCATTCCAACTCCAGACAAGCGAAAATCAGCATACACTTCAAAATCTTTTGTAGTTCTAACCTCATCAAAAATTGTGAAATCAGGGCGAACCAGCAAAAGAATATCTGCTGAATTCTCAAGACTACCTTCTAATTTTGTATATTGAGTTATTTCTGGTTTAACTTGTAAATCTCTTACGCTTTCTAGTGTTTTAACAACTTTATTTTGACTTAAGTAATAATTAGCTAATGCTGCACAGAAAGTACTTTTCCCTGCTCCAGGAGAACCACATACTAATATACCTTCAGCTTTTTGTATTCGATTACTCAATTTATTGTCTATTGAATAATCTGATAATTTTAAATTCACTAGAGGACGAACTGCCGTAATTTCAACATCATTAGAAAAGGGAGGTCTAGTAATTACTATTCTGAATTCACGTAATTGAGCAACAACAGCTCCTTTTTTCTCGATTTCAATGAAAGAGTGATCATCTTCTCTTACAATTTCAATAATTTCAAAAATTATATCTTCAATTAACTTAGAATTTAAAGGTTCATCAATTATTTTTTCTAAATGCCAATTACCAGGTGATCCTTTCTTAGCATAGGGAGGTAAATCCTTTTTAAGATGAACACTCATAGTAGTGTCATCAAAATAATCTATTATTTTTAGAGATAGTGGTTCTTTAGGTTTAGGAACACCTCTCTCTTTAGCATGCATTACCTCTAAACCCTCAAAAATACCAACATCTCCTTGAATCCGGTCAGCGGTAATTAATATAGCATCATTTTTAAGTGCCGATTCTCTTATAAGGGCATCAAGTTCGCCTCCTGGTGCCATCTTTATTTCTTCTCTAGTGGGACGTTTTCCTATAATTTTAAGTTTTATAATATTTTCAGAATCTAATTTCCGCAAGTTTTTCAGAACATTTAAACCATAAAATCCTATTTCTTTCTGAATATTTGTCCGATATTCAATCTCAGCAATTACGATATTGGAAATTAAAATTTCAGGAGATTCTCCCAATTCACCATCTTCAATCAAATCAAGTATAAGTCCGTTAAAAATAACAGAAGTATCACAAGCAAATTTGCTCATTCTGATTCATCACTTCCTTCTGTGTTTAAAATTTGAAACTTTTTAACACTATAATAAATAGGTTTTGAAAGTCTATCTACTGTTGCTACAATTAAATCCTTACGAGAGCCCATAGCAACTCTTGACATTTTATCTAGATCTCTTAATTCAATTGGATCTCCCTCAAATACAGGGTATATCAAAAATTTTGCTGTATCTTTCTCAAAATCAGCTCCACGTTTATACACACGAAAATCCAAACCATCACCATATCCAGTGCGAACTATATATCCTCTTTTTCTTAGATCCATATAGATAATATATTTATGCCACAATCTCTCATCATATTGAGTAAAATACAATAGCAAACTTTCAAAGTCATATTGGGTTTTGCTCTTATCGTTATCTTCCCATAATAGGATTCTATTTCTTTCACATAGAAGTAATACTTCGATAGCATCAAAAATTAGAACTTCTTGACCTTCATTATTTTCTTTAAGAGTCCCAATATAAGATGTATTATAAAATTCCTCAACTCCCCGTTTATCAGAGACAATAACTTTATCCTCTTCAATTACTCCCTCTAATTGTATCTTCTCCGCTTTTTCAATCGATTCTTCCGTCATGTAATACTTATTAAAAATGTATAATAATTAATGAATTTATGCCATCTTATATTAATCTTGAAATAATATTTACCACATAAAAAGTAATATTTGTTAATATTTTTTTGACTAATTAGAATAGTGTCAAGTTATTATGAAAGAACTAATTGAAATCCTATTAGATAAATTGAATAGGGCTAATAAAATAGTATTCATGGGTATTGGTGAGGAAAAGCTTAGAGACGACGCAGTAGGTGTTTACATAATAAGTGAGCTCTTAGACTATTCTAATGAAAGATTTTTATTCATAAATGCTGGCATTGATCCTATGAATAGAATTGATGAAATCGTTGAATTTCAAGCATCGCACCTTGTCCTATTAGATACATGTACCCTCAATAAACCTCCTGGCACGGTATCAATAATAGAACGTGAGAATATTAAAGAATATGTTCCAATATCATCTCATACATTGCCAGTTAACGTAGTTATCGATTTATTGCTCGAGAAATTATCAAACTTACAAGTTTTTATGATAGGATTTGTACCAGAAAGCCTTGACGGTTTTACAGAACTAAGTTTGTATAAGGAAGAAGAATTTACGATAGAAGAACGTAGTGAGAATAAAGATCTTCCTTTTTTCGAGTTCAACCTTACAGATACATTAAAAAAAACAGCTGATAAGATTATTGAAATAATAAAACAACTAATAGTAAAATTGTAAAATGCTAATCTTTTTTCTCTGATAGTTTAGATATATATTTTACTATTATATCAATTGTTTTAGAAATATTTGCTTGATCCTCTTGATTTAATTCCTTTTTCATTAGTTCTAAAAACATAATTACCTTATCTGCTTCCCTAAGTTTTCTAATATAATCAGAACCCTCCTTATTAAGTGAACCTCCCCATGCCAATTTATACACCAATGAGTTATAATTAGATACACTAGTAAAGATTAAGCATTAAATCTTTCTATAATCTACTAAAAACATTAAAAAGTGGCTCAAAAAGGCATTGTAATAATTCAAATTGATTTTAATAAAAATTTCCGACAAAAAAACACCCCAAATTATTATTGTACAAAAATATTACATTTAAATATTTGTTATGTGCAATTTATGCTATATAATAATTTGCTAAGAAGTTAATAATTCTTAAAATAAAAGTATAAAAATTAATTGTTCTATAAGTTAGATTTGACGTTTCTAACAATATCAGTCCTATAAGAATATTCTAATTAAAAATAAGAAATTAAAAATAAATCCAAACAATCCTGAAATTTTACTAAAGATGATCCAGGAATTAATGATTATTAATCAAGCAGGAATAGCTTTATTTTATCATAATTTCACAAAAGATTATAAAATGGATGATAAACAATCATTAGCAAGTTATTTCGATGTAATTTGCCGTTTTACTAAACAAAGTTTTAAAGAAAGTCTAAGAATGTTAACGCTTGATAGTTATATCTTTTTCTTTTATACTCACAAATCTAATTTTCATTTAGTAATTAAGTGTGAAAATGAGACTCTTGATAAGAAAATATTAGAAAATATAGCAGAAAATATAATTGAAATCTTTTTAGAAAAATATAAAGAAGTATTAAAGGATTTCAATGGCGAAATATCTCTATTTAGTTCATTCTCAGATATTATTGAACGAATTCTTACTTCAAAAATAAAGGATTTTAAGAAAATCCTAATTTTGGAATACTAACTATAATATTATATCAAAAGAAAAAAGAATTAATTAATTAATTAAAAGTAAATATTGTTTTAATGATATAATTCTATCCATCGAAAAAGAGAATTTTAAATCCGGAATTCCTAAGTTATTCATATCAGGAATGCTTTTTGCTATACCTCTATTAAATAACGGTTCTAGCATAATTTTTTGCCAAAATATTTATCTAGCATTATTTTAAAAGATATTCAAAAAGGTAAAATTTTTAAATAATGAGTGAATGGTAAAAACGACAAAAAAAGTCAATTTTATTTAAAAAACAAAAATAAAAGAGGGATAAATAAAAATGGAATTATCATCACGAGCAAAATTTGCCATTGCAATTGTAGTTACTGCATTAGTAGTTGGTGGAGTGGTAGGTGGAATAACATATGCTGTTTTGGTTACACCAGAAGAAAAAGTAGATGCTCTTGAAATTTATCATTGGTGGACCTCAGGAGGAGAAAAGGCCGCTGTTGATGCACTTGTTGATGTTTTTAAAGCAGAATATCCTGATGTAGCCGTTATACAAAGTCCGGTGTCAGGTGGAGCGGGATTTACAATGTTAGGAGTTATTAAATCACTAGTACTTGCGGGAGAAGCTCCGGATGCTTTCCAAATGCACGCTGGTTATGAGGGTGTACCCTATTACGATGCTAATTTACTAGAAAAAATAGATCATTTATGGACTGATGAATTAAAAGCTGTTATTCCAGATGTAGTAGAGAGTATGAATATGTTTGGTGGGCACTACTATTCTATGCCAGTGAATATTCATAGGAACAATGTAGTCTGGTATAGTACAAAATTACTTGAAGACAACGGGATTGATCCTGATGATTTGACTACTTGGACTAAATTCTTTGAAGCATGTGAAACGTTGAAAACTACGGGTGGTATTGCTTATCCCATAAGTATGGGTGCAGAATGGACTGCGGCGCATGCTTTTGAACAAATTGTTGCTAGCCAGGGGATTGGTTTTTATGAAGACTGGATAAATGGAAAAATTACTTCATCAACAGATGAAAAGTTACTAGAGGCCCTTGATATTCTCGAAACGTATCTAGGATATGTTAATACCAAAGAATCTCCTGATTTAACTTGGGACGCAGCAACAGCATTAATTATTAATAATGAAAGCGCATTTAATATCATGGGAGATTGGGCCAATGGAGAATTCGGTCCTGCTGTTGCTAATTATACATTTGGTGGCGAATATGATACATTTGCAGTTCCAGGAACAGCTGATATGTACAGCCTTACAATAGATTGTTTCCAGCACCCAAAAAATGTAGCACACCCTAAAAACTCAGATAGATGGTTAGAAATTGTAGCTTCTAAAGCAGGTCAAGATGCTTTCAATCCTATTAAAGGATCGATATCGGCGCGTACTGATGCAGACCTTACTAAATATGGAGATTATCAAAAAGCCGCTGTCGCCGACTTTAAATCAGTCAAATATATGTATCCAAGTGTCGTTCATGGAAGTGGAGCACCTGAAGGGTTTAAAGTAAAATTAAATGCTATAATGTCCGCGTTTGTAGAAAATAAAGATGAAGATAAAGCAGCAAAAGATATGACTGATTATATAAAGGAAATAATTGATGAATATACAGTAGTATGGGATTTAGCTTAAATATAAAACGAAAAATTAATAAATTAATTTATTATGGGAAGATTGTAAGTATAATCCTTTCCCCTTTTTTTATTTTTATTATAAAAAAAGTTTAGATAATTTTAAATAATATTTAAATTAAGTATTATTTCAGGTGGTTTAATGAAAAAAAGCATTTTAAATATCCTTTCAAAAGAGAATTTAATTATTCAGCTCCTTTTCTTATTTTGCATTATACTTGTAGTATACTTTGTATATTTTGCTATTGGATGGAATGCGATTGTCTCGTTATCTGACTGGAAGGGCCTTAAGCAAAGCTATAACATAATTGGTTTTGAACAGTATGTAAAACTCTTCTCTGACAGTGTATTTTTAACATCTTTAACGAACAATCTTATATTAATGGCAGTTTTTGTACCTTTAAGTTTATTAATAGGTTTATTCTTAGCTGTACTGCTAGATCAAAAAGTAAGGAAGGAAGGTCTTTTTAGAATGATTTATCTATTACCTTTTGCTCTATCATTTATAGTCACTGGATTTTTATGGAGATGGATGTATAATTCAGAAAGAGGGGTTATAAATTCTTTATTAGAAATAATTGGACTCGGGTCCTTAAAACCAGGATGGACATCAGATTCTAATCTTGCACTATTTTCTGTAATTATTGCCCTTACTTGGCAATTTTCTGGATACACCATGATAATATTTTTAGCAGGAATACGCTCAATTCCAGAATCTCATGTTATGGCTGCGCAGGTTGATGGAGCATCTGGATTTAAATTGTACACTCGTGTCATTATTCCCCAAATAAAAACTTCCACATTCACTGGTTTTGTGGTTCTCATGGTATTTGCGCTAAAAGCATTTGATTTTATATTTATATTAACTAATGGAGGTCCTGGCTATGCTACCGAGATCTTACCACTCACCATGTACAAAGAAACTTTTGCTGGAAATCATTTTGCGTACGGCTCTGCCATTGCAACAGTGTTATTCTTATTAATTATGGTAATAGTAATTCCATATCTTATTATAACATATAGGAGGGGAGCAAAATGAGCGTATTAAAAGTTAGACGAGTGATTCTTTATGTCTTTTTGATTTTTATTGCTATAATAATGATGCTTCCTTTATGGGCTGGCATTATGACTGCTTTTAAAACAGTGGACGATTTAGTTTACACAACTCCGATAGAACCACCTCTATCTCCGACTTTAGAACCTTTAGCAGATACTTTTACAATCATGCAAAAACCCTTAGTAAATAGTCTTATTTTTACATCTGTTGCTACAGTGTTATCTTGTTTGCTAGGTTCTATCTGTGGTTTTGTATTAACTAAAATACAATTCAAGGGTTCCAACACAGTGTTCA